>JASMFB010000044.1 GCA_030751995.1 Candidatus Thalassarchaeaceae archaeon
CAGTTCTGTTCAATACGCTGGTCATGAATCTGGCAGAACGTGATCGCGAATTGGCAACACTCAGAGTGCTGGGTGCATCCAACAACCGTTTGGGTACAATGCTCTTTGGCGAACATCTTGCCATCGGGCTAATCGGTGGAGTTTTGGGATGTATTTTCTCCGTAATGGGTACGAAATTTTTAATGTCTAAATTCATCACTTGGACGGCATATTTCACAGTCGCACCTTCCAATGATTCCATTTTCATCCTCATCGGAATCGTGGTATTCATCTCAATATCCATGACACCTTTCGGTATGTGGAGAATCAAGAAAATGGATCTCGTCGAGAAGGTCAAAGATCTATCTCAGTGAGGTGTTTGTATGCGTTTGGTCACTTGGAATTTGAATGGGATTCGTGCCGCCATTCGCAAGGGTTTGGACGACTTCGTCGAGCGAATCAATCCTGACATTCTATTGTTGCAGGAAACTCGAGCACTACCTGAGCAACTCCCCAAGGATTGGTCTCCCAGCATGCCGCACACACTCATGCATCCAGCTGAGAAGAAAGGCTACTCTGGTGTGGCGACTTGGTCCAAGGAATCATTCACTGAAATGGGTAGGGGGACGGACACAAGTCTTGATCCTGATGACATCGAAGGTCGCATGCTTCACACCTATCACAATGGTGTGCATTGTCTCAATTGTTACCTACCCAGTGGGTCCAACAAGATTGAACGTCAAATCTGGAAGGAGCAGTGGATGGAAGACCTGCTTGAATGGGCCCGTCCATTCACGAAATTGGATGAACCCGTGTTCCTTTGTGGCGACCTCAATATTGCACACACAGAAGATGACATTTGGAATCCAGTGGGCAACAAAAATATGAGTGGATTTTTGCCACAAGAACGAGAATGGTTTGATCGCTTGTTGGCGTCTGGTTGGAACGATTTACTTCGGATGGGCGTTGGTCCTGGAAAAGGTCCGTACTCATGGTGGTCGAATCGTGGTCAAGCTCGAGAAAAAGATCGTGGATGGCGTATTGATTACGTTCTCGCCAATGCTGCCGGTGCGCCATTGTTGCAGCGAGCCTCAGTGATGAGGGAAGGAGGACTGGTCGTCAGTGACCATGCCCCAGTCATCGTTGATTTGGACATTTAGGTCGACCCTACGGGTCGACAAACGCTGAAATGCAGGAAGTATTGGGGTCGGCCATGAGCGGTAGCCTTGCAGAACGCCTCGAACGGCTTCTTCCCAAGGGGCGTGGCATCTGGATTCCGATGGACCACGGACTCTCTGGCTATCCCGAGGATGGCTTAGATCGCATGGATTCAGTCATTGATTCTATCATCACAGGAGGCGCTGATGCCATCGTTTGTCAGAAAGGTGTCGTCAGCCATCAATCGAGTCGAACTGGATGGAATGGCTTTGTCTGTCATGTCTCAGCATCGACAGCCCATGGTGGCGAGAATTCTCAGTCCAAGGTCAAGATTGCAAGTGCTGCAGAAGCTCTTTCTCGAGGCGCCATGGGTGTTTCGGGACAAATCAATCTTGGAGATGAAAATGAACCCGAGATGATTCTAGACATGGGTGAATTGACCACTGAAGCGCATGAACTTGGCATCCCAGTGCTTGGGATGGTTTACCCACGTGGCCCAAATCTCGTCGCATTGCCAAACGACATCACTGGTGGCGTAGCACACGCGGCTCGAATCGCCTATGAGATGGGATGTCATGCAGTGAAGGTTCCGTGGACTGGTAATGCTGAAAGTTTCCGCAAGGTCTGCAATGCCGTCCCCATCCCCGTTTTGATTGCTGGGGGGCCCAAAGATGGGGATTTCTCCGAAACATTGGAAATAGTACGATACGCAATGTCGGCCGGTGGGGCGGGCGTTTGTATGGGTCGTCAGGTGTTTGGTGCCAAAGATCCGGCCGCTTGTATTCGTGCCCTGAGAGAGATTGTTCATGACGAATGAGGTGATAAAATGGAATTGTGGTTAGATGCAGCGAGCGGGAATGGCGGTATCCTTCAACCGCACCCGGCCGATTGTGTTCTCCTCGCCGCTGGTGATGACATTCCGGATTGGACCGATTCAGTATTATTCGCTTGTAACGATGGCCGCATTCTTGATACATCGACGAATCCAGTCGGTGTCCACCTCGACATCAGTGATGCAGAAGGTCAAGATACTGCCAGATCGATGATTGGCCTCGTATCTTGGATTGTTTTGACCACTGGCGATTGGCAGATGATTCCGCTGGAGAACATCGTTGCAGCTGCACAGGGAACAGGGACAAATTTGGTTGCTAGAATCGATACACTGCAAGCGATTCGAGGTGCCGCTTTCGCACTTGAAACTGGTGTTGATGGTTTGCTGTTGCCTGCGGACAATGCTGAGATTTGGGCAGATGCCCAGATGATTGCTGCCGAACGCCTTGCGATTCAAAGTGATGGCAATGAGATTGCAATTGATGATTCCAGTATCGTCCCAGTCGAGATTATCGCGATTGAAGATGGTGGAATCGGCGATCGTGTCTGTGTTGATTTGACCTCCATTCTAGAAGTCGGCGAAGGCCTTCTAATAGGTTCATCAGCCAATGCTCTGGCTCTAGTTCATGGTGAGACTTTGGAGAGTGAATTCGTGCCACCACGCCCATTCCGCGTCAACGCCGGGGCGATACATTCCTACGTTTTGATGGACGATGATTCAACAAAATATCTCAGTGAATTGAAGGCGGGAGATTCGGTATCAATTTGCAATTCTTCTGGCATAGTTCGTAGTGCAGTCATCGGTCGCATGAAAATTGAATCACGCCCCTTCCTCCTCGTTCGTTTCAACCACCCCGAGAGTGGAATCGTTGGACAGACATTCCTGCAACAGGCGGAGACCGTTCGCCTCATCTCTCCCTTAGGAGAGATGCCTTCTGTCACCTCAATCACCGTGGGGGATTTATTACTCGCCCGTATCGGAGCAAGCGCTAGGCATATCGGCCAAACCGTCCTGTCGGTGGCCGAGGAGCGATAAGGAGAGGGTTGAATGGCGGTTCTAGGTCGGGGTGAAGGTCACGGGGGGATTAGCATCCTCCATGCTCTTGGTGCTGGATATGGGGCAACTGCGAGCATCTCACTTTCCACCCGAGTTCAGTTGCGAGATTCCCCTGTCAAGAAAGAACCCAAAGATACCCATGGCCTGATTCCAGCCGTAGTCGAAACTTGGACTGGGGCTGGACATCCTCTCCCCGATTCAGAAGAGTTGCATTGGGCGGTTCGATCTGACATCCCCATAGGCCGTGGATTGAAATCTAGTGCGGCATTGTCCGTCGCTTGTATCCGGGCATTGTGTGACGCAACTGAGACAGAATTGGAGAACTACCAGATTGTTGATATCGCAGCCGATGCCCAACTGGCCTGCGCGTGTTCATTCACAGGTTCTGTTGACGATTCTTGGTCTGCTGTCGAGCCAGGTTGGAAGGTCGTTGATCCCAACGTACCGGCCGCTGAAGGCGTCTTGATGGAAGGTCAGATTGAAGAATCTCAAGATTGGACAATCCTCATTCTAGACCGGGGCCCCCGGATAATTGAACCCGAACCTGAGCGATTTCAGATGCACGCTAGTCAATTCCAGCAGGCAATCACCGCCGTTGAACAAGAGAAGATTTTCAATGCAATGATTCAGAATGGACGTGCTGTAGCTGCTGCACTGGGCGATGCACCGGGACGCAAGGCCTGTGGTGACATGAGTATCCTAGGGTGTCGTGTTTCAACCATCTCAGGGTCCGGCCCAGCAATCGTCCTGATTCTTCCTGTAGCTCAACAATCATCCATTCGTCGTGTCAAGCAAACAATTGAACCTCGTGATTGGGAACTGATTGAAACCACCTTCCGTACGAGTGAGGCATAAGGGGTAAGTCGTTCTCGCGCTGCACCCGGAGGGTGCAGCGATGGGTATGAGTCTGGGCGATTCTGTGCGGGTCACACTCTTCGGGGAGAGCCATGGAGCTGCAGTGGGTGCCCTGTTAGAGGGTGTACCTCCTGGTCTATCCATTGATGTTGAAACCTTGATTGAAGATTTAGAAAGACGTCGACCAGGACGTCGACTCCTTTCTTCAAGAACAGAGCCTGATCATTGTGAAATTCTCTCAGGTGTCTACGAAGGTCAGACAACGGGTTACCCGATTCTTTTGCTTGTTCGCAATCAGGACGCCAAACCAAGAGATTACGGATTTCTTCCCGACCAGCCACGCCCCGGTCATGCTGATTTGCCTGAATCCACGAGAACTGGAGGGGCAGCAGATCTACGAGGAGGTGGGACTAATTCGGGACGTTTAACCCTCGGATTGGTGGCTGCCGGTTCTTTGATTCGTGAGGCGCTCGGTGATGTCAAAGTCACTGCTCATTGTAGCCAGATTGGCCCAATCACCGCTCAATTTGTGAGCAAACCCGGCGAAGGTGAGGCTTGTTCGATTCTGAACTGTAATGATGTTGGGGCGGCAGAACTGATGATCAAACTAGTTCAATCTCTTCGCAAGTCAGGTGATAGCATCGGGTCTAGCGTTGAGGCGATGGTATCCAATTTGCCATTGGGGGTCGGCGAACCATGGTTCGAGGGACTTGAGCCTGCACTCGCTAGAGGTCTGATGGCCATACCAGGTGCCCGCGGAGTTGAATTCGGCCGAGGTCGCGAGGCAGTGACAATGCACGGTTCCGAACACAATGATGCATGGGGCCCAGAGCAGATTCCAATCGGTGAAGATGCAGATGGTGCACTGGGCGGGATGTCCACAGGGGCACCATTGAGGGTCCGCGTACATTTCAAGCCTCCAAGCTCCATTTCGATTCCGCAGATGACATTGCATCTTCCTTCTGGGGAGATGAGAGAATTGCAAATTGGAGGTCGTCACGACCCTGTCATCGCACCTCGAGCCACCCCTGTGGTCGAAGCCGTCTGCCGCATCATCATTGCCGATTTGTTGCAATTGAGGGAGGGGTGGAGTTGAATATTCACATCCACAAATTTGGTGGTTCTTGTCTTTCCGCAATTGAGGATATCGATGCTGTTGTTGAACGAATCCGTAGCTCTGAAGGACGTGCAGTTGTTGTTGTCTCTGCATTCAGTGGCATCACAGATCGCCTCATCGAACAGATTGATTATCGATCATCTCCTTCAAATTCAGCCTTCACCGCATCGATTGAATTGGAACACATCGAGAGAGTTCCAGAGGTTGCATCATCACCTTGGGCGGTACGATTTGCTGAAACTCTGCACCACTTAGCCGATTCACTTGATTCACATTACCGTGAACCAGATATCGAAGTACGTGCGGACGCGCTTGCTTGTGGTGAACGCCTTTCCAGTATCGCTATTGCAGCTGCATTGGATGCGAGAGGCATCCCCTCCGTTCCGGCATGGTCTGAAGAGACAGGAATCCGGCTGATTGGCCGGGGCGAGGATGCTCGAATTGACGCGAACCAAACCAAACAACTCCTAGAGATTCCAGCAGGAGCTGTCCCAGTCATCACTGGGTGGTATGGCGTGACTCAAGATGGATACGCCCTATTGGGTCGAGGTGGCTCAGATTTGACGGCTACCGCCGTTGCGGCAGCACTCGATGCCTCAAGTGTCACCATCTGGCGTGATGTAGCAGGCGTCCTTACACTATCTCCACGTTGGACACTACCTGCGAGAAACCTGTCGAATCTATCCTATACCGAGGCTGCAGAATTTGCCCTGTTCAGCGAACCCATGCTTCATCCTTCAGCCGTCGAACCCCTGAGGGAACCAGGTATCCCCCTCTATCTCCGTCCTCTCCACAGTCCAGAGGTCGATGGAACCATCATTGGCCCCTCGATTCGATTGGAAACTCCTGCTGTTCGCGCTGTGGGATGCCTGCCCCATCTAATCTCCTTGTCATGGTCACTTTCAAGCGCATTATCACTGGCTGAAAGCGTGAGCGATGCAATGTCTGCATTGGGGCGTGCTCGGATTCGTGTGGCCAGCATTCGAGCTCAGCCGGGCCGTGTGCGTCTTCTGGTGTCCAGTAGAATGGCTGCACGTGCCAAGCGAATTCTATCGGAGAAACCCAGCCTACCGACGCCCGAATTGGGTGAACCGCTCTCAATATTGTGCTTTGTCGGCGAGGGGATTGGCGAGGATTCGTCCATTCGCGATCAAATCGAATCATTTGCCATTGAGTCGGATATTCAATTACAGTTCAGTGATGAAGAACCGCGTGACCACGCTATCCACGCGACGGTTCCTGCCAATCAGACAGAGCAATCAATTCAATCACTCTGCACCGCACTAGATCTACTGACTCAGTAGACAATCAATCGTCGGCGGCTTCTCTCCACTGCTGTACTCGCAATGGGATGTTTGCAGCAAACAATGCTGCGACTAGTATGAAGACAAACATCGTGCCAAGGGCCACACCATAGACACTGGTCAACTCAACAGATTGTGATAGTCGGACGGATGTTTCCTTGTCAAAGAATTCAAAGAACCATGGGATGATGACATTGATCAACAGAGTACATGACGCAACAAAAGCAGCAATAATTGGCGTCACAACGAGACTGATATGATATCGACTCAACACCTTCTTGACGTTCATCACGTACACTTCTCCAGTACGGATACTGGTGTCAAGCATTGAGAATCGAATGATTCCATTCGTCACTTCCATGTACATGACCAATGATACTGCGTATAGAACAATAAGTTGCTTGGTCCAGAACTCACCCACTTCGGCGAGTATCCCTGTGTCGAAGGTGTCTTTGGATGCCGCAAATCGCAATGAGATGACGATGAACAAGACATAGGAGATTAGCAAGCCGCGGGCATCCCGACGGAAAATACCGAAGAATCCCGCTCCAAGTGCAGCGATGACAATCAACAGGTGCAGAATCTGACCCAATGCGTCGAATCCCATCCAGAGGGCGAATCCATTCCAGAACGTACCATCGGCCGGGGTGACCAGATAGGTTAGCACTGCGAGTAACATCATCAATCCACCACCGATTAGTTGGAGAGTTTGCACCATTCGATCTGCTGGCAAGAACTTCATCTTGGGGACCAATGGGCCACCAAAGAGACTCTCGACAAAGGTAGGAATGTGAACTTTGGGAACTGCATCATCAGGCACTTCCGCACCGCCGGCTTTCATTTTGCCAGCGAGTTTCTTTCGAGAAGGCGCAGCGGCACGCGCAACCTTCCCCTCATACAGGTGGGCGGTATCTGCGGATTTTCCTGCAACCATTTCTTCACCTCAGAATCCTCTTGCGCCTGCAAGTGCTGTTGAGAGCAGCATATCTGGCTCCCAATCCATGACGAATGCCCCAAGTCCTCGGAGTTCCGTCATCAAAATATCCCGTTCTGTCTTCATCACTTCGTAACCAGTTCTGTCGAGGCGCTTGGCATCAAACTCAAACTCAAGACTGGATGGACTGAGTACAGTCACATCGAATTCTCTAGCACGGAAGTCCCGAACTGCATTGATCAACGTCGGGTCCCCTTCAAGTGGACTCAGGATGATGATTGGGCTCCCTTTGTTGATATGTGGCATGATTCGGTTTGTGACAACCTGTAGGGGGGTGTTGCCCTTAGCGGCTGCCCCTGCTAGTTTGGTCAGCAGAACATACAGTTGCTTCTTGCCGGTGTCTCGATCTACACTGTTGATGTCACTACCATAGATGACCAGACCAACTGAGTCACGTCGACTCAGGAAGTATTGTGCTAAACTGGCGGCAGCTCTGGTACTATAGACCAACGAATTGCGGCTCACCGGTCCAGTTTCAGCGATTGAACGACTGTCTACAATCAGAATGATATCGCTGACAGCGTCCCGTTCAAATTCGTTGACCATCATCTTCCCGGATCGTGCATATGCCTTCCAGTTGACCTTACGCATGGGGTCGCCAGGAATGTATTCACGTAGGTTGTAGAAATTCGAACCTTCGCCAGGCTGTCGGATGTTGACTGCACCTGTGAAAATCTTTGGCACCCGACTCTTGACAAATGCTTCTTTGAGATCCTCCGTCTTGGGGAAAACAAGGAAGTCATCGTAGACGTGAATTTCCTTCTCCTTGTGGAACAGACCGAATGGGTCTTGCACACGGATGCTGACTGGACCTAGAGTGTAGAATCCACGTAGTGGACACTCCACGGCGTATTCGATGAGCGTCTCTCGACGAGGGCCGAGTTCCATGAGGATGTAGTTGGCGCCTTCCTTGATGCGCATGACTTCGGGGACGGTATCCTTCACTTCCAGAATCTTGGAGAGTGGAGAGTGGTTCTGTAGGCGAAGTGTCACTTGGATCTCGCCGTCCTCGAAGATGCGTGCCGCGGATATTTTTCGCATCGCTGAAAGCGATGCTAGCGTCGGAGCCTCCTCAGAATCCTCTTCTTCATCGAGTCGCCGACCGGTCGCCGCAACATCTGCGTGCGCTGCACGCAGAGCAGCCCATGTAAGGAACGATAGGAAAACCACAGCAACGGTCACAAGCTGCGAATTACGCAGAACGAGACCTAGCAAGTACAACGCTGTCGCGAGACTCGCGAACATTGCCGACTTACGACTCCATGCCATTGGTTAACTCCTCCTTCCTCACGCGAAACGGTCCATTTTTCAATCAGACCGTGGGTACTGGAACTTCTCGTAGAATTGCCTCGACTACCTCTTGCGCTTCCAGACCCTTGATCTGGTGCTCAGGCTTGAGGATGAGACGGTGGCTGACCGCAAGCGGTGCCACTGCCTTCACATCGTCAGGGGTTACGAAGTCACGACCGCGCATTGCAGCTGCAGCACGCCCTGTCTTGAGCAGAGCCTGTGAACCACGTGGCGAGGAACCGACGAGAACACGGGGGTCCTCGCGGGTGCGCGCGACAATTTCAACCATGTACATGCGAACAGCCGGGTCGACGTAAACGTCTTCGATGGCTTGCTGCATGGCTACAACTCGAGCGGGGTCAGTGATGACTTCCACGTCAACGGCGTCCTTCTTACGGGCGATACGTCGGGCGAGAATTTCGTCTTCATCCGCTCGGTCGGGATAACCGACACTCATCTTCATCATGAATCGATCCAACTGGGCTTCAGGCAGTGGGTAGGTACCCTCCTGCTCAACCGGGTTCTGGGTCGCCATGGTCAAGAACGGGCTTGGCAACTTGTGCGTCACCGTACCAATTGTCACCTGCTTCTCTTGCATAGCTTCAAGCAGAGCAGCCTGTGTCTTGGGTGGGGCTCGGTTAATCTCGTCAGACAACAGTAGATTGCAGAAGATTGGTCCGGGCTTGAATGTAAATTCGCCCTTCTTTGCATCATAGATGTTCGTTCCTGTGATGTCAGCTGGCAGCAAGTCAGGTGTGAACTGAACACGCTTGAAATCACAACCGAGTGCATCGGCGAACGTATTCGTCATCAAAGTCTTCGCTAGTCCAGGATAATCCTCGAACAGCAGGTTGCCGTTGCTCAGAATATCGACCATCACGTTGTCAATCACGTGTTGCTTACCGATAATCACCTTGGCAACCTCAGCGCCAATCGCTTGTCCGATTGCGCCTACAGCCGCGAGTCTCTCGCGAACTTCAGGGGTGCTCTGGTGTCTCGGGGTCTGCGGGGCGGCAGGAGCCGGAGCCGGTGCCGGTGCCGGTGCAGCAACCGCAGGTGCTGGTGCGGGTGCGGGTGCAGGGGCTGGGGCTGGGGCTGGGGCTGGTGCCGGCGCAGGGGCCGCAGGTGCGGCCGGGGCTACGGGTGCTCCGCCTGGTGGCGGTGGTGCTTGCATTTCTCTTCACTCTCCTTTTTTCATATGATTCTCATCATTGCTTCTTCCCCCATCGACGGATCGTTTGGAGAAGCTCTCGCAACTCCTGGGGGGAATAGGTTCTGTTCTGGCTGTAAGCCAATTCTACAAGACGAGGATTGCCAATCATAGTCTGCACTTCAGCAGGCGGTTTGAGGGCCATTTCATCTCGTGTTATATCGTAGAAAATTCTTACTTTCGACATCAGCGATTCTCGAACACGTTGGCGATATGTAGCAGGATCTAGTTTTTCTGGACGTTCTCTGAATCTGGTCAAATCGAAGACATGTCGCCAGTTGGGTTTCTCTGGAACGACCATGATGGCTACCAGAAGCAGGAGCAGGATATTGAGAATTATGAGCCACTTCAGGAATGCGTCACTGGTTAGCAACACGATTGTGGCCATTGCATCGGTGAATGGTGCACTGAGGACACCGGTAACGTGGCGACTCTCATCGAAGACGATATGGAAGTTAGAGTGTGAGAGTTTGACGGTATTGGACAATTGCTGATTGTCGAACTCCATCATTGAGTAAATGACCGCGCGGAAGTAGTGCTTGTTACCATCCCACAGGGTGTTGCCTGTGAGCCTTCCTTGCCAGCAGGACGAATCTGCAACATCGCACTCATTGCGCATTCCAGTGGCTGATGCTTCGCTAAAGTCCCAGAGGCGATTACTGAAGGCAGTCTGGTCAGAGACGAACAGGATTGACCCCGTCACATCGATGTCAGAGAGAGAACCCGAGTTGTCCTTCTTGTAATCCTGTGCTACAATACCGGGGAAGTCTATTCTCACGATTAGTGCAAGATCACCGGGTGCAGGGTTCAGTGTATTCCCACTGTCGCCATCGCCAGCCACATCGATGAATGCCGAGACACTTGCCTGGGCGAGTACCTTCACTTCACATGCGTATTCTGAGTTCTGACAATGATCTTCAACCTTGATTCCAGTTGGCTCACGGAACATCAAAGGCATTCTACATTCGGTGTAGAGATGCTGCGTGAGTTGAGATGCCTCGCACCCTCTGTCTTGTCCAAATTCAGACATCACACCAACTCCGTCACCATCTGGGTCGGTCAGAGATTGCTCAATTGAGGCTAGACTCCACACGTTCTTCGCATTCGGTGGATTAGCATCGCCTTCGACATCGTATTCATCCCAGTAATGATCGATGTCATACATGGGGTCGTCGAAGTAGGTAACGCCAAATTTGGCGGCGACACGATTTGCGTTGGTGTTGTCTGCTGCGATGATGACTTTACCACCACGCTCGGTGACGAATTCGTAAATCTTGTTCGCCTCAGTTTCATCGATTGGCTTCTCGGGAGCGATGATGGTCAGCATTGTTCTGTGAGGGTTCTGCCAATCATTGACCAGCATTGGCGTCGACATCGTATTGGCGATGGTGTAATCGTCTCCTGTCTCTCCAAGGGTATCTGCCATTAGATTGAGTTGAGCGAGGCGCATATTCTCATCTTCAGCAGATTCGAACACATAGGCAGAATATGCCGTTTGCTTGTTGGCTGAGAACACCATTGGAAGGGCCAGAGTCAAGAGGAGAATTATGACCAGAGATGAAGCGATGTAGAGGCCGAATCGGCTGCGCTCACCTTGGTCTTCTTCCACTGTCATTCCTCACCTTTGTATTCGATGAAGCCAAGGCTCCACTATACCAACGCCTTCGGCAATCACATTGTGCAAATATAGGTTGCTGCAAGCCGAGTAAGGTCAAAATAGCAATTCTCAAGGAGTTTCAAGTCGACCCCTTCCGTATCATTGTGTAAAGGGCTCTCATCAAAGTGTGCGAAATTCGCCCGAAACAAGTCATTCCTCGCGCGCCCGCATGAGAGCCGCCCAAAGAATAGCCATTGGAGTGACTAGTGTCGGGAACATCAGGAAGTTGTCAGAGGTGACTTGATCCTGATTCTGCGGCCCGTCATCGTCATCCGTACTTGCATCATCTTGATCTTGCTGAGCTCCAACCGGTCGGGCTTCAATTTCGATATCAATTTCCGCATTGTTCATTGAATCCCCGAGGCCACCATTTGCGACACCTGCAGATCGAACTGTAATTTCGATTTCACACATTCGAGTTGGGTGGGTCGAAGATGCATCGAATATCAATGTCACTTCGTTGATGATTCCCGGCTGTGTCAGTTGCCCCTTCACCTCGTCAAGGGGCCCGTCATCAGCCGTCAGAACCGGGCAATCGTCTTCCAAGGAGAACGTACTAATCGAATCGGCAGTATTTCCTGCGTTTTTGATATCCAGATGAAGATTGAATTCAGTGCCTGCATTCACGGGATGGCCGATGTCATCGATGTCCACATCCCAGCGGTGTAACTCTGGGACAATCGCATCCCCATCCGCGCTCTGACTAGAGATTGGGGCAACAACAGGTGCCCCCATATACGATACCAATTCCCCATCAATCTCAAAGTCGTACATTGTTCCTGCGGCAATATTCCACACATCAATTCCAGTCAATTGAATTGTGAACGTATCATTGGTACCACTGCCCACCGTGACACTTTCTTCCCCATTGATTGCTCCATCCGAGGACGTGTCGTATTCTAGGGAAATTTCGATATCACCTGCTACATTGTCATTGCGAATCCAGAATCGAATGGAGGTTTCAGATTCACCCAATGTAAATGGATCATCTTCAGAGGCACCTCCTTCGTAGACAAGCCCCATCTCCCAGCCAATGGGCGCATCCTGTGCAGAAACGGGGATGGGCATGAATGCAAGAAGTGTAATTACACACAGTGCGGCACCCATTCTTTGCCTTTCCATCACAGTTACCTGTAGACCATATCGCATGAATCTCACCCTCACATGTCCTCAAGGGGCGCCATCGCCCTACGGGCCAGAACTCGCAGCATCTTGCGTCTGTAAGAAGGTGGGAAGTAGGTATTGCTCACTGGTTTGACCGCCTTTCGAATATCCTCTGCCAAAGCACGCACGCTCTCCTTGCCGACCCATTCAACAAGCGCATCATTCGCAAGGTCACTGTGATCACCAGGGATACTCTCGCACCCAGTTGTCGCAACACGGAGGTCGGACAGTTTGCCACCTTCGATTTTCCATGCTGCGGCAACACCCGCCTCAGGGAAATCCCATGTTTCGCGAAGTCGCAATTTCTGATAGGCACCTTGCCAATTCATTGCATCATCAGGGAGTGTGACGTGGGTCACAAGTTCTCCGGGTTTGAGCACATTACGCGTCATCCCATCGAGTTCAAAGAAATCTGCAAATGGCATAGAACGGGCCCCGGCTGCACTGGCCAGATGGATGGTTGCATCAAGTGCAATGAATGCCGCAGCGAGATCCGCTTGGTAAGTGGCTACACACAAGGTGTTCTGATTGGGGATTACCCGGCAA
>JASMFB010000045.1 GCA_030751995.1 Candidatus Thalassarchaeaceae archaeon
TCGTCGATAATGACCTCCAGTGTTGTGATATCTGAATTTCTGAATGAGCAGGGTACGACGATTCGAGCGATATCAGCATCGTCAGCCCATTCTGGCGGTGTATCGGATACGACCGGCGTTGCAAAGATGGTGTACCACGAACAATCCTCTTCCAAATTGATGGTCCAACTTACATTGATTCGTCCGCCTTCGTCATCAGGTGTGTCCCATGCGTCAATATTCTCTATTGGGAGTGGGGCGGTTCCATCATCGATTCCACCAGTCGGCACGATAGGTCCGATGATGGTCGCATTCTCGGGATCGTGCTGACCGCTCTCATCCACACAAGTGAAGGCGACCCAGAATGGATGGCCTGCACCATTCGGTGGACTGATGGTGGTGTTATTGCCTGCATCGTGTGCAAGTTCAAAACTGCGCGGCAGGCCAATCGGGTTCCCATTAATCGGTTGGTGTGATGGCCAGAAGCGCGTCACACTTGCATCCAATTCAGTGCAAGGTGCCCATTCGAGGAACAAATCTCCATCCTGGCCACCCTCTTCGTAGGGAACAGGTCCACCATCGGCCCATTCTGGTGGTGCAGGGACCTCATCGGTCGGTGTTGCGGGGCCAATGGGTGTGCTAGGCTCGCCAATGCTACCATCGGGATATTCGATTACAATCACGGCCCAATAGGGTGTGCCATCAACCAATGGTTGACCGTTGTGCGAATTGAGTTCGGTGGAGACTCGCGTCCAATCTGGTAGTCGGGCGTCCCAAGTATCATCAAGCAAATCTGCAGATGTGGGTGGTGTGGTCCAATTACTATCTTGGCGCAGATAGATTCGATAGGCGGCGAATGTATGATCCTGAGTCACTGTCCACTGGGCAGTGAGAATACCACCGCCGTCGTTAGGTCGATCAAACAAATCGATCATCTCGGATGGCGATTCGATGCGGACCCAATCGTACGTGATGCGTACCTCGAGTGAACCATTTTGCGGACTCTGAAGTTGAATGTGTAAACTGCGTCCATTGATTGTCAGTACGCTGTTCTCAATCGAAGTCTGAACGATGGTTTGCAGATTGGGATTGAGTTCGGCGAGATCCCATGTGCCTGTGTAATTCAGACGGGTGCTCGACACCCATGTCGCCGCACCGGCGACAGGACTTGAGATTGTCAGCATATCCTGAGTCATCGGAATATTGGCAGGGCCGGCTGTTCCAAATTCTGGAAGTGTCACAGGATTGCTTGCATCCACTAGAACAATCTGGTTGCCTGGACGAGCCTCGTCTGTAACGTCAAAGGCGTTACCCCCGAAATTAATCATCAGAGGTTCGGCTCTTAGAATTGAATCGCGATCCTTCTCGACGAAGGCTGGTGATTGGCCCCATATATGGAGGCCGTCAGCGCCGACGACATAGAGGCCGCTCTGTGTGATGACCGAACTGACAAGGTTGCCATATGTTGTCAATCGAGTCGCCGGATGCATTGGACTGGATGTACTGATTCGGTCAACACCGAAATTGGATACTGCGAGAATATTATGCCCATCGCTAGACATCTGATGGATTGGCCAATCGGCGAATGATGCGCGAGAGGCTCCCTGCTCCATCTCTCCTGTCGCCCCATTCCAGTGCATCATTGGTCCTTCATCGGTTGCGATGTGTACCCCCCACCAATCATCGGCCAGAGCAGTGATGACATTGCTTGGAAGAACGTCGATGAGTGTTGTATCCAATACACCCAATGACAGACTGGTGCTCGTTCCAGTTGGGGTTGTCGTGGTGGTGGCTGTAACTGAGACTTCGCTGAACCCAGGGCGAGTCGCACCTTGTCCATCGTGACTGATAAACATCGTAAGTGCACCCGTAGTGGAATACGCAGCTGCAATGCCTGCAACTGAATCTCCAACCAATCCTTGGCTTCGACCAAATGGTGTTGACAAACTATCTGAAATTGGATCATAGGTAAGGATGCCTGAAGGTGTGCCCATGATGAGTACGCCAGAATCAGAATCGAGGTGATTGATGAATGGTGTTGGAAGTCCGTCCGCGGTCGTCATCGGATCCTCCCAGTCATCTGCGGAAAGATTCCACACGCCAATGCCCGCAAGGGTTGCGATGTAAACGAGGTCGCCAATCTTCTCAAAGTCTCGAACGAAATTGCTGGGTAATCCAGCGGAGATACGTCCAGCGCCCCATTGTCCAGTGGACGTGTCAAATCTCTGCACACCGGTTGCGGTGGAAGGTGTGCCCATGAGTCCGACAACTAGTTCGTTGCCGTACCAAGCCATGCCATCCATCTGACCATGTAATGGGAATCCTGTGAACGTGTAACGACCCGTCGTCAAATTGATTTGATGCAATCCGAGGCCGGTTGTCGTAATCCAAAGGGTGTCGCCATCGAGTGTCAGTTCATTGACCAACATCGAATTCAGATTCCAAGCGCGGGTCCATTCGATGCTTCCATTGGCTTGGTAAACACCCTCCAAGATGGCTGAACCGTATGTGGAGTAGTAATCATCAATCGGTGCAGCCCAGATGTGTGTTGCGTTACCTGTGAACTCGGCTAGGCGTCCTGTCGATAGTGTGGCTAGGTTACCCCATGCACCGGGGAAGAGGCCGTTGGCGTCGAGATTGTCGACACGGTTGTATCCGCTGGAGCCACCCGCACGACCTATGGCGAACTCATACACTTGGCCGCCAGGAACATGCGCAATACTAGTCGCTTCATCTCCCTGGGAGAATGGAATTATACTGGTGATGATTTGTCCGGTTGTGCCAACGAATGTAATGCCACCACCGTTGTAGTGACCCACAAGGAGACCTCCGCCGAAATGGTACATAGCGCCGGGGAAAATTGGTTCACTGACGGTATTGTCATCTTCGTCGATTTCGGCCAAAAAGCGTAGATTGACGTAATCATAGCGGGCGATTGAACCATCGTCTTGTTCAAATCCAATGTAGACGATGTCGTATGCTTCGTCGCACGCGATGGCAACCGGGTTGTCGTGCGGTAATCCACCCTGGCCGCCTTGATTCCAATCGGATAGCCACGTTCCAGAATTCAAATCATAGCGCGCAACGCCGCCTTGTGACCCCCATTGTGCCCAACGGTTCATGGCGATGTGTATGATGTTGTCACAGACGCCAAAATCAGCGCCGTATCCTTCTGGAATTTGTCCACTACCAACATCGTGTACTGTCCACTGTCCTGATGTGCCGTTGAGTTGGAGAATCTTGGAATTTCGGTTCCATCCACCGGTTCCCATTGTAGAGACCCAGAGATCGTCGCCGATGACCTTCATCGCATAGACGGTTTCCTCGACATTGTTAGGCAAACCATTGTTCTCTGTCCATACAGACAACCATGAATTGTTTGTGTAGTTGTAACGGGCAATTCCATCTTCGGTTCCGAAAAGGACTGTGTCATCCCAAGTGACAATACCTCGGATAGGGCCCCCAATGACTGTGGAATCCCAAGATTGGACTAGATTGCCATTCATGTCTATCTGTTGAATCGGTGTGTCGCCGTAAGCTGCATACAGGTGACAATTGGTTGGTGTTGGGTTTGATGGTGTAGTGTCACAATCACCTGCAAATTGTGCGTTTACCCGCTCAACTTGGCCGCTGCCTTCCAAGGAATCCATCCAACTGTCACTGGAATGGTTCCATCGAACCATGTGTCCACTTTCCCACCACTGTTGTGATTGTGAGATACCGAAATGAATGATGTCACCCACTGCGCCCATCCCATGGACTAATGCAGAGTATCCTTCAGATGCGCCAACATCAAGGGTACTACGTTGTGTAAGATTGACGACATCGTAGCGATAGACATTATCATTGGTAGTGAATCCATTTTGTCCAAACCGGACCTGCATGTAATACAGTGTGTCACCAACAATCACCAGTTCACCCGGATCCACATTCGGGAGATTGACGCCTGCGCTGTTGGCTCCGCTATCCCAATCTTCGTCTAGTGTCGAATTGACAACGTCAATGAGATTGAGGCCCATGTCTCCTCCGACCCAGATTCGATTTGGATTGGCGTCTTGCACCATGGCTGTGATGCCATTGCTCTCAAGAAGATTGGAGGTTGCTGCATCCCATGGAGAGAGCCATTCATCTGTGGTCAAATCGTAACGGAGTATTCCAACGCCATCATATCCAATGTATGCGATGTCGCCTATTACAACGGTCTTGGCATTGTTAGATTCAACGCCGGCTGTCCAAGTTTTGATGACTGTGTCATTGGTGACATCGATGACGCCTGCGCCCTCATAATGGCCGACCCAGAGTCTGTTGGGTTCAATGAGTTCGACTGCGTAAACGAATTGGGCAGGTAGGCCATCGGGGTTGTCGTCCCAGCACTGCTGGAATCCAAGATTCGAGATGGACCATTGACAAGCGCCGGTCTCCGTGGCTGCGTAGATGAACTGGTTGTCAAAGTCCCAATCGTAGAACTCATCCGCGAATTCGTTGCCGGAACTCCCCATGTTGGTCCAACCGTTCGATGTGTGTCGGGCGCCACCGTTCATCGTCCCAACGAGAACAGTTCCTGGACTGAGGACGGCTAGGGATAGAACATTGTTTGAGGGAATCTGATTGCCCCCACCACCAGGTCCGCCGCCCGTTCGCTGCCATACATCGGTCTGCTCACCTGAACTCACGTTGTACACGATGACGCCGAATCCATACAAACCCAGATAGAGAGTGTCTCCGTCGATGGCGATTGGCATCGATTCAAGATCATCCAATCCAGTTGAGGTCCATGGTGTCAATCTAGTGGAGTTGGCGATGTCAATTCGCTCGACGCCACGATTGTTCGTTCCCAAGTAAGCAATTCCACCGCGAACTGCAAGGGAATTCATTTGATTTGTTCCAAGGCCGCCGCTGTTGGTCGTCCAGGTCTGGTTGACTGTAGTTGAATTCGTATCGATGACGGACATGCCAGAGAAGGGGTGAATGGCAATCATCTGATCAGTCAATACATCATGCTCGATGTCAATGACCTCGTTTGCCGACAGGCCGGCCGAAGTGTCCCAAGACTGGACAAACCCACCGGACCCAGTTGTGGAAGCCACCGACATCTGCAGAACGCCCGCATCCTCTGTTCCAACGTAAAGGTCGGTGCCATCGGTTGCAAGACAATGAATGCCCGTGGTCGTGACGGGGATATCGAGTGCGCTTTGCCAGCGTGATTGTGCGATATCGAATCGCTCGATTGAATCTCCTTCCAATTCATGATAGCCTGAGATGTAGAGGATTCCGTTCAGTTCAACCACATCGGACATATCCGTCACAGATGGGCCTGAGGCCATCATCATCTGATCCCATGAGTTCCCCATCCATCCGTGTCCAAGTGTATTGGGGCGGAGAATGGTGTAGGTGCCCGAACCGTCACCAACGAGTACGGTGTTGTCCGCCGGGGCGCGACTGCCTCCAGACGGCCATGGAATCAGAGTCTGACCCGTGGCGCGCGCGAGGTTGAGGTCGGATATCGTCCATGAAGACGAGAAAGAGAGACTTGTCGTGTTGTACGAATAGACGACATCATCAGCCAAGATGTGGACCCACCCGCTGACAGCAGACATCGCGTGAACCTCATCGCTCAAGAGCCAATTTGCGGTATTCCATGTGGCGACCCAATTGCCAGACGAAAGGTCACGACGGGCAACACCGGCATCGGCGAGTCCAATCAGCAGGTACGTACCAGCCATTTCCAAATCTACAACTCTGTCACTGGCGAGTACGTTCTGGGTGTCGTATTGCTGAATGGAGCCACCATTGTAGTGGAATAGTCCGGCTCCATCAGTACCAATCCAAACGTCAGTGCTTACAACTAACATGTCTGTTGCTGGTGTAGCCCTGTCGCTTGAAGAGAGTGATCCGACATCAATCCAAGTAGAGGCTAAGTTGGCACCCATGGTCACTTGCCACAGTGTTTTGCCGTTGGAAGCGACAAGATATCCTGGGCCCACCGATTCAATCTGGTGAACTGTCTCTCCGAATGGACTGGTATAATTGCCAACAAATGAACTGTCATCCAACGAAAAGACCCGAATCAAGCCGTCAGCGCAGGTGACGTGGAGATAACCTTCGGCGGCGTCCACCGCCATGTCCAACGGTTCCATGGTTACATCGAACCAGTGAATCATCTGGGGATCGTTGTTCGCATCAACCTGTATGACTGCATTGTCGAGGGCGACGTATAGGCGGCCGTCATCTGGGTGAATGACCGTATCACGAACATCGATATCGACTCTGTAAGTACTGACGAATGTGTCCGCTGGCCTCAGAGCTTCAATGACCACATCGGTGATTGTTGAACCGCCCGGTAGCACCCATCCTGCATTGACGTCACTGTTAGGTGAAAGGCGACCGTTGTATGGATCGCCGTTCATCAAATCGTTCTGCTGACCTAGACTACCGAGGCCACGCCAATCAAGGATACTTGCAGGGCCATCAGGGAGGAACATCTGTGGTTCCTCAATCCAAGTTCCATTGGAGCCATTTACTCTGATTTCGAACGTCAGGTTGTCAATCTCAGCGCCCGGTGCGAAATCGAGCATCAGATTGTCCATCGCCATCTGTCCAGCAGCGGCGTTTGCACCGGTGGCTTCCATCGTCAGCCAACCGGTGTCATTGCTGCCTTCACTGCCCCACTCCGCTACAATTCCAGAGTGGGCTGTTGCCGTAGGCAACGCAGCGAGGGGTGCCCAAGATGCGAGAATCATCAGACTGACAAGAATCAGTGCTCGACGCCCGGGAGCGGTGGTCATGCGAGGCACTGGCTTTGCAACACCATTTGAAGGTCATGGGTGGTTGTGTTTGATGGTATACTTGTATACCATGGACATTCGGAGCCGCAAATTGGAGGTTTTTTGTATCGGTTACATTGAGAAATACCGTTGGGTACTTCATTTCTCGATTGTGCTAGACAATTGCAAGAATCACAGTATACCCTGATGAAATAAGGGTAAAGCGAATAGGTGAGGCCTGTGGCCGAATAGAATGGAGGATACGGTTTGTCAGAGGAACAATTCCGCAAGGATGCTCTGGAATACCATGCGGCAAATCCCCCGGGCAAGATTCGAGTCATGCCCACAAAACCTCATTCCACACAACGTGAACTCTCTTTGGCCTACTCGCCAGGAGTTGCTTATCCCTGCCTTGAAATTGAGAAAGATCCGGCCAAGGCAATGGAGTATACATCGCGAGGAAATCTGGTCGCGGTTATCTCAAATGGCACTGCAGTTCTAGGGCTAGGAAACATTGGTGCTCTTGCGGGAAAACCAGTGATGGAAGGCAAAGGTCTGTTGTTCAAAGCCTTCGCTGACATCGATGTTTTCGACATTGAGATTGATACTGAAGATGTCGATGAATTCGTTGAAACAGTCAAGCGAATTGCCCCCACCTTTGGGGGAATCAATCTAGAGGATATCAAGGCCCCGGAGTGTTTTGAAATTGAGAAGCGGTTGGTCAAAGAACTCGATATTCCAATCATGCATGATGATCAGCATGGGACTGCAATCATTTCTGGAGCGGCGCTCCTCAATGGCCTAGAGGTGACGGGGAAAAAAATTGGTCAAATAAAAGTCGTTGTATCTGGTGCAGGGGCCTCTGCACTCTCATGTGCAGAACACTACGTTCGTCTTGGCGTTCGCAAAGAAAATCTTCTGATTTGTGATTCAGGTGGAATCATCACCAAGAAGCGTAAGGATGCTGGTGAGCTCAACCGATACAAGGCGAAGTATGCGCGCGAAATACCAGAAGGAGGAGTGGGTGAAGCACTCGTTGGTGCAGATGTATTCCTAGGCTTGTCTAAAGCGGGTGTTGTGAGTGGTTCGATGGTAAAGAAAATGGCGGCGAGACCTCTGATTTTTGCGTTGGCCAACCCTACTCCTGAAATCATGCCTGAGGAAGTCGCGGCGGTACGCGATGATGCCATTATGGCCACAGGTCGGTCAGATTACCCAAATCAAATCAACAATGTTCTCGGATTCCCTTACATTTTCCGTGGAGCCCTTGATGTTCAGGCAGATGAAATCACAGAGGGAATGAAAATGGCTGCGACGATGGCGTTGGCCAATCTCGCAAAGGAGCCAGTTCCTGATGATGTTGCAGCGGCTTACGGTGGTGCTCAGATTCAATTTGGCCCTGATTATCTCATCCCCAAGCCCTTCGATGCAAGGGTTCTGATTTGGGAGGCCAGTGCTGTAGCCGAAGCTGCAGTAGCAGAGGGGATGGTCTCGACTGAAGTTGCGAGGAACTTCGATGTTGAAACCTATCGAAATCAACTTGAAGCACGTTTGGGATTGACGCGTTCAATCATGCGTGGAGTGATAGAAAAAGCAGGGAAGCTTCGACAACGAATTGTCTTCACAGAAGGTGATCATCCGACCATGCTGAAGGCGGCCGCGCAGTGCATTCAAGAGAGGATATGCTTTCCAATATTGCTGGGAAGATCTCACGAGATTGCGGAAGCAAAGGAAGCGCTTGGTCTCAATTTTGAATGTGAAGAAATTGATCCACGAGAAGATGTGCGGCGACACACCGTGTATACTGATGCATTGCAGAAAAAACGCGGGCGGAAAGGCGTGACAAGAACGGATGCGAAACGCACGCTCAAATCGAGAGTGTGGTTTGGTTCAATGATGGTTGAAATGGGTGATGCTGATGGAATCATCGGGGGCATTTCTCGAGATTACCCGGACTTCCTGAAACCCTGTCTGGCCACCATCGGAATGGACGAAGATGCACACAGGGTTGTAGGCACTTACATGATGACCATCAAGGGACAACTGATGTTCATTGGTGATGCAACAATCAACATCTATCCTGATGCGCGAACACTAGCTGAAATCTCTGTGCAGACCGCACGGGTTGCTCGTCGATTTGGAATTGAGCCAAGGGTGGCACTTCTTTCATTTTCCAACTTCGGTTCATCCAGTCAATATCGCACCGCTCGCCTTGAGGATTCGCTTGAAATGGCACGGGAACTAGATCCTACGCTGATAATCGATGGTCCAATGCAAGCTGATACAGCGCTCATGCCATCAATCCAAGAACAGTATCCATTTATGACTCTAGGAGGGCCCGCCAATGTTCTCATCTGCCCGAATCTTGCAGCAGCCAATATCTCATACAAATTGCTACAGCGCTTGGGAGATGCGGAGATGACAGGCCCAATTCTTGAAGGCATGGCCAAGCCCGTGCACGTATTACAGCGCGAAGATGGAGTGAGGGATGTGGTTCACATGGCAGCCATCTGTGCCCTCGATGCTCAACTTCAGGGCAGCCAGTGACAGTGAGAATGTCATCTGCGCTCTGGAGAGAGATTGATATGGGGCCGATGGGCACCTGCGTTTGAGGGGAATCATGCGATTCGTCATGCGCTCCAAGATTCATCGTGCTACTGTGACCCATGCAGATGTGGATTATGTGGGTTCGATTTCGATTGATGAGAATCTATTACAGGCTGCGGGAATCGAAGAATGGGAGAAGATTCACGTTCTTGATGTGACAAATGGATCTCGTTTGGAGACCTATGTTGTCAAGGCCCCTGCTGGCTCAGGCCAAATCTGCATCAATGGTGCTGCAGCACATTTAGTGAATCCCGGCGATCTTGTCATTCTCATCACTTACGAAGGAATTACAGTCGAGGCAATGTCCGAACATAAACCAACAATCGTACATGTCAACGCTCAAAATGAGATTGTCGACATCTCACAAGACCTTGATGCCGTCGAATATGTTGAATTTGGACCCTAATCTCGATGATAGGGTGAGCCACGTTCGATTTCACTGGCGCGATATAATTGCTCAAGCAAAATTACTGCAGCCATTTCGTAGGTCATGGTGAGTGGACCTAGTGAAATTGATTGATGTTGAGAAAGCACTTGGGAATTGAATCCATCTACAGGTCCGATTGCGAGATGAGTGGTAGTGGTGGCCAATCGCCACGCCTTCCAATTCTCAAGCATCCATTCCGTATCTCCGCTATCGCCATTCTCGTCCAATAGAATGAGTGTTCCATTTGATGAGGCGTCTTCAATCTTCGAAACGTAAGCATCGTGTTCCATTCGATCGGAATGAGCGTAGAGGGTGACTCCGCGGCCATCCAAGCGTTCAGCATACTTGTTAATCAGATGAGAATAACCCTTCTCTCGAGCCTTGCCATGTGTATGGACAACGATACGGGCCATGATTGGCCCCGAGCGTTCAAACATCATCAGGATTGGGGCGAAGACTCATGGAGGGGCACGGACGGAGGTAATCCATGGGTTGGTGGCCATTCCGGCGTCGGGAGAAGCCATTGACTGACGATCCCCACATCAAAGGAACTCGGGTTTGGCTGACTGAGTTGCGTGAAATGTGTGAACAACATTTTGATAATCACGCTGAAGGGCAGCGACGAATTACTCAATTGCAAATTGAATGGAAGGATGCTCATGGGGAATCTGAAATTGATGATGAACTAATCCAGGGATTGGAGCGGCGTGCCTATCGCCTATTGCGTGCTGATAGTGATGGTTGGTTAGCCTGGCTTGACAATGAGGATTTTTGGCAACCCGGGTGGCGTGGTGATGATGGAGAACCCAGCGGTGATGCTGGAATGAATTGAATACCGAGACCTTCGCCCTACGTACAATGCTGGGTTGGATTGCCTTTCTCGGAGGAACTTCGGCTATACTGCTCTGGATGAGTCGTGCACAACCCTTTCCTGAAATCGGAGGCCGATGGGCTTGGTTGATGCTTGTCATTGCAGGAATATTGGCCATAGCAATGAATTCACCGCGAACCATGAACCCCAACCTTCCAGCCATCATTGCAGGTGCGATTGGTGGATTGGGTGTTGTGGTTGGGGCCATGCATGACCGTCGAAAACAAGATGTCATTTTGGGCCCATTTGCTGGGATGTGGTTCGTGGCAGCAACTTTGTCATGGTCGGTTGATGGGTGGGCTTCTTACAATCAAACAGATCAATGGGTCGTATTCATTTTGGCCACGGTCGTGATTCTGCTCGAAGTCTTTCTCTTTTGGAAGGGGCTCATCATTGGCGTTCAAGGAATTTCGTGGTCACAAGCAGCACTACGCCAACTTGATCGGGGCCTTATCGATGGTGCACGGGGGGCGATTTCTATGTTTGAAAAATCATGGAACGTGGATGAATCCTGGCTTGATGCAATGAGTCATGTTGCGCTTATTCGAATTCACGATTTTAAGGGAAATTCTCAGGCCGCGTCAAAGCATGCTGAATTGCTGGAACGCTTGGGTGGAGAGGAATCTGTGGAAGCAGAATGGATTGCAAAGGTAGATTCCTGCTTAAAGCGCCTCAGTAAGCCGATTATTGAGTCAGAATGAGTACTCAAAAGTACGGGGCATCCGGGGGTGCTCTAGTGTATGTTAAATATCCCGGATGACAATTTTCATATGGTGATGGGATGGAAAAGGGGCGCTGGAAAGTTCACGGTATACGCCTGAGTTGGCTAATCGTAGTTGTTTGGTTCAGTGCCAATCTACTGTCTCAAGCAATTTACCTTGGATTCAATGGTGAGCCGTATGATGCCAACGCTATTCTCTCTGGGCTCGGATATTGGTATTGGATCTGCATCGCTGTTGAACTCTCCATCTGGGTTACATTGGGCCTATTGGTTATGCACAAATTGCGAATACGTACCGCGGATGATGGCATTTTAGAGAGTGTCTAGGCAGCGAAAGACCCTTGTTTAGGAGCCTCTCCGTCGAATCATGGTCCGTATCACCAAGGTTCACACTGGGAAGGGTGACGGGGGCCAAACCGATCTTGCCTCGGGTGAACGGGTATCCAAGGCTGATGTTAGGGTGAATTTCTATGGAACCATCGATGAACTAAATGCTGTTATCGGATTGGTTCGAGCAGAATTGGAACGTGTTGATACTCATCATGAAGATGGAGGTGCGCGAGCAACTGTCAGGACGGTGAAACGTGCCGTTATTCCGAAGTTATCACTCATCCAGCAAGAACTGTTTGACGTTGGAGGGGAATGTGCGTTCCTGCCAAATCAAGTCCCTGAATCAATGGCAATTATTGGTCAAGAGCAGGCGGATCGGCTCTGTGCTGAAATGGATGCTTGGACTGAGAATCTTGAACCATTGGAATCGTTCATTTTGCCTACAGGTTCGCCAGTGATTTCCACGATGCATCTAGCTCGTACAATCACCAGACGGACTGAACGATGTGCGATGCAATTGCGTGAACAAGAGGGCGACGATGCGGTTCGTGACATTGTCGTCGCGTATCTGAATCGACTCTCGGATTGGCTCTTTGTAGCCATTCGATGGATTGCAATGATTCTCGGAGAGGATGAAACTCTGTGGGTGCCTTTAGGCAAACGAAATCAGGACTAGGCTTCGCGACCTAGGGCCCGTAATTGCGCGCGTGCCCCCCGCAACACTTCTTTGCTCTGATCGAAATTCAATTGGTTCTCAGCATCATCCCATTCAAGCCACATGAAGTTTCGATGTTCATGACTCAATGTGATATCGTATTCGTCGGTCTCACCGATGAACCAGAATACTTCTTTCTCGACCTGACGGCCTTTACGAGAGAAGGTGTAGAATGTTCGCATCCGCCAATCATCCACCATTTGAACCTCTGAGATACCAGTCTCTTCTTCCAATTCACGCAATGCGGTCTGTTGATACACACCGTCTTCGGCCTCATAATGGCCCTTTGGGAAGCCCCAATGACCTTGGGGGTACTGCAACAGGAGTACGCTGCCAAAATTCACGAGAACGACGCCGCAGGAGGTCTCCATGAACTCTGATTGGGTTCGGCCTACTAATTGGTTGCGCATCGACGGCGTGCTTGTCGCCAACGCTAAGAGCGAGGTGTGGGGACGGACAATGCTCGGAGGCAGTCCATTGGGCGATATATCGGAGATGAAAATTGAACGAATAGTCGCCGATGGGGATCTTGATGGTCTTCTATCTGCAGCAATCGTCCGACGTGTTTGGAAAGAGATACCAGTGCGATTCAGCCACCCTGCCGAAGTTAGAAGGGGAGATGTTGATGATTGGATGACTCGGGGTACCGCTGTTCTTGATCTTCCCTTCCATCCACAGTGTGGCCTCCACATCGATCAT
>JASMFB010000046.1 GCA_030751995.1 Candidatus Thalassarchaeaceae archaeon
GTTATCCACCTCATCAAAGGGAACGAGGACATAATAGTAGAATTGTTCAACCTTAATTGATTCTCTCAATCCACTTTCAGTTTCGTTGAACCAAACCTCTTCGCCTGGTTGACCCTGTAGTCCAACTTGCAGTGGCTCCATGTAAGTGACACTGTCAACGACGACCTGGGCGCGATACAGATTCCAAGTAAGTGGGCCTTGTTCATCAACATCCGGCCACGTCCAACTTACGTGAATCGTATGTGTCTTTGTGCCATTGCTGAAAGATAGAGTGGCATCCATATCTTCGACGACGGTTTCAGGATTTGAATTGTCAACACACACTTCGTCAACATCCATGCGCTCGGTGACCGGGTTCCAAACGGCATTGGTGACATTGCCAAACGTCCAATCGGACAAACCACCACGGGTGTGAGACATGACAAGGTACGACAAGCAAGTCCCTTGCTCCCAGAAATTGGGATCCTGCCAAGATGTGGCGACTCCCGGGAGATCTAGAATCTCATACCCAGCCGTGGCTGTATTGAACTGTGTTGCGGAAGCAAATGGATAACTGAAGCGGAAGGTGTCTTTTCGGTAAATTCTCCATCCTCCGAAATATGGGTTATCGGTGTCACCTTCGTTATCCCAAGTAATCTGAACTTGCCCATCCTTCTGTAGAACAATAGTTAGGTTATTTGGATTTACATTGACCGGGTCAAGTTGTCCAATCAACATGAATGATCCACCATTATCATCATTCGTTTTCATCATGAGTGAACCATTGCCAACGACCATGAATGAATCATCGCCCTCCAACTCTTCTGTCACTGTACTTTGCCAATCGGATAGACGCAACAACTCAACGGTTGAGTGATCGATGGAATCTGGCAGGAAACTATTCAAATCCAGCCAGGCCTCGATACTATCAACATCAATTACAACTCCATACGGTGAATCCATAGAGAGATTGAACATCATCAAGGGTTCCTTGCCCTTGTTGTACGCCGCTGGATAAAATACACCAGGATGTGGGAGTTGGGGTTCATCAAAGACGAGTTCCATCGAATAGGTAGAGATGGAAACTCCGCCCGTCACGTATGGCAACGACTGTAGTTCAACCCGGTTCAGAATTCGAATGGGTTGTGTGGTGATTTCAAGGTTGCCAGCTTCATCGGTAACGTAGAGCGTTAGAATCCATTCACCCATTGGCAATGTGATGTTAGTGACTTGGCCGTAACCAAGAACCTCTAGGAAATTCATCCTCCAGGTATAATTCAGAGGCATTGGTGCCTGAGGGTCTACACCCGCGACTGCGAGGATGTTCTGACCGGTTTCATACACTTCAGTGGAGGATGGATTTGCAATGGTTGGATTGATTGCGCCGAAATCAACGATAATGGCTTGCTCATACCAGTTGTCACTTGGCAATGAGTCGATGTGCCCATCGGTTGTGGTAATCGAAGCGTTCAGTGTGAAAGCGCCGGTTGTAGAGAAATCGAAATCACAGAGAATCTCTTCTCCGGGCGTTAGAGTTAGATTACAAGAAAATGGACCTGCTGCAAATTCAAGGGTCTGAAGATCGTACATATTAACCTCAACTCGTACTTCCGCAGTCACCCAACCAATATTGCCTGAAACCACTCGGATGGATTGCTCGCCGTATGGATACCGTACCAGATATTCGCCGTTCTGTAATACGTATGATGTCGTACCTCGAGCTGGAACCACTTCTCGAATCCACAAATCCGTCGTGTCATTGACCATTAAATCGAAGACAGTCATATCGTTATGCTCATTCGGATCGAAATCAATATTCTCGAATGTTCCATTGACGAGTGCCCTAACTTCGAAGTTGCCCGCGTATGGGGCAACGATATCGGGTAGAGGAATGAGTCTCGAACTGAAGGTGCCACTGTGACCGCTTACTTCGTGAGATGCCGCGGCGACTTGTATGTCGGGGACCGTCATTAATACAGTAAAGCAGAGAGTACCATTTTCAAGATCCGTATTGTATTGAACGGACTGTGGGGTGCCATCACCAGTGAACCCCCAATTCTCTGTGTAAACTTCACTACCGTTCCAGGTGACGATGATTTCCACGTTATGATCTAACCCGAACTCCGAACCTGTGACAGCGATATTCCCCAGAAGTTTAGCTGACGTATTGGTGAGCCCAACCTGAATGTCATAGGAGGGGAAATAGGAGGTTGAGGTTGCGTCGTAATGAGTCGCTGTGTGAATAATCAGTTCACCAGTTCCCCCAATGTCCCCTTGACCAGTGAAATTCATGTCCCAGTCTACACAATCCTGTGATTCGGCCACCAATGGATTTACCAGATGCATGGACCAACTGGTGGTGAAGTTGTGTGCCGATGACCATGAACGACTGCCAACGTCGAGATTGGCAGAGATAGGTTGGTTACTGTTGTAAACTTCAGAGGTGTCTACGTCATGCCCATTCGCAATCAAATCAACTAGGGTATCTTCAATGATAATCGTGTATCTAAAGTGATCATTGCTAGGATTGTTGTCTGCCATTGAGAAGTGGAACATGACGGTGAATGTACCGGCGTATGTCGAAATATCTCCTGAATCGATGAACCACAAGAATGAGTAAAATGTAACGAGTGCAGAATCTCCATCAGAACCAGAACGATTCAGACTGGGGGACTGCGCAGAACTTTGTTTCAGAATATGAGGGGTGGGGCAATTTGTGAATTCGAGATAATCTCCTCCGCATATCTCAAGATCGATGTTTCGGGCATCTGCATTGAGGTTGTATTGATTCTCCACCAATATCTGGGGCGTCCAATCAAGAACATCGGAAGAGTCGAAATGGATGTTCGGCGTAGGTTCAATCGCCGCAATGATGGCAACGTCATCATTGCCGACAGCGGCCTGAACTGGAGATACGAAGGCAGCCAAGGAACTCAAAATCATGAGTAAAACGAGAGCGCTAGCGTGGTGTCGGTTCCGCGCCCTATGGGCGCGCTGCACAGAACCCATTGAACCCACGACCACAAACGGCCCGTTTATACCCCTCGGCGAACCGACACACCGGGAAAAGGATTGTAGCGGGCAACAAAACGGGCCACAGGGTTGATGGATGCGACCTCCATGGGAGATTAATGATGCAGGGCGGGGACTCGGTTGCCAGCGCACGAAAAGTGCGTGATGAGAGAGGATTGACCGCCGTGGTTGAGTTTCTCTCAGCATTCGTCCTGTTTTTGGTAATTGTCAGCGCATTTCTTGCACTCAGTCAATTGAAACTAGGGAGCAATGTTGCAGATGTGGACCGGCTTGATCAGATGGCCATTGATGGGCTTGAAAGGCTCACCGATTCAAAGGGGCATGTCGTCCTGAGAAATGCTGGCATCCGAGATATTGCGAATGCCACCGATGATTGGCAATTATACAACGCCAGTACGTTGCTCACAGCAGATTTACTGCCTGCGATTGGAGATGGCGCGGGGCACCTAGACATGAGTCGGATTGGAGCGCTAGGAAATGTTACCGAAGATCGCCTCATTCATGGCCTTGGAATTGACGAAGGTTTGAGTCTGAATTTGACAATAATCGTAGTTCAGAGCAGTGATGAATCACAGATTGGTGAAATCATCTTTTCCGATGGATCTTCGCGCTCAAGTGCAACCCGTGGGGCAACAGCCAGTCGAATCATGCACTTAGATGATGAAATGGTGCGCGTAACGCTAGAAGTCCACAATGCCGGACGCGAACCTTCGGGGTTGCGAATCACGGAATTCATGGCCGATCCGTTGAATGGTCCGCCAGAGTGGATTGAACTTGAAAATCCCGATGGATTTGCCATGAATATGTCCGGTTGGAGTCTTGCACGACCAGGGGCATTTGAATTGATTCAAGATGGTGCATTAGCCGCAGGTGAGAGGGTGATTTGCACAGGTAATGCTGTCACACAATATAATCCAAACAATGCCATGATGATTGACATGGCCGCATCAGGTGTTCTAGGAACGGGCACGATTGATGCATTGGCAGTAGAGGGGATACCATCACTCTCGGTTGGACACGCGCAGGAACAGTACTCACGTATGATGTGATTGTTGTTACTTGGGACGATACTTGGGATATACAAGCCAATCATTCAATGACTTACAACCTAGGTGGTTCACCAAGCAGTTCAACGAATTGGACGGGCGTGGATGGCGGCACTCCCGGTTGGTGAAGAAGAGCACCAGTCGGGCCATTTGGTCATTGTTCAGTCAATCGGCTTATCTACGGCCTGTGGAATCGGGCACTGTTCCCATGATGCCAACCCATCAGTACGAGCGTGACAGGTGTGTCACTGGAATTGCGGGATTGGACGAGATTTTGCGCGGAGGAATTCCCTATGGTTCCACTGTTCTCGTCGCAGGAACATGTGGTTCCGGGAAGACCACGATGTGTATGGAATTCCTTGTCAATGGAGCAAATAATGGTGAGGCGTGTGCGCACTTTTCAGCCACAGAGCCCTCTGTAAAACTTCTAGAGAATGTTCGTCAATTCGATTTCTTCGATATGCGATTGGTCGATCAGGGATTAATCAACGTCTTTGACATGGATGTACTGTTCTCTTGGTTGGGGATGACAAAATCAACCTTCGAATTGTCTGATATCGATGCCATGGTCAAATCAATCACGGACATTGTCAATACGATTGGTGTAACTCGATTGGTAATTGATTCGGTGACCACTCTTTGCTACAAGATCCCCAGTGAACAACTGATTCGTGATTTCTTGTTCAAACTAGGAAAGGCCCTTGCAACTCTCGGCTGCACTGCTCTATTGGTTTCCGAAATTACGTCCTCCGGTGCCAAAGCATATTGGTCATCTTTCGGTGTTGAGGAAGCGATTCTCGATGGCATCATCGTTCTCGGTGATGTCCCACGAATGGGGCACTTGCTGAGATTCATTCAGGTAGTCAAGATGCGAGGTACGTCACACGCTCGCGCGAAGTACGCGCTTGAATTAACTCCGAAAGGCGTCATGCTTACACCGATGTTGAAGTGGGGTGCCGTGGATGATTGAGTTGGATGCGGGGGTGGCCCAGCAATTGGCTGAAGAGGTCACACCTTCCTCGGCGATTCAAGTTCGCGTAGGTACAAGCAATTCCGAGCTCATCATCGCCTCGATTTTGCAACCTTTGATTCAGGGGTTTGAGATGAGGGGTGTGTACATCTGTGCATCCCGAAGTGCAGCCGATATCATTCAGTCGTTGGAACAAATTGGCGTCGACCCAAGTGGAATTCAGTTCATCGACACAGTTTCTAGCGGCTTTATCGGTGGTACCGAGGTCCCATACCCCAACGTGCGCTTCGTTGACAGCCCCATCATGTTGGAGTCCATCATGCTACAGACTTTGTATCACTTGGGAGAATATACTGAAACAGGAAACTTTGTGATTATTGATTCGGTCAATGCGCTTTCAATTTACAACGAAAAAAGAATGCTCGCTGAGTATCTACACACATTCATCAACACATTCCGCGCACGCGAGGTGTTGACGGTCATCATCAACGTCCCAGACCAAACACCACCTGGTGTGTTGGCCAATCTAGATTTGTACTGTACCGACCTGATTGATCGAGGGCAGGTTGTCATTCATTGAGGTGTAGAAAATGACAACATCAATTCGATTCGACAACGATGATGAGGAGTTCTATGGTGACATGTGCAGCATCGGATCTGCAAAATTCGATTCAATTCTTACTGGTAATGTACTGAATGAGGGGAGCATTCCCCGCGGGTTCACGTTGTTGGCAATCGGCAATCAAGGTGCAGGAATGGATTTGTTTGCCAAACAATTCACATCTGTTGCTGAAGATCCCGAGAATACCTTACTCATCTCCACTGCAGAAAGTCAAGCCGAGATTCTCTCACTGTACCGACGTTACGATTGGCCCACAGACATCATGGTCAGAACCATGGGCGAGGAGTACAACCGGAATGTTCTGGAACGTGACTTACGAGCCAGTAAATTTCGGCTTGAAGGATTTTCAATGGAAGATATCCAGCGTCTCGCACAAACACGATTCGTTGAGAATGAAGTCCACGATTATCTGACGGATTTGACCAGTCAAATGACATCGCTCCCAGCATATTTTAGAGCAGCTGTCGACAATCTAGATTTCTTCTTCGCTCGAAATGAACCATCACGTGTGATTTCGATGATGCGCATGATTCAGGCGCATACGCAATTGCATAGAGGTATTCTTCTACTCAATGTTTCAAGCGACATGGTCGACAAATCTGTTGAGCGCGAATTGTATGCGATTTGTGATATTGTGATGGAGTTTGAGGTCGGTATGCTCGGAACAGATTTCGAGACGCGAATGGTCATCCGAAAGTTCCGTAACGGGCCTGAAAATCTCAAGGCAATTTCATTCCGAGTAACCAAGGACGAGGCTATTACTCCAGAGACGGTCGACCGCATCGCTTGATTGGCTCAGAGAAAGTTGAAAATCCAGGCGATAGGATCCCCTAGTAGGACCAATGGTACGATTGCAGGGAATACGAACAGTAGGAACGGGTGCTTGGCAGTAACCCATGCTTTCTCCAATCCTTCCGCGGCCAATTCCTCCAACACCGCCTCAACATCTGTTTCAGCGCGACTGCCACGAACAGGGCGCATTCTTCGAGTGACACCCCGGGTGCCATCGGGTTTGTCGGTGATTTCCTCCAGTAACCAAACATGCTTGTTGGGGATTTCTGACAAAGACATTCGTGAAGCGTGCCAAGACATGGAAAGAGGCATCAAATCGCCAGCACTACCATTTCGAACAAGCATCACAAGTGGAAGAACTAGGAATGCAAGGCCAGCCCATATGAGGAGAGAAAGGGCAGGAGGCATAGAAGTTGAGACGGACTCACTGGAAGAACAGAGAGGAAATGCTGCGCCATTCCACGAAGGCAACAACAGTGTTGCTAGCATCATCGCTTTGGCATCAGCACCGCCGTGCAGCATCCTGAATCGCCATGCCATTTCAAAGAATATCAAAACAACGCCCATGATGACCATTTGACCCCACAGCAATGCCGATTCAGTGGCAGGTGCGGATGTGTCCATGTACACATTTGCATCGAAATAGTCCAGTAATGTAGGTGCATATTCCATTGCACCCATCACCAAACCAACGCCACTGACAAAATACCAGACTGTGACAAGGATGTCGACAATTGAACCTTTCATGATATCATCAACGTCAGGTCGCCCAATCAATGCGGTAGAAGCGAAGGCAACTGCGGCCGAGGCTGTAAGCCAAATCATCCAACTGGCCTCAAGGATGAGCAATTCAAGGCATAACAGGAACAAAGCGGGTTTGGCCCAAGCCCACCACCACTCGTTCGAAACCCTGCGGGTCTTGTGATCCAGCCATGCAGCGCCACCGAAACACAGGAACAGGACACCGAGGCGCACCCACTGGATGAGTTCCAATTCGAAGTTGCCATCGGTCATGTGACTCAACACCTGCACTGGAAAGCCCCTTAAAGCAGCCTCGGCCCCCCACGGCCGTGAGCACACTTTCGAGGGAGTTCCATGACTGGCGATATCGAGAATCGAATGCAGCAAATTGCTGGCGTAATTACACAATTGGATGATCCAAAGGTTCCCCGCAACATCCGCAAGGGCGCGAAAGATGCGGTCGAGAAGTGGTTGCTCAACAAGAATAAGGAACTAGATATCAGAATCGCGATTACGCAAGCAAAATTGGAAGAACTCTACGAGGATCCAAACATTCCAATGGAGTTTGGAACGCTGATATTGCAGATTAATACCGCACTTGAGCAGATGCTTACTGATCTGCACTCCTGATGGTCCACGGCATTCCCGTGTTGGCCAATCCAAGACCTTCTCCCTGAGCAGTGAGGCCAATTAGGCCAACCTCAATGGAAGGGTCGAACAGAGAGAGTCCATACTCAAGTCGTTCCTGTAGAGTTCCAGTTTGTATGGCAATTCGATGGCACAACATTTTGATTGTGATTTCTTCGCCGATTCCAGTCGCTGCAAGTGCGATGTTCTCGTCAATCCACAAGCCAGGACCCCACAATGGAGTATCCCCTACCCTGCCTCGAGGTCTTCCAGAACAACCCCCGGTAGATGTGGCAACCGCCATCAAACCGTTGGAATCGATGGCCACGCTACCCACTGTATCATTGGCAGAGGGGGAGTCACTCCCAATGACTGTGGCCTTTGGGTAACCACGTTCATCAGCCCAATCACGAGCGCCTTGGCCAACAAGGATGTGGATCTTCTCATTGAGTAAACCAGCGGCAACATGAATCGGATTGGGTGTGTCCTCAATGGCCATGATGGCCCCAAGGCGGCCATCTGAAGTCGCGACTGCTGCGTCCAATTGAATTGAGCCATCTGACCTCTTTCGCCCACCGGTTCCAGCATTCAAAACAGGATCATCCTCCATGATTTCTACCGCAGCAAGTACTGCAGCGAGTGCAGAACCTCCAGCCGATAGAATGGCCCAACCTGTATCAGCTGCGATATCAACGCCGGGCTGATCTTTGGCGGTATGTCCCGCGCCACCGTGACAGACAATCATCGGCTTGGACATTGAAATCCTCCCCCGGACTGACTCATGCTGAAGGGCGGCCACTGGGGTTTGGTGTTAGACGGTCAATGACTGCACCAAGACGTTCGACCAAGGAACTCTTATTCTCGTTCGAGACGAGGGCATTTTCCATGACTTCATCAAGAGTATCAACTGCGATGACCTCGACTTGATCCTTGTAGGCATCATCGATGAGGACCTCCTTCATGTTAGCGCGAGGAATAATTACACGACTGATTCCACTCTTGGCTGCAGCCTCAATTTTCGCGGTGACGCCACCGATAGGCAGAACTTCGCCGCGAACTGAGAGCGAACCCGTCATGGCTAGATTCTGATCGATTGGAATGTCCTCAAACGCCGAGATAATGGCCGTTGCAATGGTGATGCTGGCGCTATCGCCATCAACACCGTGGGTGTCTACAAACTGGATATGAATATCATAATCTGCAACATCTTTGCCAGTCAACTTCTTGATTACGGCACTGACATTGGTGACGCTTTCTTTGGCCATATCGGATAGGCCTCCAGTCGCAAAGACGCTGCCACCCTTGGATTGAGATGGTGTCACGAGAGCTTCCACGGGAAGCATGATTCCACTGAAGTCGGACATTCCGCTATCTGCACCCAGAACGGCCAGACCGTTGACGCGTCCAACACGCTCACCGCTGTTCACCAGAAGTGAGTAATCTAGACGATGTTCAATCATGCGATCGGCGACCTGTTGTTCAAGTGGACGGGCTATGCGACGAGCACCTAGGACATGTTTGCTCGTGGTGATACTGGCATTCTCTTCACAGGCCAGGTCGCCTGCAATGCGCACCAATCCACCGAGTTCACGAAGACGTAGCGTGAGTTTTCCGCGGCGACCCGCTCGTCGTTGTGCCTCGCGTAGAATGACCTCTACCGCGGAGCGATCAAAATGAGGAATTGGATTACCTGTCTTCTTTTTCATTTCATTGTTAACTTCCTGAGCGATGAATCGAATCAAGCGGCGTCGATTGCGCGCGGTATCGCGCATGGTTGAATTGACGTAAACCTCGTATCCGTATCCACGAATTCGACTACGCAGTGCAGGGTGCATATGCTGAACAGCATCGAGATTGCCCGCTGCTACTAGGATGAAATCGCAAGGAACTGCTTCGGTCTTAGTCAGTGCGCCAGATGAACGCTCTGAGCGCCCCGAGATGGGGAAGGCCTTCTCCTGCATAGCAGTGAGAAGGGCTTGCTGCTCTTCCAAGCGCAGCAGATTAATCTCATCGACGAATAGGACGCCGCCATGGGCCTTGTGAATGGCACCTGCCTCGACCCGCTCATGGGCAGGAGTTTCCATTCCGCCCGACTGGAAAGGGTCGTGGCGGACATCTCCGAGTAAACTGCCGGCCAGAGTTCCAGTTGCATCGATGAAGGGTGGCATGTCGCCACGCTTACGTTTGACAAGCAATTTGGGAATTCTTGATTCCTCGTTTGAGACTAGGCGATTCTTGATGAACATGTATCCGAAGGCGAGAAGGAACATGCCAAAGAGGAGCATGATGATGTCTCCAGATTGGATAGTTGCCAATAGAAGAGCGGCGCCGATGAGTAGCGCGACGAACATCAACGTTCGACTGGTGCGATCTCGCTGTTCACGGAGTTGAGCTCGACGATCCTTGACGATTCTATCGCCACGACCTGCTGGGACCGTGCGAATTCGAGGTTCGTTCTCGTCATCATCGTTCACATAGCAGAGAGTGTCCTCCAATGATTCGTTTGGCATTAGTTCTGTCATCGCTTTTGCGAGCATACTCTTGCCTGTACCGGGGTCACCAATCATCATCATGTGACGTCGTTGCTCAGCGGCTTTTCGAATGACAACTGCTGCATCTTCTTGTCCGATGACTTGGTCGACCAAACAATCTGGAATTGGGACATCCTCAGTTGATCCAAAGGAGATGCCTTGGAGCCATTCATCAACGGGTTGATCGATGATAGGATCATCCGCTCCATCGGCAACAGAACCAAGCCCGAAACTTGTCTTTTCGACAGGTGTTGGATCTAGTTCTTCGATGATGGCCACCTCTTCTGCGACCTCTTCATCCAGTTGTTCATCCGCCATGGTGACCTCTCCGGTATGGTTCTGTGACTCGGCTACGTTCTTGAATGTGCGGTCCGGCGACTTCAAGCGCCCAAGGGGGCTTTAGCCCCTTGGGCGGGTTGCTTTCATCTATCGTCGAATTGATATTGGAGACCATGGTCGGAAACACATCCACTCAGCCGCCTCAGGGTCGGCATCTTGCTTGCAGGATTGAGTTCTTCGGAACTGGGATGTGAAAAAATGACAGAATACGCCGCATTACGAGAAGAAGACGGGCGGACTTACATCGTCCCCATTCAGGACGATGAATTGAAAGTCAAAGGCATCGGAAGGTTTGCACCAAAACCGTTGCTTGAAGGTATTCAGAATGGAGAACGAATAATCATTGGACAAAAGGTTCTGACCAAGGTAGAAATCGGCCTTCCTGAACTGCGCAAAGGCATGAAGCGTCGGGCTCAAATTATCAATCCAAAGGATGCTGGATTTCTGATTTCATGGATGGGAATTGGGGCCGGCCAGCGTGTACTTGAAGCAGGTCACGGCTCAGGTGGATTGGCACTACATATCGCCAACGTTCTCGGAGCGAATGGTACGTTGGTTTCTGTAGAAAACCGACCCGAACATGCAGAGGTCGGACGAGAGAACATGGAACGCGCAGCCGGTTCGTTGAGAGAATTTCCCACTTGGGTTCTAATTGAGGGGGATGTCGCCGAAGCATCCTTTGATGGGATCGTCGAAGATTTTGATGCCATCATCTTGGATCTTCCCGAACCATGGCCGGTTATCGCCACACTGTCGAAGAAACTACGTTATGGCGGAAAAATCGCCTGTTATTGCCCGGTATCAAGTCAATTTGAGAAAGTCTGGAATGCCTGTGAAGAGGCAGGACTTTCCATTGATTGGGCGGGTGAAATGATGGAGCGTGTTTGGACTAAGGCCAGTCGCGGTGGAGTTCGACCTGGAAACACACCGATGGGACACACTGCATTCCTGTTGATTGCAGAACGAACCTGAATCAGTCTTCTTCTCGTGGAGGCATCACTCGGTTCATCTCCTGACAAGTGGGGCACTTGAATCGGAATGGTGCCTCTTTGTCAGTCGGCAGACGGATGCGTGAATCGCAAGCATGACATCGGGCTGTCTCATCTTCATCAGCGCGGATTTCACCGTGTTTGAGATCAGCATTCTTGTTCTCTTCCTCTTCGGCTTCATCCCACGCATCTTTGGCGCTCTTATTGGCCCGTGATTTGGAACTGAAACGCATCCACATGATGAGTAAGCCTGCAAAAATCCAACCTGAAAGCATGGCAATGGCGAGGTTTGCAGCATTGACCATCGGTCCGCCGTCCCACAGTTCAGCTTCCTTGGGGGGAGGGTCATCAAATTCAACGGTTAGCGTGTTAGATGGGCTGCTAACCAAGTAGCCCTGTCCATCGGCCAAAGTCCCACTGGCTTCGATTCGTATATCGACGCTACCGATTGTCGGTTCGCCGTTGGGTTGTAGCGTCAACGAATAGGTGGCAACGCCACGTGGGGCGACGGTGAATATGCTGATGGTCTGATTCTCATCGACGAAATTCCAGTCGGGGTAGAGATCTTGTGCATATTCTCCTGCGAGGTTGAGGAAGCCCGAGACCTGCTCATTGCCATCGTTGCGAATGGTCACTGTATAGGTCGCAGAACTGTTCCATGGAAGTGACCAGTCATCGCCCGTCATCGTGACCACCAACATCGGTCCGCCGTCGACATTGCGATGTGGTTCGATGTCGATGTCGACTGAATCGGTAGAATTTATGCTTGAATCGGTAAGTGATGTCGCTGTGAAGGCGATTGTGTGTGTGCCAGCCAATAGCGTGCTGGTGGCCATACAGGTGACTGCGTGGCTTTGCGCGGCTGCACCTGCTGCAAGTGTTGTCTGTGCTGGATGGTCGCACATGAACCCTGACGGGCCAGTGACTAGCAGGGTATCTTCAGCCTCCCCTAGATTGGTGAGGAATAGAGTGAGGCTTGCACTTCCTTCAGCTGCAATTGATGCCACGTTGGTTGTGACTGTCGCTTGTACCGACACTTCGGGTACTGTAGCGAATAGGGATAGGGAATCGGTAATGGCATCGTCATTCTCACTTTCGACGACCAATGTCATCTCAACATCTTCACTGGCCCCTGTACGTCGCAATGTGATGTTTACCTCGCCACTTTCGCCCGATGCAAGAGTAAGTGTTTGAGGGGAGATGCCAACCTCAAATCCAGCCGCTCCCGTCAATGTGATGGCGAAGGTGTCGGGTTCGTTTCCATCGT
>JASMFB010000047.1 GCA_030751995.1 Candidatus Thalassarchaeaceae archaeon
CAGCATGAATCGTTGTTTTTGAAACTTCGATTAGAATACGAATAGGTCGCAGGTCAGAGAGCGCGACTTCTGGACGATCAAGGCCATCGATGGAAGCGGAGATGGATACATATCCTGGATTCTTGAGATAGATATCACCCTGCTGATTAATCTCATCGATGGCGATTTGGATATCGTCGTTGACCTGTGTTTCAACAATGCTGGCCACCTCTCTCGCGAAATTATTCAATCCGTAGTCTGTCAAGACGAATGGGATATCCTCTCCTTCGAACGGCACGGTCAGACTGTCTTCCAAGGGGGCAAGTAGGCCACCATCCATCTGATTGCCTAGATGGACAAAACGACGGATTAAATCGGAAGGAACGGCCTCGATGTCAAGGTTAGGCACATCCTCAAGAACACTGTCCGGTACTCCGACGCGATACAGTAGGAATTCCATTTCACCTTCAGCAGTTATCTCGATGGATTTACTCCACTCATGAATATCAAGGTCAGAGAACTCGACATCGAGATTGAGACCTAAACACGTACGACGATTGGCACCGCAGATGAGGTCGAGACTGGTTTCTCCGCAATTGGATTCACGGCAGATGGGGTGACGCCAATCATAGGGCTGTGCGCCGGTGACTGAGATGGATTGTGTCTCGGGTTGATTCAGTGTATGAGTGATGACGATACTTTCGGGGTTCCCGTTAGTTGAACGAATATAATCGGGTAACATAATCTCCAATCGGATATCGGCCTGAGGTAAATCATCGTCCATCCAACTAATCAGACTGGACGAGTCAACATCACCACTGAGGATTATGCCATTGAGAATTGCAGCCCGGTCTTCCATTGTGGGCATGTTTGGATCGAATCCGAGCAAATCGATGTCGAATTCGTCGGCAATACTGGTGACCATCGAGCCAACATCCATGTCGAATGTGTTCGAATGAGAAGTCAGGTAGATTGGATATGTACCATTCATGGCAGTCTGTCCAAGGATACACCAATTGCTTGGGGTGGCTTCAGAGCAGGTCACGCCTGGCTGGTGAACGAAATCTAGGCCGCCCGTGCTATCTGCCGGAGAATATGCAAACGTTTCGAACACAATCTCGGTGGGACTATGCTCTTCAATCAGTTCGTTAAGATCCTCGACTGGAACCTTATCCGCGAAATCAGAAAGATTGGCCAAACCCGTATGGTGGGCCATGCGCAATCCATCGGCAGTCACCCATGGAACACTGACTCGATCGTCGGCGAATTCCCAGTCCCAGTTCGTTAATGTGTCCATGCCCACATGATGGATACCCAAACGAACTTCTACGGAAGTGGCACGCTCATTCGATGCATCAACGATAATATCAACGCGAATACCACGATCATTGCCGATGTCAATCTCAACCGGGCTGGTTGTAGTTGAACGGCGCGCCATGGTGATTGAGGCGGTCCGATTCAACCATTCATCATCTGTTGCACCTGTATGATCGACAGTCCAGCGGCCATAGGCGTAATCGTATCCACCCCAATTGGCGGGAACCAAATCCCCCCCTCCTGTTTGGTTGATGGCTGTGCCGTACGATGGTGGAACGAACTCGTACGATGCAACGTGCCCCGGAAGGGCGGTGAGATTGATGTTTGTGCGAACGGTGCCACCCATCGTCAACAGGCCCTGATATGTGCGTTCTACATCTAGGCCGACTGCGGTCATTCCCAGTTCAGCTGGGTCAATACTGATGGCAAGGGTGGTACGCAGGCAAAGAGGTGGATTGTATGCATCATTGGGCAGACCGGCGACCTCGTCTGCACTGTCGACATCTGGATCGTCGGTGCATTGGATTGTCTGATCCTCGTATGTGATTTGATTGACGTATGAAGTTTGGACACCCGACGGGGTACCAAATCCACCAATTACACTGGTCACTGTGGATGATAATGAACTGCGCAACATCTCCCTCACTGTCGAGCCTGAGAGTGTGACGTAATCGATGTAATTGCGAAGATAATCGGCAGGAATGCCATCCATGGAGGCGTCTGAACCATTTCCAAGTGGTAAATCACCGAGCATGACATCATCTCGACGAACCTCGTGAATTGCCCATTCCAAGGTAACAGACATCATTGTCGCATTCGCCATATTGACATTGTAACGGCCCTCAATCCATTCCATTGAGGCAGTTTCATCATCGGCGTAATTGTAGTCATCACAGATTCCTGAAGTGCTATTCCAGGTCTGGCAGATGGTATTCACTACCTCGGGGTCACCGGGGTCGGCAGAAACAGTAGTCGCGCATCCAGAGGAGATTAACATGGCGAGAATGAGCCATGCCATCCGAACCCGGGTCGCCGTCATAGACCAACTTCTTGCTCTGGTGGTTTAATTGGGTAGTGGCTCAACGTGTTGTCATGGCCCCCACTCTGACGCCTCATGCGCGTTTGGAGAAAGCACTGATTGAGTGGGGAGAGGGTGCATTTTCAGGCAAAATTCCCACTAAGTGGGAAAAATTCGCCGATGTTGTCATTCTACCTCGAGATGCGTTCACCGAAGAACGGTTGAATCTGGACGATTCGTTTTGGAAATCTGTTGCTGATGCCCTAGATGTGGAACGCGTTGCACGAATGGGTGAAATTCAGGGGGAGTTTCGAAAGAGTGGCGTTGAATTATTGCTTGGAGATGATGATTGGGTTGTTCGTCGCGAACATGGAATCGATTTCGGTTACAATTTCACACAATGCATGTGGAGTGCTGGCAATGTCACGGAAAGAGGGCGGATTGCAAATTCCAATCATGAAGGAGAGCAAATATTGGATCTCTATGCCGGCATTGGATACTACACTCTCCCGTTTCTAAGTGAAGGTGCCAAGGGACCCAGTGGGGAGCGCGGGAATGGACGAGGAGCGGCACATGTGGTAGCATGCGAATGGAATCCTGTCGCCGTTAAGGCTCTGCGCTGGTCGTTGTCTGCGAATGGCCTCACTGATGTATGTACAATTATTGAAGGAGATAATCGGGATCAAGAATTCCAATCTGAATTTGACCGAGTTAATCTTGGTCTATTGCCTTCCTCAGAAGGCGGTTATTCACTGGCACTTCAAGCGCTGAAGCCCGAAGGAGGAATGTTGCATATCCACGGTTTAGCATCGAGTGGAAATGAAGAGAAATGGAGTGCAAACCTCGCGCAGACACTCGAGAAAATGGGCTCGTTTTCGTGCTCCGTTGAACACATAGAACGGGTGAAATGGTATGCTCCACACCAACGGCATATCGTGGTTGACATCCGGGCATCTCCGGTGTCGTGTTGAAGAACCGACTTTGACACCCAAGAGGCATGGACCTCGGGATTGAGTCTGAAGCATTGGCCCTCGCCGCCCCGTATATTCTCGGTTTCATCGGCTTCATGTATGCGCTTCTCATCGCCTTCACGGTCATCCGTTGGAAAAAATCTCAGGATGCTATTCGCAATTTGTGGACAAGAACGCTGGTTTCGACGCCGTTGCTATTGCTTCTATTCGGTTCTCTTGAATTCGGTTCACCAACCTGGGGATTCATGGTCGGTATCTTTGCATTGGGTGCACATCGGGAATACTGTATTGCTATCGAAATGGAAGACCGTGGATTGAGGATGGTCAGTCTAATCGTCTTACTCGCCTTGATTCTAATCGCTATGAATCCCAACCTATCGGAGATTGATGCCTTGGCTTGGGCTGGACCCCAGGGGGCTGGCCTTCTGGGTGCGTCTCTGTTTGCTGGGGCGCTTGGAATCTGGGCTGTTCCCATCGTTCAGGATCGCGCAGAGAATGTTACTCGGGATGTCGGCCAAGCGTTCATCGGATTCATTCTGATTTGGTTCTTCATCCATGGGATCTTCCTGATGCACTTGGGTGCAATTGGGGTTGGAGCCTGCATCTTCGCTATTGTCAATGTCTCAATGAACGATTCGTTTGCCCTCATCTTTGGACGGATTTTTGGCAAGCATCCATTTCGCCCTGTTCTGTCTCCAAAGAAGACTTGGGAAGGTGTATTCGGTGGCGTCACTATGTCCGCAATCGCTGGATATGTCGCTCAACCTTTGTTCCCCACATTGGCGGCAATCGAGACAGCGGCATTGGGTGCAGTTCTCGCAATCATTGGTACCATGGGTGACCTGATGCTGTCCGCGCTCAAGCGTGACCTCGGATTGAAAGATTGGTCGGCGATGTTGCCTGGGCACGGCGGAATTCTTGACCGAGTAGATTCATTCATCCTCGTAGCGCCTACACTATACTGGGTTCTGCTGCTGTTAGGTGTCTAGGTCTAGCAAGGCGTCAACGGCTTCCTCAATTTCTTTGTCACTGAGGAAAGGGAGGCCGTCTTCGCGAATCGCCCAGACGATTCCGCCAATCAAAGCGAATGACCAGAGCCACAGTGCAATGGTGAACAACCCACCGCCAATGGACATGACAATGGTGCCGAGTCCACCACTCTCATCGTCACCTTCACCTGGAGGAGAGGCGACTACGCCAATCATTTCTATTTTGGAAATATGGACTTCGTACGGTATTGGTCTTCCAGCCGAAGAAGCTGGGTTGGTAATCGGCTCTAAACCAGATGGATCATCTGTGGTTGGAACCAACGCAATCGCACGGACATGACTCATGCCCTGCCTCACCACTCCAAACGTTGCATATCCCTCATCATCTCGATTTTCAGGATCTAGATTGTGGGCTTCTGTCTCTGCGATATACCATTGCGTATCTGCGCTGTCTGGGTCCTGAGAGCGCGCCATTCCAATCGCGCCGTCAACATGTGAGAGATTCTCATTGTGTTCCATCTCAAGTGTATGGCCATCACCACCGCTTCCACAGGTGAGGCTGGTGGCTGGATAAATTCCAATTGTTGTGCAAGTGGGGTCCCCTCCCTGAATCACGAAATCATCGATGACTCGGTGGAAGAAAATTCCATCATAGATTCCACTTTCGACGTGCATAATCATGTTCGCAGTGGTCTTTGGGGCCCATGTGGGGAACAATTCGATGATGATTTCGCCTTCGACCATCGAGGAGAAATGACCGGGTGTGTAAGAGACGTTGATGGCCAAAACTGGATCGCCGGGTTGAGGAATATCCATTGGACTGCCCTCCAATTCTGGTCCGTCCTCCCACGTTGCAGGATCGATTTCATTCTCAGTCCAATCCCCGTTGTTTTGTGCCCCAACGCTCGGCGCAGCGAGAATTAGTAGAGCCAGTAGAACGGCAACTCGGGACTCGGCCATCAATACCCCGTACAATCGAAGACAAATGAGCCCATCGGCCAATCGTCATCCTCATGATACACCGCCCCTTAGGGCGGTGCATGGCGGAAGCAGATGAGCGTCGTGAGTTGTTGCGACTCAACCTCGCACTCGGTGCAACCATCGGTGTCGTCATTCTGTTCATCGTTCTAGCCTCAGTATGGGGCTCAGGTGCAGTTCAGAATTCTAATGATTCGAAATACAGTTGGTGGGAAGTGCCCTTGCAAGACCGTCACAAGATGGACCTCGATTTCACTGGTTCAAGGAGTCAACTGCCAGTCAATGGAACCTACAACTGGTCTGGGCCAACAGAGCATTTCGTCGAAGTGGACTTGCCAGCCAGCGAGCAAGATGCGGGTTACCCTGAACCAGCACTGATGCATGTGGCACTGTGGATGCCGGATGTTCCCGAAGGTCAGAAGGTGCCGGTGATTGCCACAGTTCATCCGTACTACGACTTTGGAGGAGAGGGGGCGCCTGGAGCAGGTGATGATTCGAGTCCAAACACTGTTCCTGATGGAGGTGTGGGTTTTTGGGTACTCGATCAATTCGTTCCGTATGGATTCGCTCTTGCTCAAATTTCCACCTTCGGCACAGGAAAATCCACCCATTGTCAAGACGTTAAGGGATTAGGTGAACAAACGGGAATTCAGGCTGCAGTACACTGGTTGGGGGAACAGGAATGGTCCAACGGCAATGTCGGCCTGATGGGCAAATCGTATGCAGGAACCACCAATTGGGAAGCTGCACAGAATCCTTCTGAGCACCTGAAGACAATCGTGCCAATCTCAGGTTCAATCGGAGTTCAGCAGATGTTCTATCGAAACGGAAGTTCAGAGGCTAGGGCCATGCTCTACGATGTTCTCTACGAGGGAGCGACCACAGACCCGACCGAAGACGATATGAGAATGTGCAGTGATGACATCATCGGCCCGATTTCCCCGTTCACAACTTGGCTAGGAGCCGGAATGGGTGGGGATCAATGGAACGATTACTGGGATGAGAGGTACCATCTGCAAGATGTTCTCGACAACTATGAGGGTAGTGTCTACCTCGTATGGGGCTTCCAAGATTGGAACGTTGACCCGTATCATGCATTCCCTACCTTTGGGCTGTTGAACGATGCTGGCATTCACACCAGAGCCATCATCGGACAGTGGGCACACAACTATCCAGACCAACCGGACAGACACAATGGGTTGAGCAGTGGATATGGTGCTGAGGCATACCCAAACATGAGTCGAATGGATTGGGCTATCGAACTCTACAACTGGTTCAACTATTACCTCAAAGACATCGGTGAGGAACCTACGCCAATCGCTCAAGTGCAGACAAATGATGGAAATTGGCATGCTGAGGAGACTTGGCCACCTGAAGACAAGGAATGGATGAAAATCACTCTTGATGCTGCAGAATCTACGGGTGGTTGGGTATCTTCATCAGCATCGGCTTCGTTCACTATTGCGGGTTTTGAGGAAGAGGTACACATCTCTGGACTTCCCACACTTCATCTCTCTGTGAACTCGCCATTGATTCCATGTAACGGAGGGCAGGTGTTTGCAACCATGTTCGATGATGAGACCGGATTGAGGCTCGGCCATGCAACAATGGACCTGCGGTATCGAGATGGGGGCTACGAAGCAAATGCGGTCGCTCCGAATCAAAATTATCTGATGTTGATGGAATTCAATCCGCTCGACGTCATATTGCCTGCTGGCCATGCCATTAGAGTGGATCTAACTGAGTCCGGAGAGGATTACCTACCTTCACCCTGTGCTGCAACAGGAATTGGAGTCGCACTCGATCAATCAAGTGAACTCGGTCTGCCACTGATCGATAGGCCCGATGATGATTATCGCTGGTTCCTTGCGCCACCATGGTGGGAAGATCCAGACAATGTTGCAGGCGTTTGAGAATCACTCGTAGGGATACCAATCTTCCTCGCCTTGCGGCCGGTACCACCAGGCGCCATCGTCATCCTGCCACCATTCGGTGCCATCTTCGTCGGTGCGTGTTGAATCGTCGACTACTTCTTCTTCGGTTTCGATGCCCATTTCTTCTGCAATTTTTTTCTTCAAATCACGAGCTTCATCTTCAACGTCGTGGAAAACTCGGTTGCCCGGATCTTGTGATTGCAAATCCTCATGATCACCTGAAGCAATTGCCTCATCGGATTCATTGAAGAAATCTTCCGCCATCTTCTGTCGATATTCCTCGTACTCATCACGACCGAAAGAACCGGTGAATGCTCCGTCCTTAGAACGCATCAATTCATCGAGGTTGACGTTGCGACCCACATCCAATTCGGGGGCGTCAGGAATATTGTCGCCATCGTAGAATTCTTCGGAGTCTTCACCTAGACGAGGATAGGTCTTGCCATCAGGGTGGATTTCCTCAACCTCTTCGATAATCAAATCGTGTTCTTCTTCATCGATTTGTTCGTCATCGTGGGTTCTTTTGACCACTTTGACGAACTTATCACACTCAGTAGCGAGAGCGCCTCCGGTGAATTCATCGGCGATTTTCTCAAGACGATTCATGAGTTTGTCATAGGGTCGTCCAGCAAGCCCTCCGAGGAACCTCCCAAAGCCACCCTTCTTCGCCATGAAGAAAGCCATGAGTGGAACCCTTATTCAGGCTTGCCTCGGAGAGTCATAGCGATGGTAGCCTCTTGGTTGATTGAAGCGGCAACCTCATACAATCGGTCTTCTTTTGATAATCGCGATTCATATTCCGCGTTTGTATTGCTGCCAGTACGTCATTTGGAGACGATTTTGAATTGGGCATTCAAGGCACTCCCCGATGAGATTCTGATTGGTTTCGATCCTCTCGATTCGATGAAAATTGATTCGGAAGTAATCCAAACCTATTGTGGAGCAGAACACCAGAGCGAGTTATTTGCAGGGCAGGAGTTTGTCATCGGCGAACCGCATCTAGTCAATCGTGGAGATTCGTTTTCAGTTCATCATGTTCCCGAGGAATGGGTTGATGAGCTCTTCTCAGCCGAACGGGGCTCACGAGGCGCACGATTCACCCATTGGATGCATACTCACCCAAATTGCGTCGCCATTCCCTCTGAAGCAGATGCGGATGCCTCTCAACACACCGATGGTGTGGATATGATTCTCGGAATTGAATTCAGCAATCCAGATGGGGCCACATTCTGGTTTGATGATGCGGAAGGGGTCAGACGGCCACTCAAACCACCGAAGAGAAGTTGGAGGAGATTTGGGCGACGAATACAGAGGCCCATCTTGGGTCGCTCCTCAACGGGGCATAGAATCCATGGATTGGAATTGATTGCATATCATCGAACTGGGGTCGGAGTCAATGTCCTGCTCGTCGATGACGATGGGGTTCCTCACGGCTTGAATATTGTCTGACGATAATGAGCGAGTTCTTGGATACTCCCTTTGATGTCATCCAAGGCGCGATGGCCAGATGTCTTGTTGAATTGTTTCTCATTGGGATACCAACGAGTTGCGAGTTCCTTCACACTGGTCACGTCAATGCTTCGATAGTGACAGAATTCCTGCAAATCAGGCATGTGTGCTCGCAAAAAGCGACGATCTTGACCAATGGTGTTTCCACAAAGCAGTGATTGACCCGGTTCGCAATGTTTGCGAAGGAATTCAAGGGTTCGAATCTCGGCGGTTGCCGTACTCACCTCACTCTCACGAACTGCATCGATGAGGCCATTCGCGGTGTGGTGGGATACGTTCCATTCATCCATTTTTTCCAACTCATCTTCTGGTTGGAAAATTGCTATATTGGGTCCTTCAGCGATGATATTCAGGTTGTTGTCGGTGACCAAAGTCGCTATTTCGATGATGACATTTTCTTCGGAGTCTAAGCCCGTCATCTCAAGGTCAATCCAGATGAGTCTGTTGCTCGCCATGACCTCCCGCGAACGCTTGACATCCATAGCGATTGGCACGGTGCGCGCGCGAGGTCTCATAGATGGGTGAGGTTCGCCAAGAGCCATGGAACAGAATGGAGAAGTGGGTTTCATTGAGCTTCTCCGTCGTAATCCGGTGTACCGCAAATTGTGGATTGGTCTCTCGGTTTCGATGCTTGGTGAGTGGTTCAATACAGTTGCATTGTTCGTCCTCATCTATACTCTGACAGGATCGGAATTGGGCATCGGTCTGTTGTTTGTCATCCGCATGTTCTCTCTGGCAGTTCCGCAAATTTTCACAGGCATGCTGGCAGATCGATTCAGTCGCAAATGGCTGATGATTTGGGCTAACCTGTTGTCAGCCGGCACTGTCCTGCTGTTGTTGTTGGTTGATGAGGCTAGCGAGGTCTGGTTGGTCTACGTCGTCTCCAGCGTGCTGATGATGCTGCACGCAGTCTTCATACCTGCAGAGAACGCCACGATTCCGAATATCACCGAGGAAAACGAACTGTTGACTGCCAATGCGCTCAACAGTGGTACCTGGAGTGCTGCCCTCTGTTTGGGTGCAAGCGTCGGTGGTTTTGTCGTCGCGGCCTACGGAGTGGAGGTTGCCTTCGTGGTAAATGCCATCACCTTCCTGTTCGCAGCATTCATGTATAGCACAATCGAAATCCCACAGGAACCCTACGTCCCGAAATCGGGGGGATTTTGGGCCAATACGACGGGTACCATTGCCGATGGATTTCGAATCATCTTCAGCACACCTCCAGTTCGTAGAATCATCACCGCCAAGGCCCTGTGGAGCGTGTTTGGCGGCGGACTGGTCTACATGCTCGTCCTTGTTGGTGACGAAATCGGATTAGGAAATCTCGCCGCTGGAATTGGCATTCTGTTTGCTGCCAGAGGATTGGGGACCGGATTGGGGCCAATCCTCGCCCGCTATGCATTCACTGAACGGAGTCGATGGCCGTTCCTACTAGGTTGGTTGGTCAGCGTCTGTGGGCTGGCCTATGTGGCCATCGGATGGCTTGAATGGGCGCCTTGGATTGCAATATTGGTCACATTCGGTCATGCGGCGAGTGGGGCCAATTGGGTTCTTTCGACAGTTCTGCTGCAAGAACGCAGTGAGGATGCTTGGCGAGGACGCCTGTTCAGTACCGATTTCCTGCTGATGACACTCATCAACGGATTCTCAACACTAGCTGCGAGCCTACTGCTGGAATACACGGACATGACACTGCGCGAAGGTATCCAAATCTTCGCCATTCTACAAGTGCTCTCTGGTATCGTTTGGATTGCCATAGTAATGCCCGGCGAGAAACGCTTCGCCAAAGCGACTAGTTCATGAATCGTCTTTGGTCGCCACGCTTCATGGTCGACCTCGTCGAACAGGTAGATGAGCGGGGTCTTGCCGTCTCACCAACATTGCCCGAAGGCTGCAAGAATTTGCTGATTGATATTGACGGAACCATCTGCGAAGATATTCCCAATGAAGAACCCGAACGCATGGCCACGGCCGAAGTGTTTGAGGGTGTAGCAGATCAAATCAACAAGTGGTACGATGAAGGGCATCTGATTTGCTTCTTCACCAGCCGCACCGAAGAACATCGAGCGGTCACAGAGAAATGGCTCGCAGAACACGGCTTCAAGTGGCACTCCTGTCTATTTGGAAAGCCGCGAGGCGGAAACTACCACTGGATTGACAACCACATCGTGCGCGCGACACGATTCAATTCCAAACTTACGGATTTCGTCAAGAAATACATGGAAGTCGAAGTGTTCGATGACGAATGAGGGTTGGGCAAAACCCTTGATGCGCGAACCTCTGGCAAGATTATGGCCGATCGAGACCTGGAAGATGATATTGACGCCATTTTCAAAAACAATCCTCTTGAAACGCGGATGATTATCGGTTCTATAATTGGCTACTTCATGATTTTCAAAGTGATTGGTGCAGATTGGTTCTGGCACCAAACCATGGAGTGCGGCTTCTGGAATGGTGAATATTGTGGAGGAACTGAATGGTGGGCCATGCTACACCTGACCATCCTCACCGTGGCACTCGGACCCGGAATCTGGGGTGGAATGTCAATATTCACGAAGAAATTCACCCATGTGGAGAAGGCTCGACGCGATGGATGCGCGTCGATTGCTATCTTCGGTTTTGGATCCGGTGGCATTTGGGCTATTCTTTGGACATGGAGTCTTCCTCATACTTGGGGAATGATGCCATTCGAACAGGGCGGTTGGGGATGGATTTTCATGTGGATATTTCTCCTGCTTCCAATGGGTTTAAGTGGAATTTTTGGGGCCCTAGCATTGATTTCTTCGGAGCTCAAAGAATTCGCGTCTGAGGAGGAGAATGTGAAGAAGGTCGAGAGCGATTTCAAGACCAAGTTGGCGGGTTCCGCCGATGAAACAATGAAATTTGAACTCCCAGAATTGAAATCACTGGATCCAACGGAGCAGCCTTTGGCAAAAGAGGAAGCGCCGAAAAGCGGGCAATTCACATCGATTCTAGGCGATATGAGCATCCACGAGAAATACAAGAAATGATTTCTTGCATCCTTGATATGGGGCAACGCCCATGTTCAGATTGGTGAAACATTGTCAGTAGACTTTCCATTTGAATCGAATCATATCAAACACTACACGGAACAAGCAAGATTCAGTATCTTAAGCGTCATCTTCCTCTGGGTTGTTCTCATTCCAATCACAGTCATTTCTTGGGAATTATTTGCCACCAATCACCCAACAGACCAGCAATGCGGAATCGTGGCTGGCTTGGCACTGGTTGTTTCAGCATTGTTCGTCGAAGTGACTTCAAAGAAATCTCGGCGATTTGCTAGAGAAGCTTTGGATGGGAATCTGATTGTGCCTGAACATCCAAGATTGTGGTGGTACAGACATGTTTTCACTCATGTTCATCCAAGTGATGCAGAGATTGGTCGGCCTATTCTACGGTTTGATCCATCGGACGAGATTACTGCAGTAGATGAGGAAGGGCCGGCCTTTTTCATGACGAATGTGACCTGTATTTCGTCGACATCTCAGACTAAATGGGACTCCTACACTGAATGGCATGATTCCGGTGGATTTGATGAGGATGATTGGGGTCGTGGTTCATATCACGAAGTCTCGTATAGTTACACCGAATATACCCCTTTCTTCCAACTCGGTGAATTCGTATTTGAGAGTACAACGACGACCCCGTATGTCGTTGGGGATGCGTATCACCTGTTGTTGAATCTCAAAGGAAAGGGTGAGGAAATCATCTATGATATTCGCAAAAAATTGGACGCTAAAAAACCCTAGATTCTAGGAAATCCGGGGGCCCCCAATGTAGGACTTATGAGGGTGAATGCCCAATACATATCATGGGAGAAGCGCCGAAGAAAAAGCGCGGCCTGTTGCGGCGCTCTGTCGGTGCTGTCGGACGAGGTAGTGCCAAGGTCATCGGTACGACTGCAAAGGTGACTGCAAAGGGTACTGGAAAGGTCGCAAAGGTCGCAGCAAAAGGCACCGGCAAGGTCGCGAAAGTCACTGCCAAGGGCGCTGGAAAGGCGACGGTGGCCACTGCCAAAGGGGCCGGCAAAGGTTCCTTGTTTCTCGCAAGAGGTGCTGGAAGGGCTGCAGTTCGTGGGGCTCGCAAGGCCTTCCCCCAAGAAGAAGGGGAATCGGCCAAAGAATACCGAATTC
>JASMFB010000048.1 GCA_030751995.1 Candidatus Thalassarchaeaceae archaeon
TTGGACACCCTGAGTGCCCCAACTTCATCACAAAAGTCGCACCACGGATCGCGCGCCAGTGAACCGTTTCCAAACCGACCATCCTCAGTCACATCTTGGCCCAACCAATCGGGCCGAACAAATTCATGGTCAGCGGAAGGAACCTCTAGTTCAGCCATCACCAAACCATGATTGTCAGCCTCAAAGAAGTCGATTTCCCACACCAGATCATCATCTGCGGGTACCTCATACCGCGTTTTCAGAACATGTGGAAATCTGAATGAGGTCACCAAATCCTGCACATCTTCAACCATCACTTCGAATTCATGTTCTACACGCTCATGTGAACCGGGACCCTTCACAGTCACGAAAGCCGAATCCCCCGCCAATCGGATCCTCGGCGTAATTTTGGCATCCTCGATGAGTGCAGAGAGCTGCCGATTAACATCCATAGGTAGATTTCGAACTAGGACACGACCATCGAAGCACAGATTGTCACCCACGAGTTCAATCTTCCATTTGGGCAGATAGCATTGGACGATTTTGACACCTTTACCCAGAGGTGGTAACACGGCCGGGTCAGGGATGAAGAATCGATACTCAATCTCCACACCGTCTCCCGACATGAGCCCCGGTTTCCCTCGACGGGCTTTGAGCATGATGCAACCGACCCATTCAAGCGAGAGATTCACCCCGCCTTCTACATGGGCGAGCCCCGAATTCACAAGAACGGCGTCGTCGACGTTGAGTTCGGCGAGGACGTCACACTAGTAGAGCCGGTCAACCTCTACGGTTGCACTTTGGGCGACGGCGTGTTTGTTGGGCCCTTTGTGGAAATCCAGCGCAGGGTGTCTATTGGCGCACGTACACGCGTACAATCTCACGCATTCATTTGCGAACTCGTGACCATTGGTGATGACTGCTTCATCAGTCACGGTGCGATGTTCATCAACGACCCATTTCGAATCGGGGGTCCAGCACGAGGCGATCAAACCCAATGGAAAGAGACCACCATCGGCAACCGTGTGAGTATCGGTACCAACGCCACCATCATGCCCGTCAACATCTGCGACGACGTCGTAATTGGCGCAGGTAGTGTAGTCACCAAGGATATCACAGAACCAGGTATCTACGCAGGAAACCCTGCACGACACATGTCCTGAGGTGGCCCAATGTCAACTGAAACCGCCTTCCAACGGTTTCGTTCAAACAAATTGGTCCAATCTTTCATCGCCTACTCAATTTTCCGTGCTTTCTACGGAGCAGGTATTCTTCTCTTCACATGGCTTTTCGCAACGAAAACCGAGGCACCTCTGTGGATGTCCATCGCCTTCCTTCTTTGTTCGATGATATTCTCCCGAGTGTTATTCCGCTACATCAAGAAGAGACGTGAAGGCGCGGACGACGCGTCCTAAGACTTGCAAATCATCAGAAAGGCAACGGCTTGTCCAAACGCTCGGCCATTTCCACGTATCGATTGGTGTGTTCGGTTCCGGGCACGTGAATCACAAATTGCCAATAACGCCAGGCTGCAACCGCCAGCACCGCAAATCGATGCAAGTCAGGAAGGGCCGTATGTTCGGCCTCTGTCAACGGTCGAACCGATTCATATCCAGCCAACAACGCATCCCAAAGTTCTGGGACAGGTAAACCATCTTTCCAGCCAAATCCAACATAGGTTGTGACAAGATCCATCGCGAGGGATTCGACACAGATTTCCTCAAAATCAAGCAGCGCGAGAACCTCACCCTCACGCCCAATCACGTTGTCAGGATACAAATCCCCATGGATAATGCCAGAGGGCAAATCATCTGGAATGCTTTGCTTGAGACGACGGCTTTCTTCTTCCAACAAGTGAAGGAATGGCGTCATCGAATCACCTTCATGTGCCTCTTTCACCATTTTGTCCCACAGAACATATCCAATGGCAAACGTCGTTGGAATATTCTCGTGAATTGGGACATTGTGCATCTGAGCTTGTGCCTTGCCCAGTTCGTAAAGTGAAGCGGCGTCTGAAGGTAGCCAGCCACCTTCGATAAACGGCATCAACATCCATGCCTGATTATTCTTGACAAGCATCCGCACACCACCTTCCAATAGCAAAGGAGCAGGCGTAAGCACACCATGGTCTGCAAGCCAACACGTGTGTTCAATGATTTGCTCCACTTCATCTGGTGGCCTTTCATCCCAGACTTTCAGAACGAGTTTTGTTTCATCATCTAGTGTGACCAGATAATTCGAATTGGCCCACCCACCTGCAAGAGACTCCATCTTACGCAGAGGCGCCACTCCAGCCGCTGACAGCAACCACGAAGCCTCTTCGACACTCACATCAGTATACGCCATTCAAACACCCTCACAGTTGGAGTACATCGCGGATGGCACTACGGAACATGGCAATTGAACGCCGATGATCGACAACACCTGCATGCTCCCTTGCCTTCACACCATACTCTTCTCGATTTTCATAGGTATCTTTGATGGCAGACACCCAATCATCCAGACTGCCATCTTTGGCAACCACAATTCCACCGTCTCCCACCGCCTCAGGCTGGCTTCCAATATCGATGGTTACCGAAGGAACCCCAAACAGACCCGCCTCGTTGATGACACGACCCCATGAACCCGTACTTGCCACAGTCAGAACGTGAACATCACAATTCGAGAACACATCTTCTACAGAAGTATGTCCTCGCCAAGTCGCGTTACTGAATTCACCTAACGCCTCTGCATAGGATCCACCACCGTAGACATAGACGTGTGCCTCTGGCCACGTTTCCTGAAGATGAGGAAGTAACCGTTTGTAGAATTCATATCCTTTCTCAGGAGTGACACCAACCACTGCAATTCGTGGCACCCCACCACCGTTATTCTCGATGCGCGCGGTTAATCCAGCAAACCGTCTTTGGGACACATCCTCAGCAGTTCCAAACCGCTCAGCATAATTCACTGGAAGTGGGACATGTGCGCCATACTGGACGTCGAATACATCTCTGATTTGCTTGATTAGACCTTGTCCAGCCCCACAAACAGCCCCAGCTCCCTCTAGCGAATTGCGATACAAACGAGGATGGTTGAACTGCAACTCATCTCGTACAAAGGCGAGATACGGAATTCCTGCTCTTGAGAAGGCTTTGGCTGCACCTGCTGACCAATGAAGTTGAGTTACCCCAAGCAGTACATCGCCACTACTTTCGGCAGCAGCAACTTCTGCTGCTAGGATTGGTCTCAACCACCTCGCAAAGGCCCGGTTGGTCTTCGAGAGATGTACCCACTGTAGATGCGGCTGCTGTTTCCCCGTTCTTCGGCTGCGCAGCCGCCAGGCAAGGCCCGACCACAGATCTTCAACGGGGCGACCGCAGACTTGCCGTTCAAGACCACTATTACTAGTCAAATCAGTGACGTCTCCACGACTGGAACTTTGGAGGACCTTGACCGACCATCCACTTTCCTCATCACCATCAGTCTCACCTTCCAATGGGATGTAATCGGCTGCATTCTCTATGTACGGTCCTTTGCGGGTCACTCCTTTCAGGAGTGTTGCAAGCGACATCTCAGCCCCACCAGCAGGCGGGTCGAGGTCGCGAAGAGCCGCTAGAATACGGACACCCATGCTAACTGCGGTATGTCTCGACCACATCAAATCGCCCCATATTAGTAGACGAACCACCCTCAGTCGGCACAGTCATGAACACCACCGAGTTCGCGCGACCATGGGATTCACTGTTGCAGTGGTCGGAACAGGCTACTGGGGACGAAACCACGTCCGAACTTGGGTATCCCTGAAACAAGAGCAGATTATCGATCGTTTGATTGTCTGCGATGTCGATGAAAATAGGGCTCGTGAACTTGCAGAAGAGTTCGATTGTGACTGGCATACCGATGCGCTCACACTCCGTGAAACATTCGATATTGATGCCGCAACCATCGCTACACCCACCCCTATGCACGCACCTCTGGCCATCGCGCTGATGCAGCAAGGAGTCGACGTTCTGGTCGAGAAGCCGTTGGCGATGGACGAAGCCGATGCCCAATCCATTGTTGAGTGCGCTCAAGAGACGGGCCGGCTACTTTGCGTGGGTCACTTGTTCCGTTATCACGTCGCCATCCGCAAGGCTGCAGACATGATTGCAGCCGGCGAAATCGGACCAGTTCTTCACATTGAATCCGAACGTTTGTCGGTCCGTGAACCACGACCTGATATCGGTGTGATTGCAGCCCTCGCCATTCACGACATGGACATTTGTCGAGATTTGATGGGCGATACAGATCCAGAAGAGATTGATGCATTCTCATTACCAAGTGAAATTGAAGGCATTGAAGACCACGCAGTTATCCATATGCGCTTCCCGTCTGGAACCAGTGACAACCCATTGGGCCCCTCTGCTCAAATCACCGTATCATGGCGCAGCCGTGTACGTGGAAAGGTCCGAGAATTGCGAATCATCGGTCGCGATGCATCACTCCACATCGATTACTTGGATCACACTGGCTTTTGGTTACACAACCACCCAGACAACATCCGTGGCCCCGACTGGGGTGGCTTTGGAGCCGCACCACGCGAGCGGGTGGAGATAGAAGGCGGTGAACCGAGTCTAACCGCTGAATTGCGGGCTTTCGCTATGGCAAGTCAATCTCTTGCTGCTGGCAATGCACTAGATTCACTCAACCTACTAGCCCCAGGTCACATTGGTGTGGTTGGTATGAGATTGGTCGAAGCCGCATTGCACGCAACGAAATAACGCCGATGAGATGATTCAAGAAGCGACTCCACTTCGGGGGGCTATGGGCTTGAATCTGGGCGAATCTGTATTGGGTGGTCTTTACGATCTCTACGTCGATGCTCTGGGTAGTACCGTAGCTTGGTGGCTTGGCCACATCACGGTTGTCGCCATCCTCGCCCTGGCTTATTGGGTCATTACTAATTGGAACGACGTTTCCAGTGGATTGGGCATCACAAGGACAAGAGTAACTGCGTGGTTGGTCATACTCGGGTTCACGGGTGGACAGTACGTGCTTTATCAGAATCAATTCGGATTTCCAACTTCGGGTGCATTCCTCACCGCGCTGACTGTCAGCGCCTATCTTTGGTGGCAATGGTATCAACTTGAGCCTCAAAAGGCTTGACGCCAAGAGTATTCATGAGCCGTAGGCAATGCCATCCATAGGATGGCGACCTTTGGTGACCACCCGCACCTTCCAGATACCCTTGAATCCCTACTCGCCGATGAAACTGTTTCCACTCTTTTTTTGAAAGCAGAGTGCCCTCCGCGAGTCAAAGCAGGACATATCACTGAGTTACGTTTGGAAGAACTGGAAACACCAGCATGGGACAAGCCGACATTGGAATCTCTGGCAGACGAATTAGTGACCATTATCGATCAACATAACCACCGTTCAGATTGTTTCGTTGAGATTGAGCGAGAAGGTTGCCGTATCATCCAAGCAGGGGATCTACGAATCACCTGTGCATGGCCCCCATTCTCAGAAGCATGGGAAATCACTGTTGTTCGTCCCGTGGCCCACCTTTCACTCAGTGATTACGAATTGGACCCACGCCTCATCGAGCGCCTTTCTGATCATCACCGAGGCGTATTTGTTGTTGGCAAACCAGGCTCTGGAAAAACAACCTTTGCTCAAGCAATTGCCGCCTATTTGGACGAAGATATTGGTGCGATGGTCAAGACCATGGAATCCCCTCGAGATTTACAAGTTCCACAGAGGGTGACACAATATGCACCTCTAGAGGGAAACCTCGAAAAAACTGCTGAAGTAATTTTCTTGGTCCGGCCCGATTTTGTGATTTTCGATGAAGTCCGTCGGGCAAGAGATTTTGAGATATTTGCAGATGTAAGATTGGCCGGCGTCGGCCTGCTTGGTGTAACCCACGCGAATAGCGCACTGGAAGCCGTTCAACGATTGATAGGAAAGGTCGAATTGGGTATGATTAGCCAAGTACTTGATACAGTAATCCATATTGAAAAGGGCCAAATTGCACAAGTTCTAGAATTGAAAATGGTGGTTAAGGCACCGAGTAGTATGGAGTCCGATCTCTCTCGCCCAGTCATTGAAGTTCGCTCATTCCCATCCAACAAGATGACCCACGAGATATTTTCATTTGGTTCTGAATGCGTGGTCGTTCCAGTAGATGGTGCTGGGTCGCAGAGTCCAGCTAAGAAATTAGCATCTGCAGAACTTGCCCGCCAAATCCAACGCTGGTCGGGTGCTAGGGTTCATCATGTCGAGATGGCATCAGATACCGCGGCTACAATTTTTGTTGATGATGGAGCCATTGGAGCTATCGTAGGACAAGGTGGTTCCAGCATCCGAGGAATGGAAGAGGAATTCGGCCTCAAACTCAAGGTCAAAGGCGCTGCTGAAATACCCCGTGGCACAAAAAAAATCGGCAGTAATGCTCCTGAATGGGATATGCAGGCAGAACGATCCAAGGGCGGCCATTCATGGGAACAAGGCGGCGGTGGCCGCCGTGGAAAGAAGGGAAAGCGCCGTAGATGATGCCCATAGGGCATCGCGAAGGCTTCATGAGTACCGCTTTGGCCGTGTCAATCATGGGCGACGAAGGTGCCGGCAATCCTCCCGTGGTGATTCTGCGTGAGGAAACCAACGTCACCAGTGGAACTGCTGTCCAAGAGAAACTCATCGCAGCCGCACGAGTGTTTGCAGATATTCTCCGTCCGACATACGGTCCGCGTGGATTAGACAAGATGCTTTACAAGACCGATGGGACGACCGCGGTCACCAATGATGGCGCCAAGATCGTCGCTGAATTGATGGTCAAGCATCCAGCAGGGAAGATGTTTGTCGCGATGGCCGAATCGCAGGAGAATTCCTGTGGTGATGGTGTTACTGGTACCATTCTGTTGAGTTCTGAATTATTACTTGAAGCAGGCCGATTATTGGAGAAGGGATTGCATCCCCTGACAATCATTGATGGATACAACAAGGCTAATTCGGTGGCATTGGAAACAATCTCAGAATTGGCCACACCAACAACTCCTGATTCCATTGAACAAGTTGCAATCACCTCGTTGACTGGGAAGGGTGCAGAAGGCGCTGCAAACCTCCTTTCGAAGATGATCGTGGAAGCACTGAACACGGTTGAAGCAGATGCTGATTTCATCACCATGCACAAAACCAATGTTGGTAGTCTCGCAGATAGCAAACTCATTCATGGAATTGTTGTACGTCGCCGTGTTCTATTGGATTCCCTACCATCACAGATTGACAATCCAAAGGTCGCCACAATCAATGGTGATATGGCGCCAAGAAAGCAGATCCGTTCTGCTGAAATCGAAATTGAAGATGCATCTCAGTTGGATGCATTCTTGGAGGCCGAGGAAGCCACCCGGAACGTCCTTGCGAAAACACTCCTGGCTTCGGGTGCCAACGTATTCATCTGCTCAGGTTCAGTTGACAAGGGCTTGCTTCATCGTTTGATGAGAGCAGGTTGTTTTGTGGCTGGTGAATTTGACGTTCAGGAGTTGCGCAACGCCTCTCTAGCAACTGGCGCTCGAATCATCGAGCATCTAGCGGACATCACCTCTGATGACGTAGGACTCGCAGGACGTTTGTCCACTGAGCGACGCACCCCCACCGACAAGGTCGAAGACATCATCCGACTCGAATCATGCCCATCTCCAAAGGTAGTCACATGTGAAATCGGTGGCGCGAACAACCTCGCAGCCGAAGAAGCAATCCGTGCCATTCACGATAGCCTTAGGGCCACGGGAATGGCCATCCGACACAATCGCATCATCCATGGGGGTGGTGCAACACACATGGCTTGCGCGCTTGCTATCCGTGAGGCTGCTGAACATGAAGCTGGCCGGAATCGATTGGCCATGGAATCCTTCGCCAGTGCGTTGGAGACCATCCCATCCGCCTTAGCACAAAATGCAGGTACTGATGTATTGGACCGAATCTTGGAATTGCGAGCAGCCCACAGGAATGGTAAGGGCGATGCGGGAATAACTGCCAATGGGGAAGTCGGTTTGACTGGAGCCAAAGAAGCGGCCAACAGTCTCGAATCCGCTCTAAGCTCAGCGACTGAGACCTGCACGAGTATGTTGAGAATAGATCAAGTCGTATCTGCACGCGGCGATTGATACACCATCGGGTTCAAAGGCGGACATACATTCGCTGCCTAACGGGTTCCTCTCATGGTTGACCTCGACCAGCCGACACTCACTACTTCTGTGCCGGGCAAAGAAGGTGCAAATGCACCCCGTGCTCTGATTTCTGTCTATGATAAAACAGGCGTGACCGCCTTTGCAACAGCGTTGACAGCGATGGGCTGGCAGATTCTATCCACAGGGGGTACCGCCCGTCTTCTTCGTGAGAACGGCCTCGATGTAATCGATGTCACTGACGTGACCGGACACCCCGAAGTATTCGATGGCAGGGTGAAGACCCTGCACCCCGCCATTCACGCGGCAATTCTAGCGAGGGGCGACAATCCAGATGATATGTCAACTCTCGATGAACTCGGATATCCTCGAATTGACCTGGTTGCAGTGAATCTCTACCCATTTGAGGAGGTCGCCGCTCAGGATCCACCCGTGAGTGAGGCGGATTTGATTGAAATGATTGACATCGGTGGCCCAACATTGGTCAGAGCATCAGCCAAATCTCATGCAGATGTTCTCATCGTTACCAACCCCGATGATTATGGGGAACTTCTAGAAACCATTCAGAAAGCGAACGGAGACCCTGCAGCAGTCGAAATCAGCGTTCGCCAAAGATTGGCACTTATCGCGTATCAGCGCACAGCTGCATACGATGTAGCCCTTGCCAACACACTTGCAAACAGATTCGAATCTTTAGAAAACGAAGCAGAAGAAACTCTTCCCGAGAAACTCCTTGTTTCGGGTGGTCTACGTAATCCCCTACGTTATGGTGAGAATCCCCACCAACCCGCAGCCTTCTATCCAAGTCATGGTGCGGGTGAAGTCCCAGGTGGTCTAGCTGCGGCGCAACAACACGGAGGCAAAGCACTCTCGTTCAACAATTATCTCGATTTAGACGCAGCCCTACGATTCTGTCGCTCTCATATTGGCCCTGAATGGTCCCAATGGCCCCATTGCTGCGTCATCATCAAGCATACGAACGCATGCGGAGTGGCTCTTTCTACCGACCAAGTTTCAGCATGGGACGACGCTCTGGCCAGTGATCCAGAATCGGCATTCGGATGCGTCATTGCATTCAATACCCCAGTCACAAAGGAGACTGCAGAACGGATTGGAACTCACTTCGTAGAGTGCATCATTGCCCCGGGTTATGACGACGGTGCATTGGAAATTCTCTCAGAGAAGAAAAATCGACGCATGCTTACCCTTGAGAACATGACGCCCCTAGACATGCAAACCCAATTCCGCCAAATCGATGGAGGTTGGTTGGCTCAAACAGAAGGTGCACCGATAATCGATTGGTCAGGAGTTCAATGTGTGACAAAGGCAGAAGCCAATCCTGACCAAGTGGAACTTGCCCGATTTGGCGTCGCAGTCTGCGCTCAAGTCAAGAGCAACTGTGTAATTTTCATTCAACCCACCAAGAATGGATTCGCCACAGTAGGCATAGGACCAGGACAGACTAGTCGCGTTGAAGCGGTACGAATCGCAGCCCGTAGGGCTGGTGAACGTGCCCAAGGTGCGATGATGGTTTCAGACGCCTTCTTCCCATTCAGAGATGGCATCGACACCAGCCATGAAATTGGCATTACTGCAGTGGTTCAGCCGGGTGGCAGCATCCGTGATTCAGAAGTAATCGAGGCCGCTGACGAGCATGGCATGACGATGTTGTTCACAGGCACTCGTCTATTCCGCCACTGACCCCTTCAAATAGACCGGACTTGGCGGCCGGTGTGGGGCATTGAACGATGGACACCAGTTTCTTTGATTTGGGGGTCGACCCAGCCTTGGTTAAAACCCTAGAGAAACAGGGTATTTCCGAACCCTTTGAAGTCCAACTAGAAGCAATTCCAGATGCAATGCTTGGTCACGACATTTGCTGTCGCGCACCTACAGGCTCGGGCAAGACATTGGCATTCGGACTTCCGTTGATTTCTAGAACCCCTCGAGCAGACCCTGAGTTTCCCACCGCCCTCATTCTTTCACCCACGAGAGAATTGGCAGAACAAATCTGTACTGTATTGAGGCCGCTCGCCGAAACATTTGATCTTGAAGTGATGGCCATCTATGGTGGCGTTCCGTATGGCAGACAACGAAAGGCATTGTCTCGAGGTACCGACATCGTGGTCGCCTGTCCTGGGCGCCTCATCGATCTCCTCGACAATGGAGCATTGAGCCTTGAAGACGTGGGCATGGTTGTTCTCGACGAAGCCGATCGAATGGCTGACATGGGATTCATGGAGCCAGTTTGCAACATTCTTGATCGATGCGCCCCAAATCGTCAGACAGTTTTGTTCAGCGCCACATTGGATGATGAGGTTGGAGATTTGGTTGACAATTATCTCCACAAACCCGTGACCATTGAGGTAGGGCCCAAAGAGGTCAGCATGGAGAGCATGGAGCATTTCTTCTGGCTCATGAAGAATTCAATGAAACCAGGGATTGCCTCTGAAGCTATACGCAAATGCGGCCGAACCGTTGTATTTTGCCGCACTCGCAGAGGCGTTGATCGCGTAGGTGATGAATTGGTTGATGAGGGCATCAGTGTGGCAACACTCCACGGCGGTCTTGATCAAAAGAAACGCGACCGAGCGATGGCAAAATTCGTCGAAGGTCGTTGCATGGCCCTTGTCGCTACAGATGTGGCCGCGCGTGGAATCGATGTTGAGGGAATTAATTGCATCATCCACTATGACCCACCAGAAAATGGAAAGACGTACAAACATCGTAGTGGAAGAACTGCGAGAGCAGGTTCATCAGGAACTGTCATTTCATTTGTCCAAAACCCACAGAGGAAAATGTGTAATTCCATTCAGAAAGACGTCGGCATTTTTGTCAAATTCAGTCCACCAGACTTCAATCAATTGCCCAAGTACGATGATGTACAATACATTCCACCCCCCCGCCGAAAGGATAAGCCACGTAAGCCAAAGAGAGATGCGAAAAGATCCCGATTCCACAACAAATCTAGTCGACGCCAGGATGATCGACGCTCAAAGCGCAAGTCAAACCATCGTCGACGATCTTCTCGACGTTAATACTCACGAATCAATTCGTAGAGTAGCCGATGAGTACACCCTCAGCATCCGTCTTCATGATGTAAATTGAGCCGAGGTTGATACCATTCTCTGCAAGGCTCCGTGTAAATCCACCCAAAGCACCAGGAATGTGTTGCAAAGTAACGGTTTCCAAAGCCCTCATTGTGTAAGTGACACCAATTTCATCCAGTACGGCTGCGGTACCCTCTGAGTCTTCTGTGACCAGAGCAGCTGCTGCGGACCCACTCGCAATTCCAGCACCAGCAACGATGTTGATACCAGCCTCACCAAGTGCAACACAGCATTCTGCCAGTGAACCAGGTCGATCTTCCAACGCAATCAAAAATTCATTCATGGGCCGGCGACCGGGCATTCTGCTTTCAAATTACCGAATCTGCCCAAACGGGGTTATTTCCGGGTTTCCACTTTGGCATACAGCCACCAAACACCAATGCATCCAACAAGAAGAATTGTGACCGCACCATACCCAGGATCCGCCCCATCCCACGAGGAAGGATTACTCACCACACCCTCTCCTAGGGTTGAAACATACCACACAAATGTTGCTGAAGACGTTGTCATCAAAGCAATCATCGCCATGATTCCATTCTTCGCGTGTCGTGGAACAGTTTTTCCTGTTGCATAATAATCAAACATCGCTGAACCAAAGTATCGGTTTGTCAACGTCCATCTGAACATCTTTTCATTGGAATAAGAGAATAAGAACGCCGCAGGAACCGCCCATGAAACTGTGGGCCAACCCGGAATCCAAATTCCGAGAATTGCGAATGCAACGAACAGCATTCCAAGTGCGACGTACAATCGACTTTTGGCCGAACTACTTGCAATACAATAGCGCTCGACAACGGCGTCAACCGTCTCAAGCCGCTCTCCCATGTTACTCCCTGAGCATCTCGCATATCACCCTTCTCTTGTACGTGCCAAGACTCTTCAATCGGTACGATTTGGCCCAACCGGTGAGTGGGGTGGAAGTAACACGCGTCGCGACAGCAGAAGACCCACTTCGACTAGCCGTTTTCATTTCGGGTTCAGGTTCAGGGATGCAGGCGCTGCTCCTTCACCAGGAATCCAAACCATGTCTACATGAGACCACACTCGTTGTCTCAAACATAGCCGGAGTTGCCGGTTTGGACAAAGCCGAAGCACACAATATCAACACAGCAACAATCGAATTGGACAAATCTATTTCCGATCGTTCCGAACGTCGTGAGACCCATGAAAGAGCCATCATGACTACCTTAGAAGAACATGGAATTGAAGCAGTTATTCTGTCTGGATATATGCGCATCTTGTCGCCTGTATTCGTCCGGGCATGGAAAGGGCGTTTGCTCAACATCCACCCCTCACTATTGCCGAAATATCCTGGCGCCCATGCACATAGGGATGCCTTGGCCGATGGTGCTACAGTTACGGGCTGCACCGTACATCTAGTCGATGAGGGTGTAGACTCTGGACCAATCCTAGCACAGCGTGAACTTGAGATTCACCCTGACGATGATGAGGATAGCCTGTCAGAACGCGTCAAGGCACTGGAACACAAATTGTATCCAGATGTCATCGATGATTTCTCTGCCGGCCTCTTATGAGATCGCTAGTCGCTACCAACGACTCGATAAACATCTGACAACGGGGTTGCACCGGT
>JASMFB010000049.1 GCA_030751995.1 Candidatus Thalassarchaeaceae archaeon
ATCATGAAACACATCGATGACGCATACAATGGTGGTGCACTCTGGTCCAGCGATGATGAGGCGCGTCGCGACGAATGGATTGAGTGGGTTGACACTAAGATGTCAAAGGCGACAATACCGATTCTTTACGGAAGCCTCTCCTCTGCCCTGAAAACCACTACTCGTGTCTCGAAACTAGAGACGTTCGGATTCATTTCCAAGCGACTCTATGCATGGGCAGGGTTCCCAATCATGTGGGGTATTATCGCACGAAGTCGTGTAAAGAAAGATGGTCGAACGCCCAAGCAATTGTGGCACGACCTGCTCACTGAATTCACTAATGAAATGGGGGATGCTCAATACTTCGGTGGAGAAAAACCGGACTTGGTAGATTTGGCTGCATTCGGATATATGCGCTCCATCTCTCCGTTCCCACAGTTCTCTCAACTAGAGGATCACGAGAAGGGCATGGCCTGGTATCGTAGAATCGAGGGGACACTGAAGATTTGAGCCCAATCTGATGGCGAGAACATCGACTAGACGAGACAGTGTGACGAACTGTGTTGTCTTTGAAGCTATTTGGAGCGGAGGATTGTCGATGCTCTCTGCCAAACGGGAACGGTTCTGTATAGACTATAATCTACTGCCCAAAAAGTGTCAATATTTGTTCCAAATTGCTATGTTTCTACATCTTCCGGAAATTTTCTACCATAAAACGGAAATTATTCTTGTTTAATCAACGATAATGTCAACAAGAATGCAATTAATCCGAAACCGCATGAAAGATAGAAATGACCCATTGAGAAGAATCCGGTGACAGTAGCGGTTCGAATCAAGCCGGTATTCTTGTTTTTCACACCCATGGCAGCGACAATCATCGTGATGACTCCGAGACCGATGAATCCGGTACCGAACATATCGTACATCGCCGCAGCCGTCTGGTCATAGGGTTGGGTACTGTTCTCACGCTGGGATTCGCTTAGATCAATCCAATTGCCACCCAGTGACAATTCCTCTGCGTTGTCGAATTCGGCCTCACTCGGCCATTTGAATACCAAATTTGTGAATCCTATGGGCTCAAATGCTGCTGGAGCGTTCAACAAAACGAGATTCGTGAAGCGGTCCCCCTCTGGTGAAGCGATATCCAGCGTCATCTGTCCAGGATCAAGGCCCTCCATCCGAAAACTGCCATTCTCAGATGTGTTTGCTTGGACATTTCTGCGATAAGCCAGATGTCCTTCAAGAGTATAATTCGACAATGGGGTACCATCGCCATCGACGAGTACGCCGGTGAGAATGGCCGATTCATTTGGGGCGCCGACGGATTGAGTGAAAATCAACTGTCGATGTGTGTACATCCCTGAATCTCCATCGAGATAATCCATGCCAACGTACAAGCCCGCAGTGGCCGCCAAAATTGCGAGTAGCGCAGCAAACATCGCACGCGGATGCAATGGCCTTTGACTGGGAAGGACGATTGAGGCGCCCGAACTCTCGAATACGGCTGTGCTTTCAGGAGGCAGCCCCTGCAGAACTTGCTCTTCGGCCACACTTGGGGGTATTGGCATCCTCTCAAGACTGTTCGCCTAGATGTCCCTTGTGAAGCGTCAGCATTTTGCGACCGATGGCGCCATGAATGTGATGGGGTTCGCAGAAGCATGGCCACCTGTGAGGCGCGATGGATTGGGAGTGGTAATCGTGCTCGGGCATTGCTTTCAGCGATTGAAGCGGATGATCCTGGAATGTTCTCAGCTGAAATTGTCGATTTGGACAATGAGCGAGTGGAATTGATTGTCACAGTCACTACCGATAGTATCCCCACACTTCAGTCGACAATGGATGATTTGCTCGCATGCCTAGCCGCTGCAGAAGCAAGCCTAGATGCTATTCAAGATTGAGCCGCTTTTTTCCCGATTTCAAATGCGTTACCGACATGAGCATGGTACACTCCATCTTCAAATTCTGAATCAGGTACGACGGGTAGTCTCAGATTTTCCAATGAATAATCCGCTACAATTGCGCTCCTCCAACCTGAGCATTGTGCGTCCAATAGTGCTTCGACACGTTCCGGGGCGGTTGAAGAATCTCCGAAAGCGATGCAATGGAACAGAGAGGGGGTTGGTCGGTATTCCTCGGGTACTCGTTCTGGCATCAATGGCCCAAGATCAATCAGTAGAACCTCTCGGTCAGCATCCCACAATACGACGTGGGGGCGAAGAAAATTACCATCAAGTCCTAGATAGCGACCATACAACACGGATTCAGATCTTGAACAGGCCTGGATTACCGCATCGACGGGGAGGACTCGTCCCTTGCGCTTGACGCCGTCCACGCTTCCATCGTCTCGTCTGCGCAGTCCTGTCACAGGACCGTCTGTGTGGAACGTGACATCTGTTTGTAAACAAGCTGCGATTAATCGGCCACTCGTACCGACCCAGCCATCGATTGCCACTCTGGCCGATTCCTTCCATCCGATGTTGAGTATGGCTTCTGGATTAGGGGTAGGGTCGAAATTCCAAAGCAAAGAGAGTAGTGTTGCAGCATCTTTTCCGGGGCCCTCAATCTGGCTCAAATCTCCCTTTCTTGCGGCTTTAATCAATGGGGCCCATTCGGGAGCAAGGTCTCCAACGGATTTTCGCCAATAACTGGACGTTGTTGGAAGGGAATGGCGTCGGTCATCTCGAACGACAGCCATGCGAGTTAGGGGGACGCGCCGTGTAGGCATCCGAATCTTCAATCGACGCAGTAGATTGTCCAGTGGCCCCTTCCTCCTCCAAAACAATGGGATTCGATCAAACAACCACGTCGCATCTGGGTCGACGGGCGCGGCAAGTCCCCCCAGAGGTTCTGAATGACCAAAAATGGCAACATCGACCCCGCTGCTGCCTGCACCAAGGCCCGCAAGCAGGCCGCTTAGGCCATCGCCAACCACGCCGACTCGTCGCATAATGCAAAGCGAAGCGGCAGGGGGTCATGAAGGCGGCGAAAGATGAAACTTAGACATTTTTGGCCGCCGAGAGGGTGAAAACCCCCCGGTGGTTCGGCGATACGTGTCCCCCGACGGTGATATGCCGACTGAAGCGGCGAATGGTGGTGGCGATGTGCTCGCCGAAACGGTCGAACAGGTGGAGAAATTGGTGCCACCGCACGATCGACGCCATCAGTTGATTGCAGATGATGGGCCAACGCAGTGGTTCGTAGAAAGTGCACGTAGGTGGATTACTGCAATGATGGCCGACGAGGGGGTTCACGAACCCATTGAGAGTGCAAATCGAAGGACAAAGGCAGAAATTCGCGCCCGAGAAAAAGGAACTTTGGCCGGACTCTATGTTGCCGATATTCTTCTCAAAGAATGGATGCCAGGGGCACGCTTTTCTTGGACACATAGTGAAGGCTCAAAAATTGATGCAGGGACCTGTATTCTTACCATTGAAGGTGGGCGGCATCAAATCTTAGTCTGTGAAAGAATCATCCTGAATATTCTCGGTCGCCTCAGTGGGATTGCGACAAATACCGCACGTTGGGTTGAGAAATCGCAAATTCCACTCGCGGCCACCCGTAAAACCGCTTGGGGGGCCCTGGATAAGGCAGCAGTTGCAATCGGTGGGGGATTGACACACCGAATTCATAGAGCTGATGCGCTCATGCTAAAGGAGAATGATCTTGCCTCCACCGCAGAAGATGGAGACGTGGGTCCCACACGTGTTCGCAAAGTTTTGCGAGACGTACAGATTGATTCAATTGGAGCCTTCGTCACAGTGGAAGTTCAAACCCTAGACGAAGCACTGGCTGCTGCCGAGTCTTGGGCTGAACGTATGCTTGAACATGAGGAAGGAGTGAAGCTCAACATCATGCTCGATAACATGGGACCAGAACTCACTCGAGATGCAGTCTTGGACATTGAAACTAGAGGGCTTCGTGGATATGTGACCATTGAGGCCAGCGGCAATATCGTATTCGAAGAATTGGGGGCTTGGCAGAGTTCTAAGGTTGATATTATCTCAACATCAGGCTTGCATCGTGCTGCTCCACCACTTGATCTCACATGCATCTTTGAAGGGGTATGAGGAAATGGGCGAAGTCCCCCCCACACACCCTCGTTATGCCTCACTTATGGCGCGCAAGCTGTTGACTGAGGCGGCGGCGGCTGGATTGTTGGCGGACTCGGCGTTGATTGCCCATGGGCGTGGAGAAGCCTTTGACTATCTCTTAGGTGAACGGACCTGCGATGCAGCGAGAAATTCAATTCGAGAAATAGCAGGAAGATTGCAGGGCGCAGATTGGCCAATCATTTCTGTGAATGGGAATGCTGTTGCACTCGCAGCGGACAATTTGATTCGCTGTGCTGCAGCGGTACCATGCGATATTGAAGTCAACATATACTATCGAACTCCCGAAAGAATGGATGCACTGATTGGTAAATTGAATGAAAGAAAGGAGGTTTTGTCCCATGAACCATGGCCGAAAGGATGGGATAACAACCCGAATGTAGAACAATGGGAGCAGTTCCCCGGGGACTGGCAAGAAAAAATACGGGATGTTCGGATATTGGGGGGGGATCCCGATGGGAGAATTCCCGGACTTGAGGGGCCTCGGGCTGAATGTTGTACAGAAGGGATTCTCCGATCTGACGTGATTCTGGTGCCACTAGAAGATGGTGATCGATGTGAGGCACTTGTAGCGATGGGGAAGACCGTTTGTGCCATCGATTTGAATCCATTATCACGGACTGCGAAGAAAGCAACCATCACTATTGCCGATGAACTCACTAGATGTTTGCCCCTACTTCTTGAGGACTTGTTTGATGCAACAGAATTGCCCACTGAGAAGTGGGATAACGAGCAGAATTTGCGTGAAGTGATTTCTGAAATGCTCCGGGTTCTCGACGATTTCTGATAAAATGGTCAAATCGGCGTCTTGTTCGGCAGAATCCTTTTGCCTAGTGAAATTCTAACTGGGCTTGAATCAAGATGTCGGAAGAGCAGGATAGGCTTCTCCGTGAAGGGGACTCGTTTCTAGCCTCTCAGGTTTCTTTTGACATTGATGCACCCCAAAAACCAGTTAGACGTAGGGCGAAGAAAGAAGATACTGGGAAGGCTGTCAAGAAACGAATTGATGATGGGCATGTCACTGAATGTCCTGGATGTGCTGCTGAAATCCCCGAGGGTGAATTCGTTGAGGCAATTCTCTCTTTTGTGACCGGTGCTGCTGATTATCTTGCAGGTGATCCTGTTCGAGTTCGAAGTGTACAAATGTTGCAACAATTGGTGAGTCAGGGCCGTTTACCCGATCCACATTCTGCCTGGAGTAGTGAGGTTGTTCAAAGGATTGAGCAACACATCGAACACATGGCAGACGAACGAGCGAGATTGATTCATAGACAAGAGGATGGTTACCTCGATGGCTTTCCTCAGTTGGGACTCAATGTTGAGGAAATCAAAGATAGTTTGCGCGCTGAGATTGAACAGGAAATTGTTGGTCAGGTGGCCGTTGCCATTCGTGACCAAGTTCGCCAACAGGTGGTCGAGGAGATGGTGCCAATTATCCGAGCAGAAGTCGAGAAGGAGCTCTGGTCTGAGTTCGAAGAAGCCATGCGCAATGAACGTGCAAAGCACGACTCTACAGAAGAGTGAATTCAAGCGACTGCGAAATGCTTGCGCAAGAGAGCCTCAAGAACTCCTACGATTGCATCGCCAACATCACTGGTTCCCGCGGTTCCACCCAAATCATAGGTCAAAGTGTCACCTTTCAGGACATCGGCGACGGCCTGTTCTATGCAATTTGATATGGTCGTGCAATCATTATCACCATTGGTCTCACCCAACCAATCGAACATCAGAGAGACGCTGTTAATCATCGCCATTGGGTTGGTTTTGTTTTGACCAGAATATTTGGGTGCTGATCCATGTACGGGCTCAAACATTCCATGTTCATCACCTAGATTTGCACTTGCTGCAATCCCCATACCTCCTTGAAGTACACTTGCAAGATCTGTGCTGATGTCGCCGAACATATTCGGTGTGACAACGACGTCGAACCATTCGGGATTTCGGATAACCCACATACAGAAAGCGTCAATGTAAGCGTGGTCGGTTTCGACTTCAGGATATTCTTCGGCGATTTCGTGGTAGATTCGATTGAATAGTTGGCAACCTCGTGTGACATTCGATTTGTCAACACACGTCACTCGACTCGTGCCATCGCGTGGACATCCGTTGCGTCGGCGAGATGCTTCGAACGCGTAACGGAAGACTCGTTCACTTCCATTTCTAGAAATTGGACGAGGGTCCCAAGCAACTTCTCCATCAAGGCCTGGGAATTCCATTGAGTCGGGCTCCCAAGCCTCTCTGCCCTGAGCCTTGTCGGCTGAACGGCGAAGAAGTGAGTGGTACAGGCCCTCAGTATTCTCTCGTACGATGAGCATGTCGACCATGCCAGGCTTCCAAACTTGAGAAAAATCACCATGGATATTGTGACGGATGCCCTCATACAATCGAATTGGGCGAACATTTGCGTAGAGATCAAGTCCGCTGCGAATACCAAGAATGACGGAACCACCTGCCAAATCCCCAGATTCCGTGGTGGCGCCTGGCCATCCGACGGCGCCTAGTAAGATGGCATCTGCCTCATCGCGACAGAATTCAAAACTCCCTTCTGGCCATTCTTCGCCAGTCTCAAGATAGTGTTGACCACCGCAAGGAATCTTGTTGCGTTCAAAGGAAAGTGGTGTCAATTCTTCGACGATATCGAGGACCTTTTCGGCCTCCACCATGACATCTCGCCCGATGCCGTCGCCGGGAAGCAAGGCCAAGGTGTAGGATGTCATGGGGCTCGCCAATCGTTCCCCCTACATGAATGAGTGCATCCGATTGTCCACCCAGAGAAGTCAGTGTACAGACGAACTCTTCATGTACCGTCATTACACCCTTCACGAAGATGTCTGGAAGTCCTACAGATCATGATGAGCGTCCACGGTTGGATGCTTCCACTCTGCCGGAGGAATTGCAACGCCTGTGGGACACCATGCTCCGTCTTGACCCAGAGTGGGATATGAATGATTGGCTGATAGAACGAGCCAATGAAGAAATGAAAATCATCGAAGCAAACCTGGGCCGAGAGAAAATGCGGTTGGAGCAGCGAATATCCCGTTTAGAAGCTCTTGCGAATAGGATTGGTCGAGATATTGAACTCGACGAAGGAGGCACCCGCCAGTGCAATCTATTCGATGTGTTCAGCCCCAATCCTCCCGATGGAGAAGATGGTGGTATCGAAGAAGGATCTTGGGAATTGCATCCTGCATCCGCACACCTGAACTATCTGCCAGATGACATTGGAGATGACCCGTTGCTAGCGGTCTGTGCACAAGCCATCCTATTCCATCTTGAAGATAAAGCCGGGAAAGGAGAGTTGCCCGTGACATTGGAATCATTGGGTGTGACTCTCATTTCCCGAGGGATTGACTCTGAAGAATTAGTTGAGGCTCTCGAATGGCTATTGAAACAGGGCAGTATCATTGAAGTGGCTGAGAACGAATTTATCCTTGATTAGGAGGGCCCCCCCGGGACTCCCCACATTTCTCACTAAAGGGGACCAGTGTCAGAGTATACTGATTGGGATGTCTAGACTAGTATCTGTCTTAGCGGGCCTCGCGGCCGGGATTTGGTTAACAATCGTCCTCGGCGATTCTACCCTTGGTGCCATCGTTGGAACCTATGTTCTGTTGTTGTTTGAATTGCCAAGAAGTGGTGCAGAAAAAAGACGATTGCGGCACGTCATCAACGGACAATATCTCCGTTTGAAAGACACGGGTGTGCAGATTGGGCGATTGAATAACCATTTGCATACACAGAATCGGGAACTTCTCGCTGTTCGTTCCGAACTAGAGCGTCGGGATTCAGTGGGTGCACCAGAAGCACGGAAGTTAATCGAGAGTCAGCGAGAAACTCTGCAAGCGCAAGCAAGAGCAATGGAAGAAGCTCAGCGATTGATTGAATCGCAAGAACTCATGTTGGCTCAATTTGAAGAGCGGACAGGGGATGTCAATCGTCGATGGGATGAGATGATTATCACAATGCAAAATGTGCTTGGATCACAAGAGAAGGATGCGCATCAGGCCCAACGAAAACTTGCAGATGAAAGTGGTAGATTAACCGAGGCTTTTGCCGAACAAAGTCGAGAGATGCAGCGAACGATGGGTGATTTGTTGCATCGCTTGGCACTAGAGCCGCGTACATCGAATGTCTCAGTTCAAGATTCGGTGTTGGTAAGTGGTTCTGAAGATGTGGCACAGAGCATCAGGGCTCCAATGATTTCAGAACGACCTTCGCGGACAACACCAAAGATTCCGGAATTGAAACTCAAGGCCCGTCCCATATTCAATGAGAATGAGGATAATTGGATAGAAGCCTTCAACGTAGACTTCGCTTGAGGACTCATTGTGTCACGGGGGGATTTGACTTGGGTCGGGGCGGCCCCGCTCGGCGCTGATGAAATGGAGAGTTTGCGACGGGGGCTCATTCTGCAGCGAACCGTGGTCTGGATTCCCACGGGCCTGATTATCGCGATGTTGCTACTCTATTTGTTCGAACTATCACTCTCTTCTCCAGCATCAATTGTCACACTTTCATTCTCATTTTTGGTTGGACTCGTGTTAGGTCGAATCTCTGGAAGGCAGCGTTACAATCAATTTCAGGATGCGTTGCTGGAAGGCTTGGACATCGCACCAATGTTGCATGAAGAGGGTAGAACATTCGCAGCTCGGGTTCTCGGCATGCCCGGTGGCCCTGACATTCTCGACGTTCTGATGCGGCCTCATGAAGGTGGAGCGATGGCCAAAGAGAGGGACAAATGGGGACGGGTGGTGTACAAAACGCGTGCAGTAGATCCCAAAGGGCCGGCCGAAGGTTCAGGTGCAGACACCATCGATGCAAGGATGCCGCGCATCGATGCCATGACCCCAAGACCCGAGTTTGGGGGGCTTGAGGGCGACTTGACCGAAGGAGAGAAGTTGCTTGAAGAAGCCAATGTCGTGCGCCATGAGAAAGCACAGAAAGAATGGAAAAAAGCAGAGGAATCCGACACTGATCTGATTGAGGCTGGAGTCGAGAAACTCGGTGATTTGGTCGCCAAAGGGTACTTTTCCGAACAAGAAGGTGGGGGAATTCCCTAGGGCCTACGGTCGTTGTGCCTGAAAAGTCGCCCATCAACGCAGCGTGAATGAAAGGCCCTTGGAAGTATTATCGGGCTCAAATCCAAGCAGTTTTCTGGCCTTTTCGATGGATGCTGATGAATGGAGGATGTCTCCGTCTCTAGATGGTGCGAAGATGGGTTCAACGGCCTGGATTTCTGGGTCGTCAGCAGACAGATGTTCACGGAGAGTTGTGAACAGTTCCAACACCGACATCGATGAACCCGAGGCCACATTGTAGACTTCGCCTAGTGCGTCCTCATTTTCGGTTGTCAATGCCTTGAAATTCAGTTCCGCGACGTCGAAAACGCTGACAAAATCGCGTGTTGCTTCACCGTTCCCGAAAATGGTGGGTGATTTCTTGTCAATCAACATCTGAATGAATATGGGAATGACTGCTGCATATGGGCCGTTGGGATCCTGACGTGGCCCATAGACGTTGAAGTAACGCAGTGATATGGCTTCAATGCCCGAATGCAAAATGGCGATCTCGGCTGCTAGTTTGTCCTCCGCATACGGTGACTGGCATTGGGTCACTGTTGATTCGGTTACTGGTAATTCTGTAGCATTGCCATATACGGCTGCCGTACTGGAGAATACGATACGTTTCACGCCGACTTGTTTGGCAGCTTCAATCACGTTGAGTGTGCCCTGTAGATTGATTGCTTCTGAAAGCGCCGGATTAGCAACGGAGGCCGGAACCGATGCCATGGCCGCAAGATGTGCAATATGGGTGCATCCGGACATCGCCGAGAGGACTTCGTCGAAATTTCTCACATCTCCTTCCACAATCTCAACGCCATCGATTCGAGTGTGGCCGGTTGAGAAGTTATCGAAAGAGACCACCTCGGCGCCTTGGTGTAGCAATATTTCGCAAACGCACGAGCCGATGAAGCCCGCGCCACCCGTCACAAAAACACGCATATGCCGCCCTACGGGCGGCGTTCTTTGATGCATTTGGTCGACCGAGGGCTTCATGAAGCAAGAGTTAGGCCGCAAAATCATGGGATGGGATTCCTCATTCGCCTCTCGGGCGGATTCTGGCGACTTGAGTGTCGGTATCATTGGCCTAGGCTACGTCGGCCTGCCGACCGCCATTGGCTTCCGCGATGCGGGGTTCAATGTGTGGGGCGTCGACCTTTCTGAGCGAATTGTCAATGCTCTGCATGAAGGCCACAATCCATTGGGCGATCCTGATCTTGACGACATGATTCCAGCACCCGGTTCTGAGAGGTGGCACATTACTCGCAATACGTCAGAGGCCACCGCTGCATGCGATGTGCTGATTGTCACCGTTCCAACGCCAGTCTCAGCAGACCTCAAACCTGACCTCTCCTATGTCGAAAGCGCTGGACGAGCTGTCTTTGAAGCGGCTGGAAAGGGCAACCGCAAGGTGGTCATTCTCGAAAGCACGGTCTATCCAGGTGTGACTACAAGCACTTGGTTGCCAATTCTTGCTGAACTTGGCCTTGCTGAAGGCGAGGATATTGAAGTGGCATACTGCCCAGAAAGATTCAATCCGGGCGACCCAAACCATGGTGTTCGACAGGTGGCCCGTGTCATCGGTTGTTCTGACCCAGAGGTCGGAGAGAGTCTGGTTCACCTCTATCGCCGGTTGACCTGCGAAGATGTGCGTTATGTTGGCAAGGTCGAAGTCGCCGAGGCGACCAAGGTTATCGAAAATGTTCAGCGTGACATCAACATCGCATTGGTCAATGAATTGGCGCAAATTTTCCCCGAACTGGACCTCGATGTCGAAGATGTTCTCTCTGCGGCGGCTACCAAGTGGAATTTTCACCGCTATACCCCTGGAATTGGAGTCGGTGGACACTGTATCCCTGTGGATCCATACTACATGATGCAAAGAGCGCAAGAGGTTGGTGTGCCCGCTGAACTGATTACAGCAGCCCGCGCAGTCAATCGAATGATGCCGCGACATGTCGCTGGTGTTCTTCGGGAACTCATGTATCAATCCGGTGTGGCCGCAGGAGAGGGGCGTGTGCTCTTCTTGGGTTGGTCATACAAGGCGGGTGTTGGAGATGCTCGAGAAACCCCCACAGAACCGCTCGCACTGAATCTGATTGAATCAGGAATCTCGGTCTCAACTTGGGACCCATACCTTACCTCAGATGATATTCCAGACGGAATTTCCGTCATCGATGATATTGGGGGTGCAGATGGATTTGACATGGTGGTGCTGGCAACAGCGCACCCTGAATGCATGGAGATCGATTGGTCGGCTCTGCACGCGCGCATGCGTACGCCCATTCTCTACGATGGGCGTCGTGTTCTAGATTTGGATGCAATGCAGACCATGGGCTGGAAGGCCAATGCAGTGGGCTCACCCCACCGATACTGAATGGATGTGAATCAATGAAGGCAATTCTCGTTGCAGGCGGCCATGGGTCGCGATTGTATCCGTTCACGCGTTATACCCACAAGACTCTACTTCCTCTGCACCGTCGACCGGTGATTGATTACGCTCTGGCAACTATTCGCCGCGCAGGAATCACGGACATCACCATCATCGGCAATCGATTCATTGGACAGATTGCACAACACGTGGGCACGGGTTTGCCTGGAGAGAATATTCACTACGTGATTGAAGAGGAGCCGAAAGGTGTGCAGCACGCATTGAATTTGGCTCGACCTCATGTCGAAGGAAGTCGAATTCTGGTCTATTTTTCTGACAATATTACGACCATCGAGTTCACCGATGCAGTGAGTGAGTTCCGAGCTTCAGAAGATCCTCCGGGCTGCCGATTGGTGGGTCGAAATGTCGAGGACCCTGAGAGATTCGGTGTTGCAGTCTTCGATGAAAATGGTGGGCTTACCGACATCGTTGAGAAGC
>JASMFB010000004.1 GCA_030751995.1 Candidatus Thalassarchaeaceae archaeon
TCCCGATGTTGCGCTAGAACGCATTCACGTAGCACGTGCTTACAACTCATCACATCAGATGCTGTTGGTTGATGAGATTCAGCGAGCTTCAAAAAGCATTGAAGTCAAACTAATCATCGTAGATTCATTGATTGCACATTTCCGTGCTGAATTCCTTGGTCGTGGTATGTTGGAAGATCGCAAACAAAAATTGAACCTACTCGTGAAGGAACTCAAGAAATTGGCCGATGTTAACAATGCGTTGGTTCTCGTGACAAACCAGGTTATGTCGAAGCCCGATGCAATGTGGGGAGATCCGACCAAACCAGTGGGCGGACACGTGGTGGGCCACGCCTCCACCTTCCGCATTTATCTCAAGAAGTCCAAAGCAGGCTCGAGAATTGCCCGCCTAATTGACTCTCCAAATCTGCCTGAAGGCGAAGCCAAGTTCTTCGTCACAGCAGAAGGTCTGCGCGATTGAGTGCAGGCCTGTGGCTTCGACGGCACCGGTTCTTCCCATCCGCCGGTGCCGTCGGCGCTACAATCAAGCTGGAAGTGTGGACAGTTCGTCTCTCACAGCATCGATGAGCCCTTGGACGGTTGATTGACCTAGATCGAATTTCATCCCACCAGCTTCAAACAGGTTTGGCAATGGGCGGGAACCCCCTAACCGCATGGCGGTTGCATAGTTAGCCAACGCCTCCTCTGGATTGGCCCTATACTGCAACCACATCTGCAATGCGCCGAGTTGAGCAATTCCATATTCGATGTAATAGAATGGATATGAGAACAGGTGCAGCTGCTTTTGCCACCCAACCTTTCTCCAATCTTCAAATCCCGACCAATCCAAGTCTGAACCGAATCTTTCACCGAGTTCCAACCACTTTGCGTGTCTTTGTTCTCGAGAGTGTCCAGGGGTCGTGTACACCCAGTGCTGAAATGCATCAATAGTTGCAATCCATGGGAGGATTGAGACGATACCTTCCAAATGCAATCTGATTGCTCGTTGCGCATCTTCCTGTGAATAGAACTCATCGAGGAATTCATGCGTCAATAATTCCATCGACATCGATGCGACTTCACAGAACTCCAATGGTGCACTGCGATAATCGACTAAGGGTAAATCGTCTGCGTAGATGGAATGGAAGGCGTGACCTGCTTCATGAACCATGGTTTCAAGGTCGCGCTGAAGACCGGTTGCATTCATGAAAATGAATGGCTTTCGACTATGATCACGTTGTAATTGATATCCACCCGGTGCCTTCCCTTTTCGACTATCGAGATCTAGGCTGGTCCCATCACGAAGGCTGTCAAAAAACCCTCCGAGTTCAGGTGACAACCTCTGGAACATTCGACTGGTCCCTTCCACCATCTCTTCGACTTCAGTAAATGGGCGTAGGGGCTCTCTCCCCTGCACATCATGCCCTAGGTCCCACATTCGTAGGGATTCAAGCCCCAACGTCTCGCACCGTTCTTCATCCACATCTCTCATCAGAGGGACACAAATGCTGCCAACTGCGTCTTGGAATGCCTCACAATCAGCGGGCGTGTAGTCAAATCGATGCTTTGCATCGAAGACGTAATCTCGATAGTTCGAATATCCTGCATTTTGAGCAATCTCATGGCGCAGTGCAATCATCGAATCGTAGAGTTCGTCAATCTCTTCCGCATCTTGGAACCGTCGCTTTCCCACGGTTGTGTATGCATTTTCTCTAACCTCTCGGTTATTGACCTGTAGATATTTCCCCATTTGTTGCATGGTTCGTTCCTCGCCATCAAATTCGACCATCATCGACCCGCAAATCTCGTTGTAGCGTTGACCGAGTTTGGTAAGTTCAGTTCCCAATGGAATATTTTCTTCTCTGAACAGTGACAAATCCATTCTAGTATCACGCAGTAGCACGTTGTATTCATCTTGGTCGAGATCATTTGCATATGGGCTGTCGGCCAATTTTCGATTCAATAGATCGGACATCTTAGCCAATTCTGGCTCAACATTCTCGACGAATTCAAGGTAGGCCTGTTTGATCTCTTCATTCTCAGTATCACATGTCATGTTGACATAGAGCATCGAACCCGCTTCGCCAACATATGCATCGAATCGCCCCAACTCCATCAACCAAGTTTCGAGCGCATCTGCAGAATCAATCCCAGCATCGAGAAAATTCTGGTAATGCGGTTCTAATTCTGGCCAACTTGTTGCATCGAGCCCCTCGAAAGAAGCCATTTATTCACCTCAGGGATTGTTCACACGGTTTCCTTGCGAACGAACCGATTTCGGTCCGTCCGACAACCCGTTCTCGTCCCAAGCCTGCTTCTGACATCGCCATACTTCAACCTCGGCCTCGACTTTCTCGATGATAGCGTCCATCTCAGGGTGTTCTGGATTGACACGTGCGGTCCAGCATGCCAAACAGAATCGCTCCCTATCCACATCGACGAAATTCATCGGTGTGCATTGAATTCCACAGTCTGCGCACTTGCGCCAAGCATGATGCTTCGCCATAATTCGTGACGGAACATCGAAGCCATAAGGCGTTTCGCCAAGCATTTTCTTCAATAATCAATGGAAATCCGCCAACGCAATATGAGCCAGTGCCGAACGTTCAATCGAATCATGGTCTGCTGATTGACCATTCTCTATCTGAAGTTCTAGACGCTGAACACTCTCTTCAAGTGGAATTGGAGCATGTGGTAGCAGTTTCGCATCGAGTACTCGCATCAATCGATCCGCTTCTTTGTCCAGTGCAAATCGATCCAGAGTGGGCCAATTCATTTCTGAGATGGTGCTGTTGACAAACTCTGGGAGATAGACTAGCCATGCCGTCCGATCGCCCTTTGCCAACCCAGCTCTCTCAAATCCGATTCGAATCTGGTGTGTTCCTGCAATAAGTCGAATGAATTCAACATCGAGGCCATTTGCACGCATATTGGAATTCGCATGTCGCGAACCAAGTCCGAGCCAAGCTGTCCACAACTGTTTGTCACTTACAGCAGCGGGGCCACCCAGGAGCAGCCACCGCTCATCATTTCGCCATTCAAGAAAAGTTGCCACTAATTTTTCAGAATCCGAAACTGGGTCTGTCAGTGCCATGCCCCAGCAAGGATAAGGGGTACGGGACATGAATTGAGGGGAGCGCTCCCCCCTCATCAATCGGTCGGCCGACGACCGCGGGTCTGTATGGCTCTATCAGCCGCTTGCATGATGTTCTGAACCAATAGGGGACTCCAACCTCGTTCATCGGCGAGTTTCTGAGCCGATTTCTTTGTGATTCTACAAATTTCCAGTGGTGTTCTGTATCCATGATTCGCCAATGTTCGAGCGCGGACACGACCCACACCACGAATCGATATGAGTGCCAACAGATCCTCCTTACAACCGTTGGATACACGATGTCGCATGACATCGAGCATCTCGAGTAGATCGATATCCGAATCGGTGAGCGCAGAATCGATTTCGTCATCGTTGGCACAGATTTGTCGTGTAGCATTCATCAACCAATCTGCATGATCAACGCGAACTCTGAGGTCCCCTGGTGCGACCCCCATTTCCTTTTCAATTTCCCTCAGAGAATTTTCTTCAATCCATTGACTGAGTGTCCATGCACTCTTAGCAAGACTTTCCGCCTCTGGCATGAATCCGAGTGTGTTTAGTTCGTGACCATCCAACAAAATCTGGTCCGACATCGCATTCACTTTCATCGTCATCATCTGCATCTGCTTTCCAGTTGGCCAAAGTGGCGGGAAATCTGGAGTACAAGCGATTAGATGGAGCAGGGTCCAAGGAGAGATTGAACGATCCTCGATAATGCGACATAGAATCTTTCGTGCTTTACGGAGGCCTTCCCGAAGAATCAGTCCGGACAATGGGTCAAGATACAGTCGACTGACTCGTTCACCGAATGGAGTGGCCGCATATGTCATGGCCAGAGAATCTGGAATGACATCCTTTGGCTCGGACTCACTCAATTCGCCAGCTTTCTGAAAACCTATGACAGCGGGACGTTTCGGTCGTGGTGCAGGTTCCACATAATCTACGAATTCCACTCCATCGATTGATTGTGCACTCTGTGCCCATTGCGGCATTTCATCGTCCCATTCTTCTTCTGCTTCTGTTGGAGTCATCTCTGCGAGGCGTTCAAGCACGGCGGGATCTTCCCCTGTTCTCGTGATAAATCGATGTGTAGTTAGCCAAGAGATGATTTCATCGATTCGTCCTTGCAACCAATCGTTTTCCACACCATAGCCTAGGAAGGTTTGTTGAAAGAATCGCCCGAGTGAATCTCGGTCACGCTGACCACCCGTGGCGATTGCAGCGAGTACATGTGTGCGCATGGCAGGTTCTGCTGCCAGTTTCGATTCAACCGGCTCTGGATCCTGTTCAAAATACAATTCCGATATTTCATCGGCGTGATCTAAGTGTCTTGCAATTAGCCATGCATCTCCTACCGTATCATATCGAGGCCGACCCGCACGTCCGAGCATCTGGTGAACTTCCATTCGTGGCAATGGACGACTCAAACCATCCTCCCATCGCGACAGATCACGTACGATAACGCGTCGTGCGGGTAGATTGACACCGGCAGCGAGCGTTGGTGTTGCACAAATTGCAAACAATATCCGTTCTCGAAACGCTGTTTCGATGATACGGCGCTGACTCGCTGTCAAACCTGCATGATGGAAGGCAACCCCTCCTCGCAATGCTTCAGCGAGCCGTTCACCCATCATTGTGGATTCTTCGCTACCTTCGATATTTCGGGCCACCTCAGCTAGAGCAGTCAGACGAGATTCAACATCCAATCCTTCCGGCGCATCTTCTGGGGTTTTGAGCCAAGATTGCATACGCTTGAACATCCAATCGCCGAGTTTTGACGCACTTCCTTCCGCATAGCGTCTCGTTCCACGAAAAATGAGTACTTGTCCAGAATCATGGATGGTTGAAATCAAAACATTTCGAAGGTCATCACTCTCGTCTGGTAGTTCAAATGGTGGAGGGAGTTCCATATCTTCTCCACCTGGGCCAACTTGCAATCGAGGCTCCACTAGGCCATTGCATACTGTCCCATATCGAAGAATCACTGGTCGCCATTTCGATTCGATGCTTTCAGCGTTAAGCCATTCTGCAATTTCCTTGGCGTTACCAACTGTCGCAGACAATGCAAGAATCTGTGCTTCTGGCCTTTCATGTTTCACGCGAGCGAGATTGACTTCCATAGTTGGCCCCCGACTCCGATCGTGAATGAGATGTACTTCGTCAGCAACGACAATGCTTACCTGACTCAGAAAGTCGTTTTTATTGCGCATTAGGGAATCAAATTTTTCACTGGTTGCAACGATAATGTCTGCTTCATCTAAAGACACCGTTTCACCCGATCTGTCGCCAATCGCCATGCCGACGGATAGCCCAAGAAGGTCACCGGCTTGACGCAATTCATCGACCTTTTCCGCTGCGAGAGCCTTGAGTGGAACCAGATAGAATGCACGACTTCCTGGTGAATCTACGAGTAGCCGCTGTAGAATTGCCAGATATGCAACCAAACTTTTTCCGCTAGCGGTTGGAATAGCCAATAACAGATTTTGTCCAGAGAGTGCAATTGGCATAGCTTCGGCCTGTGGAGGGTGGAGCCGTTCGATTCCCCACACTTCGACGAGAAGTTTGACCACATCAGGTGGTAGGTCGAGTTCCCGCACGTCTTCGACCATGGGCGACGACCAGCGTTCACCGCCCAAAAGGATAGGGGTGTAAAGCCGCGGAAGTGTGAAGTGCTCCCACAGGTTAAGCAGGTGCAATGGCGAGTGATGGTGGCGCAGAGAATGAGTTGGCTTCCCGGCTCGCTCTCTTCGACGATGAACCAGATATCAACGACTGGTTCGAGGTGGCACTAGGCGCTGCCATGATTACAATGGGATTGCATCAATTGTTCAACCCCGGGGGCCTGTTTGAAACGGGCGTCATGCAATGGCTCGGTGCAGCCGTCGTCGCAATGGGATTCATTCTGCTTGGTCATGGCATCAAGGATATGTTGCTGAAAGAGGTTAGGACTTCGATTGTGCGCCTGGATATGGATGACGACGGCGACAGTATAGATTACGGCTTAATTCGCGATGTTTTATTGCATCCCGACAAGTATCAACAACTTCTCTATGACGCTTATGAGATGGCGTATGCTGATGGCATTCTCACCGATGAAGAAATGGAAGAACTCAGCGCCCTAGCCCGTGTATTGCAAGTCCCAGAGCGAAGTGCTGCTCGAATGGCAACTCGTGCGGCGATTGAATCTGCATTGGCGGATGACCACGTCTCGGAGGCCGAGCTTGACCTGATTGTAGGTGCCGCCCGCCCACTCGGACTCGGTGATGAACAATTGGCCCGCATTGTCGAAGCCCTTCGCGATCACAACCTCGACTCTGAAGAACGCACTATGCTCGATGAGATGCTCGGTTCGATTCCAGAGGAGGATGACGACAAAGATGATGACGGAATCCCTGATGATTTAGAACACCATATCGACACTGAAGAAGAGTGACTTAACGACTCAGAACTTCTTCTGCCAGTGCCATTCCTTGCGCGCGTCGCTCTTTCTCGACAAAGCCTGCACTAACCAATATCAACAGCCCGAGCCAAGCCACCCAGAAATCGTAGGGGATGAGCCCATTGGAGGAGTTGATGCCCCCGGGTGCGATGAGATCATTTGCATAGAGAATATTGGGTCTAATCGAGAGTTCCATAGCATCTATTCCACAATCACAGAATGATACTGAGAGCAATTCTGGCTTGACCGCTCCAGTGACTTGATTCCAATCATCGGCAGACATGGAATCTGGCCTGCTGGTCCAAGCGGGCGCACTTAGAGACCCCAGCCCGGGATCTGCCACCATCTGCCAATCGATATGGAGAACATCTCCACGTGGCTCTTCATCGACAATGAGTAACGCTTCAAGTAACAATAAATCAAGTGCTAGAAGTCGGCCTGAGCGAAGAATGAACCTCACTTCGTTATCTGCGGATAGTCGACCATCGTTCAATTTGCCGAACACCCATCGATCCAAGTCAACCCCATCGAGTTCTGCAGCGACAATTTGCCACCTCCCATCCCCCAGAGGATGCACGGACTCAATGGTCAGCATAAGTTGCAATCTTTCACCGGGTGCAATCCCTAAGAATCCACCATACCATTGTGGTCCGAATTCACCTTCATCATCATTGATTACACCTTGATACACACGTTCCAATCGTTGTTCAATAAGTTCATCAAAAGTCATTTCACCGGGATTCGGTGATTCGTTTGAAATCGATACAGCTGGGGAAATTATGCCTCCAAATAATAGCAGAATAATCGAGAGTGGTAGCAAGAATCGTGGCAACCATGGTGATGACAAAGGCATGAGATATCCAACAATTGCAACAAATATTCCGATGGCTGCAACCGCCATCGTGAACAAACCAGCACCATCGGTCTCACTGGATTTCTCCACTTGCCCAACATGGGAGGTTCCTGCATCCCATGTCGCTTCTCCAGTGAATTCTGAAGGCGTCGTACTGCCTACACCCAACATCGATTGCGAACCGATGAAACTGTAGGTTTGGAAGTGACCCTCCTCTCCAGTCCAACACAGCGTGTGCTCTCCATTATTCGGCTCAGCCCAACGGAATTCATTGACTACGATATCGCCTTCAAATCGCGTCCGAATCTCAGGTGTGTTTTCAGAATCCCCTTCTTCATCCCAGAATTCTGGGACGATATGTGCTTGTTCAACCTCTAGTGGAGTCGCATCCCAAGAGATTGTCACAGTCAGTGCACTCAGATGTTCATCGACATCAAATCGAAAGCAGTCGACATCAGAATCCATCAATCCCCCGAATGTGGTAGCACCGACAAGTGTTATCGAGCGAGGTTCAGTCAAGCTGGTGGGCTCATCCGTGTTAGCGGCTTGCGCATCAATGCTCCATTCAATTGGCAACTCAATGTTTGAATCTCCAGCAAGATGCAATTCCCATGTCACTGGTTGATTGATTTCGAAAGTAATGCGTAATAGCACCTGATCTAGGGGAGACAGGATTCGCCCATTTGCAATATTGAGATCACTATTTTCCAACACATATGGGTTCTGATTTCCCGGTGAAGCACTGGGGGCTGAGAGCGTCCACGAATTAGTCGAAGGTCCGAGAATCAATTCCACATCCAAATCCGGTCTTGTGGCCCCTGTACCATCCTCTTGAATTCTGAAATCAATGGTCATGGATTCGATGAGACCGGGCAGAAGACTGACACTGGTTTGGTCCGGCCTCATCGGGAATTCTAGGGTCACAGTCACCGGTTGCAAGGGATTTGCATCGCGTTCTTCCTCGCTCAACACCGCATCTCCAACCGCATCCTGTGACAAGGAACAATCATCGTTTGAGCAAACGAGATTCAGCGTCTGATGTTCGGTCGACAAATCGGCTGCAACTTGTGGACTCATTGACAAGAAAATCAAGGTTAGGGCGATGAGCCAAACTCTGCACCCCATGTCCTTAGGTTGGGGCAATGATGCTTAGGCCTTCGGCTTCACCGCTTCGGCCTTCACATCGACCAAAGCGATGCTACATTGTCGACAACGATACCGCCCTTTCCCACGTCGATTTCTTGCATATTCCTTTGCGCACTGAGGACAGGTCCACAACCATTTTGCCGCTCTGTTTCGGAGATGTTTACCGAATGATTTTCCCATCGATCTCGCCTCTTCATCGGGCCACAATGCCTCAAGATTTCGAAATGTTTTGTCGTGACCTGCAAATCCAAGAGCATGCAGATATTCGTGGTAGAGTAGGAATGCGGCATAACGTTGCCAATCATCTGCGAGAGCCGCGGGATGCACGTCGACGCATCGAACATCCTCTGGCCCTGAAATCTCTGATTTTCTTATGCCCTTCTGGTATCGACAGACAGCGTGGAGTCGGGTGGCATCTCTGCGAAGTCTCCCGAGTGGAATATTTTCCAATTCTTCAACTGGTAATAGGCTAAGTTGGGGGATTTGGCGCATCGTTGTCACAACGGTCTTGGCAATTTCTGCCAGAACCACTTCATCCTCCATGCCTCTTCCTCAACCTCGCCGTTCATCAACCTGACCGAAGATTTGGGCCTTATAGGCCCACCACAACATATTCGTTCAACACCCGTTACGCTAACTGCCCATGGCGCCCAGTGGAACCCTGCTTCGAATCGCCGTTCTTGCGGCGTTGACCTCATTCCTCCTAGCCCTCGTGCCAGCCACAGATGGGAACACACTCCCCGATTCTGATGGGTCGATGGAGACAGGAGCCAGAAGCGGCCCCGATCTGATTGTCGATTACCTATCAGCCTCATGGACCACCGCTGATGCAGGGGATTCCAAGAGCATCAGTACGAGAATCAAAAACGATGGCGATTCATCATCAGGTTCGTTCCGATGGGCGCTTTACCTGTCCACAGACACAACAATCACAACCAACGATCTCCAGTTGGATTATTGGACGCAGTCAAGCATTACGGCAGGAAGCACGCGCTCTTCGACAAAGACAGTAACCATCCCTTCATCGATTACGGGGGATTACTACTATGTCGGCATGATTGTCGATATCAACAGTCAAGTCAGTGAATCTGATGAGAACAACAACGACGATTACGATTCAGGCCGCGTTCATGTCTACGAATTGTCCGATTTGGTTCCTCGAACGAGTTCATCTTCTTGCTCGACACCAGCCACAGGTACCATCGGAGATTATCTCGATTCATCAATCTCTATTCAATATGAAAACGACGTTTCCAGCAGCCACGGTCAATCGACAGGGACCTTTTACTGGGCAATGTACCTCTCCTCCGATTCAACAATCACAACTAGCGATACCCAGGTTGGCAGCGACCAATACTCGTCCAGCTTGTCTTCAGGTAGTTACCGAACAGATTCACTGTCCAGCAGCACCAGACTCCCCTCTAACATGAACGCAGGGACCTATTATTGGGGCTACATCCTTGATGTCGACTCCGATGTCGATGAAGCCAGCGAATCGAACAACGCTCGTACTTGTGACCAGATTACCCTTCAGGAAGATCTCCCTGATTTGGAGGCAACCTCAGTTAGCACCTCATCCTCTTCTGTTACCATGGGCGACACCATCACTGTGCAGTATCGCATCGACAATATCGGAACCGATTATTCGGGGTCGTTCTACTGGAAGTTGTATCTGTCCACAGATTCCACAATCACCACATCCGATACATTCGTCGATGAATTCAGCGAGAGCAGTATCAGTGGTGGATCTTACCGTTCCAGTTACGAATACAGTGTGCCCATCCCCACAGGGATGAATACAGGATATCACTATCTTGGGATGATTGCCGATAATCGGGACGGTGTGAATGAGTTGGATGAGACTAACAATATCGTTTCATCCAGTTCGAGAATTGACATCGAAGAGCCCGCAGATCTAGTTCCAGACTCTCCATCCGGTCCTAATTCCGCACAGGCTGGACAACAGGTCAGCATCTCTTGGAGAATCGACAATGATGGCGACGATGCATCTGGCTGGTTCTATTGGGAGATGTACATCTCTACCGATTCAACCATCACGACCAGTGACACCAAACTCGGCTCGACCCAACAGGCCAACAGCATTTCCGGAGGCTCTTATCGAAGTGGAACTTACACTCCCTCATTGCCCAGCAATCTAGCACAAGGGACGTACTACTTCGGAATCATTGCTGATAGCAGCAGCCGCGTTACTGAAGGCGATGAGACAAACAATATCGAAGTTGGCAATTCAATCTACATCACTGTTCCAGATTACGATCTCCAAGCGACTTCAATCTCGGTAGATTCGGGTTATCGGCAGGTCTGTGAAGGCGCTGATATCTACATTTCATTGAGTGTCACGAATCTAGGTTCAGACAATGCTGGCTCACACTATTACGAAGCGTTGGTTTCCACGGGGAACTCTGTATCTGCAATCTATACCGGCACATCTCTGGGTTATGCCAGTGGCACACCCAACGTACCCTCGTACACGCACACGAGCATGATGGCCACACTACCGACCACCATCACACCGGGCACATACTACATCGGCCTCTACGTCGATTATGGCGACTATATTTCTGAAACCGATGAGAACAACAACATCGTTGCATCATCCACTGCCCATTTGACAGTCATCGATTGTGGTCCCGATATTGAACCAACCTCGGTTTCAGGGCCCACTTCAGGCGTTAGGGGTGGAACCGCACAGGTCTCGGTACAGATTGCGAATATCGGTATGGAGGATGCCACCAATGTCGATTACAACATCTATCTCTCAAGTGACTCATCCATTTCAGGAAGCAATGACGTTTTCATCGGTTCTGATGTTGCTAATTCGGTTGCGGCGGGAGGATCATGGTCCGGGAACGTAAATCTCGGCATCCCCTCGAATCTGGGGGATGGCTGTTGGTATTGGGGCATCATAGTTGACCCCAATGATTCGATTACAGAGATGGACGAGACCAACAATGCCATGCCGTCAAGCGGTCAATTCTGTGTAGAGCAAGCCGACATCGTCATCGATTCAATCAGTGCATCTGAAAATGCGGTGAGTGGCCAATCTGCGACCGTGTACATGAACATCAGTAATTCAGGTGGTTCCGATGCTGGTTCCTTCAATGTCTACCTCCTCCTCTCTCTGGATGCACAAGGCGGAACCGATGATACCCAAGTGGACAGTTTTCAGGTTAATCCTTTGACCAGTGGCTCGACCATTCAGGTAACGCGCACGGTAACCATTCCAGGACAACACATCGGCCAATTCCATTGGGTCGTCATTGTCGATACAGCCTCGGAGGTCGCTGAAGACGACGAGACCAACAACGCCGCAGCAAGCATCGCATTCACCATCTCAGCTCCAGCGAAGGATTTGCTAGCATCATGGGTTGAATCCCCACTATCTGCTGAACCGGGGCAGACGGTAACAATCCAATGGGGTGCTGAGAATCTAGGGCAGGAAACCCTCGGATTCGATGTAGAAATCTGGCTCTCCGAGGATCGTTCTCTAGGCAGCGGCGACATCCGCCTTTCGCAATCACGCGTACCCTCTCTTCTCAGTGGTTCCACACTGGCTGATTCTCAAGTAGTCAATCTAGTGGGTGATATCGAAGGTGTCTGGTGGATTGTTCTGGTAATAGATGCGGGGGAAGAACACTATGAAGACGATGAAAGCAACAACATTCGCTTATCCAACAACACGCTCACAATTGATTCAAACAGCCCCCCACCTGCAGGTGAAACACTTCCAGGCTGCGATAACCCACAGACCGATGGAGAATTCCCTTCGGATGCCGCTGCGACCCGCTCATCAGCGCACCATTTGGGTGCCAATCCAAATCTCACATTGGATGGCTGCCTCATGGGTATGGACGAGATCGATTGGTATGCTATTGTCATTGATTCGGGCAATCAGACTTCAATCGCCCTGAGTGCTGAGGGCGCGCATCTGGAGGTCGCCGTCCTGAATGGTTCAGCATCTTTGGGTCAAGGGATTGTGGATGACGAGGTTCGTTGGGTCACTATCTCAGCATTGAATGACGATTCAGAGGGCATGGCATTGCTTTACCACGTCCGCGTCATTTGGGATCCATCCAACCCCGGTGGTCCGTATCAGTTGAGACTCGTGACAGCAGATGCCAGTACAGAGACCGACTTGGTCCCACCACCTGCCCCGGAGATTATCTCGATGGATGAGTGGACGCATGCGGATGAGATTGTCATCCAATGGCCACCAGTCGTCGACAATCTATCTGGAACATCCCATTATGAGGTCCGTTGGGCCGGTGGATTGTGGGCTCCAGTCAATGAAAACGAGTCAATAGCCAATCTCACGATGCTGATGGATGGCCGCTACTCGTTTGAAGTTCGTGCCATCGATGCTGCAGGTAATGTTGGCCCCGCTGATGCGACATGGATTCGTGTTGACCGTCAGGCCCCAATCGTTTCCATTGAGCAAATCGAAGCCAAACGTTCTCCCGTATCCAAACTGGTTGTTGAATTGAGCATCGACGATGGCGAAGGAAGCGGACCTTCGATGATTGAATGGTCAGTAAACAATTCAACTTGGTACGATTATCCGGTGGACGGCTTGATTTTGTGGGATGATTGGAACAACACGCACCTGTACGTCCGAGTGACAGACGGTGCAAATCTCGTGACCATCTCTGAACTTGAAATCGACATTCCACCCAAGGAGAATGAATCGGTCGATGATTCTGGAAATGAGGAGGAGTCCACTTCGCAATCGAGCGGTGGCGGTGTCAGTTCGATGCTCGCAATTCTGGTTGTTTTGGCAATTATCGCCCTGTCTGTTTTCACTGTCATTCTAGCCCTCAGATTGAAGGCACGGCGTGAGCATGAAGATGAACTTGAAGATGAACTTGAAGATGAACTTGAGGAAGACGAAGAGGATTCAGAATCCCCGGCGCAAATTGAAGAGACGTCAGAAACCCATCATGTCCCGGATCACACCCACCTCATGGGGGGAGGGGTGTATGACCAGTCGACAGGATTTACTGCATACATTGACCCAGAGGGCCGATGGTGGTGGGAGCAAGAAGATGGTTCATTCTATCATGATCCGGCACTCAATGCCAACGATGCCACGCAGGATGACCTTCCTTGACGGCGACGAATAACCCGTCACCTTGGGCACACACTTCGCCATCAGCCATCAACGTCATGCTGATCTCCGCACGATTCCCTTCCACAGATTCAATCCTACTGGTGATTTGAAGGGGAACACCATGCGGTGTCGGCCGCCGTAATTTGATTGTATAACGGGCAGTGACAGTACAGGGTGCCACATCATCCCCCCGATCGGCCATGATGGCCAAGGCTGCGGTCCAATTGCCATGACAATCTAGCAATGTACCAATGATTCCACCATTAATCATGCCTGGAAACGCCTGATGATGTTCCGAAGTCTGAAAAGTCATTTCCAAGCCATTCTCTATGGGGAAGGAGCGAATCCGTAATCCATCGGCATTGGCTGGGCCACATCCAAAGCAGATGCTGTTCGGAGCATGCTTCTCTTGTACGCTTTCTCCGTCCATACAATGAGCAGGAAATCGGCCCCTATTGAGGATTGACCGCCGAAATTGACTCCTACGGAGTCGAACGGACGGTTCATTCAAAGAGGGGTAGCAGCACAGAGGTATCACAACCACAGCATTGAGGGGGATGGACCCATGCCTGAGAAGGGCGACGATACGAAGAAAACGGTACGACCAAAGCGCACGAAGACGCTGAAGGTCAGTAACCAGATTCCAAAAAAGCGACGCCGTGAGATTGAGCGCGCTTTGGACGCCCACGAACCGTCAAGACCAGAATGGGACCGCCTTACAGGGGCCAAGCAACACCGCTTCTTTGGGAAGCGAATCAAACCAGGCTCTATTCGTCAAATCGAATTTCCACTCCTCGACGTCAAGTTGGGCGACTCTTGGTCCACTCCTGTGACAATCATCCATGGGCGCCGCCCAGGTCCAACCATCACAATCACAGGCGGAGTTCATGGCAATGAGATGGTGGGCCAGGTTGCGGCAAGCCTGCTCTCCCAGACAGTGTTCACTGGACCCGGTCGACCATTGGATCCCGAGATGATGGCCGGCACTGTTCGGCTGGCCCCGGTTCTGAATCCTCCTGGATTCACTCGTCAGCTCCGATATTTCCCAGATGGTCGCGACCTCAATCGTGAATTCCCTGGTTCAGAGATGGGTTCAACCACGGGCCGAGTCGCCCATCGTGTTCTCAGCGAACTCATCACTGGCTCAGATTTCCTCCTCGATTTGCACACCGCAGCCACGGGTCGTGACAATCTTCCACAGGTCCGGGCCGACCTTGCGGACCCCCCAAGCAATCGAATCGCACGCGCTTTCGGCATCGAAGTCATCCTTGATTCCAAAGGTCCGAAAGGTTCGATGCGTCGTGCTGCATCAAAACTCGGAATCGGATCACTCACCTACGAGGGTGGGGGTGCCAACCTAGCAGATCACGAAGCGGTCCAGATCGCTATACACGGTGTCTTGAATGTGCTTCGAAGCCTGCATGTGATTCCCGGCAATGCGGCTCGCCCGAAATTTCGTCTTCTCGCCAGTGGTTCGACTTGGGTTCGTGCTGATGAAGGCGGCTTGGTCGACCTCTTCGTGAGTCGCGGCTCGTTCGTTGAGACAGGTGAAATCATCGGTCGAATCGTCGACCCACAGCGCCCTTCTGAAAGCGCGGACATCATTTCCCCTTCACGAGGCATCTTCATCTGCACAGCGAACAATCCGATTGTGACACCAGGGACTCCTGTAGGCCATCTTCTGCCGGTTACCCGGGGTGTGAAACTCATTCGAAAAGGATTGGACAAGAAGACGAATCGACTCATTGTCTCTGGCTCAAAGGGAGAACCCATCTGGCGCGAGGACTACGAGGTTGAGGAGATTATGATCGAAGGCGAATGGTCGGGTGGAGCTGTTGATGCAGAATGGCAGCGAGATTGGCAGAGTTCTTCTGAATTGGAGCACGTTGAAGCCGCAGAAGAAGAAGACGCGGATTGATTTCATCTTAAGTAGGCGTGACTCTACGGTTGTTTGTGTCCGAAGGTTCGAGATGGTGCCGCCTACATCATCTGCCATTTGCACTATTCGTGCTGACCCTAATCGCCGTTGCATTGGGCGGTGCTGTTCGAATTAATGATGCGGGAGAATCCTGTCCCGATTGGCCACAGTGCTTCGGAACTTGGGGCTTTGATATCTCCGAGGAGGATCAGGGAATCTGGTACAACGATACCGGGGAATACGACTCTGATGGATCAGCGAAACGATACACGACCGGAGATATTTTCCTTGAGTGGATTCACCGATTCGTAACAGGAATTCTACTTGGACCTCTATGCATACTGCAATGGTATTTAGCTTTCAAACGAAAAGAGAAAATGCCGAGTGTTCACAAAGCCTCCATTGCAGCACTGGTACTTGTTATTGTCCAAGGTGCGATGGGCATGCTGACGGTTCGATACGACAACATCGCTTGGTCTGTGGCCGCACACCTCATCCTTGCCCAAGCGCTGGCGTTGGCACTACTATGGGCATGGATTCGTTGGATGGATGCAGAGGGAATTCTTCCGAATTGGATGAAACTACAACGAAAGAGTGCGATTCAGATGCGACCCCGCCTGTACGATCTGACGCTATCCACTCTTGTCGTACTGGTTCTGGGGGCATTCGTGTCGTCTATGGAAGGTCAGAACGGGGCCTGCAGTGTCGGTTCATTGGATGCTTGGCCTCTGTGCAATGGTGACCTCTTCGCCTTCGCTCACAATATGCATTTCGTACATCGATTTGCCGTCGTCATTGTCGGTGGCTGGCTTCTGTGGAATCTTCGAGGCCTAGAACGTGGAACGGTCCGAAGGATGTTGCACGCTTGCATCGGATTGTACATCCTCAATCTACTGCTTGGTGGCGTGTATGTCCTCACAGCGACATCCGGTTTCATCGAAATTCTATCTCTGTTCCATTTGCTGATTGCCTCCGCCTCATTCCTCTGCATCGGTTTTGCAGCATTGCTTGCGCGAAACGCTGCCCTTGCGCCGACTTTGACCGAGGAGGAATGAGTAAACAGCCCCTACGGGGCTCCCGATGGCCTTATGACACCCGGGTAGGTCGCCGAGTCGCAGCGAACCGCTGTTAGTGATTCTCATGGTTAAACCAGCACGACCCCACACCCGCTTTGAGAAGGCCCGAATCATCGGAGCCCGAGCCCTGCAAATTAGCCATGGAGCCCCGCTTTATGTTAGCGAGAAGATTCTCCGTGTAGAATTCCGTGAAGAATTGGTTGCTCTCTACGGTGTGGAAGAAGCAAATGTACGATTTGTTCTGGATCCTCTCAAGATTGCGCTTCTGGAATATGAGCAACATCTGATTCCAATCGACGTGGATCCTCACGAGGATTGATTCCGCTTTAGGGACGCCCTATTAGGGCGTCATTGATAGATTGCTTACGACCCCGAGTCGTCATGGATGCGATGGAGAGTACGGCCAAGGCCACACTTTCCGATTGGTTTCACATGATGAAACCTGGCGTTTTGTCCTTGTTGCAAGTCACTGCGATGTGCACCATACTGATTCACGATCTGATTGTATGGAACGCGGCGGGCCGCACAGGTTTCGATTTTCTTGCCACCCTTGAGACGATGGGAATTGTATTCGTCGGCGGATATCTGACCGCAGGTGGTGCACATTCATTCAACAACGTCCTCGACCGAGATATCGACCCTATGATGAAACGCACCGAAAACAGAGCCATGGCTCGCGGCATCATCTCGCCACAGGCTGGCATTGCATGGGCATTGTTCTTGTCAATGGCTGGAACCCTCTGGCTGATTGAATTCGCTAATGCTGTCGCCGCCTTTTGGGCCGCCTTCAGCATCGTCTTCTATGTGTTCATCTACACCCTTTGGCTCAAGCGTACCAGTGTCCAGAACATCGTCATCGGAGGGATTGCAGGGGCAACCCCACCACTGGTGGGTTGGGCTGCTGCTGCTGGTGATGCAGTCTCCATCTCAAACCCATTCGACCTCGGTGGATTTCTACCGTGGCTGATGTTCTCTCTCATTTTCTTGTGGACTCCTCCACACTTCTGGGCTCTGGCCTTGTATCGTAGTGAACAGTACAAGGAAGCCGGGATCCCGATGATGCCATGGGTCCACGGCCCTCAACGAACCTTGATTGAGATGCGTGTTTACGCACTCCTCTTGATTGGAATCGCTGCCATGCCTTGGTTGAATCCAGCTGAAGTGGGTGAACTCGCCGCATATGTCTACACACTCATCGTACTAGTCCTTGGGATTTGGTACAATCAATCTGTAATCACAATCAACATCTATGAGCCCCGTGATGCAGATGGACGTATCCCTTCAGCTGCACGTTCATTCTACATCTCCCTACAATATTTGTCGCTCATGTTTGTCTCTCTAGTCTGCGTTCTCTACAGTCCCGAGTTGACTATTTTCCTGCTCGCGTTGGTCATGATGAGGATTCTATCTTCCCGATTTTCGAAAAGAACCACTTCTGTGCGCTGAACGGCGTTGTATTGATACACTACACCACCCCTTGGGGTGGTGCGCGTCGTGCGAGTGGTGGAGCCAATGCAAGAGGGTGACTTGATTTACGATTGGAACATCGTCGATTATGAATTCAAGCGAGATGCCTCAAATCATCCGCATGGAATTTGGTTCGATGATGAGACATTACGAGATGGCCTTCAGAGTCCAAGTGCCCGTAATCCAACGATTGAAGAGAAGATTGAGTTGTTGTCCTATATGGAACGACTTGGTGTTCAGAAAGTGGATCTCGGCCTCCCAGGTGCAGGCCCATTTCATGTCAACCACATCGATGCCATGCTGTCTCATATCGTGGATAACGACTACAGCATTCGTCCCGGTTGCGCTGTTCGAACGGTTGTTTCAGACATCGAACCATTGGTTGATTTGCAGGCCAAACACGAGATGAAGATTCAGGCAAGCGCCTTCCTCGGCACCAGCCCCATACGACAATTCGCAGAGAATTGGACGATGGAAAGAATTCTCAGTACTGCTGAGAAAGCCGTTACTTTCGCGGTGGACAATGGAATTCCTGTGATGTTCGTCACAGAAGACACGACTCGCTCCAAACCCGAAGAAATCAAGGAAGTATACACTCGGGCAATAGAGCTGGGCGCGGACCGGATTTGTGTCTGTGATACCTGCGGTCACGTTACGCCCAACGGCGTCAAACAATTGCTCACATATATCCAAGATGAGGTCATTCCCGACGCGGGCGTCAAACGTCGAGATATCGAAGTCAATTGGCACGGTCACCAAGACCGTGGTCTAGGGGTTGCAAACAATCTGGCTGCCGCAGAGGCCGGTGCGGATGTCATTCATGGCACTGCACTGGGTGTGGGTGAGCGAGCCGGTAACGCACCACTGGACCAGACACTGGTTAACCTGAGTCTAATGGGCGTCATCGAGAATGATCTGACCTTACTCAACGAATACATGCAGAAGGCACATGATTACGTCGAGGTTGCCTTGCCACGCAATTATCCCGTGTTCGGGGAAGATGCCTTCGAAACGGGCACTGGTGTTCACGCAAGTGCCGTAATCAAGGCCATGAAAAAGGGCGATCATTGGCTTGCCGACCGCGTATATTCGGGCGTTCCGGCTCAAGATTATGGTCTTCAACAAGTCATTCGAATCGGACACATGAGTGGTCGTTCAAACATCGTCTGGTGGCTTGAGCAACATGGCCATGAAGTGACCGACGAAATCGTGGCTCATTTGTTCGAGATCGCCAAGGGACAACGTCGTTTGATGCCTGATTCCGAGGTTGAAGCGGCTGTGCAAGAATTCCTTTCTGATTGAGCGTCTCATCCATGGTTTCAATAACGAACTCATGGCCCTACGGGCCATGAAGTGGATTGGAATCACCTTGTTGTTGGTTTTCTCAAGCCTTTCTCCAATCGCTTCAGCAGCCGATATTTTTGAGGAAACGGACCATCTTTCAGAGTATTCCAAATCTGTTCAATTAGCGTTTGCCCGGTGCGCAGAATTACCTGCTCACGATGGTACTTGGTTGGTGGTCAGTACATTTCCTCTGGGCGAAGAAGCCCCGTATATCCCCCATGCATGGTTGGTCGATGCATCGCCGGCTGAAATCAGTCTGTGGATGGATTCCAATCGTATCGAGATTGCCTGTCCCGATGTAGAACGCCAACAGGAACTCCGTTGGACACCAAACGACCCAAAATTCAGCGATCAATGGCACCTCCAAAACACCGGGCAGACGAGTGGTGGCCTTTCTGGTGAAGATGCGAATCTAACGGGTGCATGGCAATCCTATCAGGGAACAGGTGTGATGATTGGGATTGTCGACGATGGGTTGGACCACGAGCATCCTGACCTGATGACCAATTATGACACCACAAATGATTACGATTTCTGTGGAAACGATGGAAACCCCTCTCCCTCAAATTGGGATGCGCATGGCACGGCTGCGGCGGGCGTTGCTGCAGCGACCGGCGACAACAACGTCGGCGTGTCCGGAGCCGCCCCTGATGCCAATCTCATTGGATTGGAACTAATCTCTTGTAACTCAGGCGACTCAAAACAGGCCGATGCACTTGGCCATGAAAATCAGATTATCGACATTTACAGCAATTCATGGGGGCCATCAGACGATGGAAGTACACTGGAGGCACCCGGTCCTTTGACCATTGCCGCATTCGAAGATGATGTGGCAAACGGCCGAGGGGGTCTAGGCAACATCATCACATGGGCTGCTGGTAATGGATTGGATGACGATGATGATTCCAACAAGGATGGCTACGCCAATGCACGCCAAACCATCGCAGTGACCGCCATCACGCATCAGGGCGACCAGTCATGGTATGCAGAACCAGGTGCCAACATCTTGGTTGCAGCACACAGTGATGGCAGTGGCGAAGGCATCACTACGACCGATATCGAGGGTTCATCTGGATATACTAACAATGACTACACCGACAATTTCGGCGGCACCTCATCAGCCACCCCTCTGGCAAGTGGTGTCATCGCTTTGATTCTCGAGGCCAATGCCAATCTGACTTGGCGTGACGTGCAACATGTTCTGGTTCATAGTTCTCGACAGAACGATGCCAGTGACAGTTCATGGAACGTCAATGGTGCCGGCCATGACGTCTCGCACAAGTATGGATTCGGAGCCGTAGATGCCGGCCGAGCGGTCGCCGTCGCAGAGAATTGGACAAATGTTGACCCGGCAATAAATATCACCAGCAATACACGCACAATCAATACTGCAATTCCGGACAATACCCCTCAAGGATTGAACGATACAGTGGCCATCAACGATGGACTACGAGTGGAACACGTCGAAGTCATCGTCGACATTGATCATGTCTATCGGGGCGACCTGATTATCACTCTCACTTCCCCGTCGGGGACCGAGAGCACACTTGCGCAGAAACAGAGTGATGCCAATAACAACTACCACAATTGGATGTTCTCTACCGTCCACAATTGGGATGAGCCTTCTGAAGGTAACTGGACCTTGTCCGTGGAAGATGATGGCAATGGGGATACTGGAACCTGGAATGATTGGGAACTCATCATCCATGGCGTCCCCATGGTTCTCGATTCAGATGGAGATGGGTTGACCAACGATAATGAGACAGACGTTCATGGCACAGATCCCTATGACGCTGACACAGATGATGATGATTTGACTGATTACGAAGAGATCATGGTAACCAACACCGACCCTCTAGAGGAGGATAGCGACAATGATACGTTGCTGGATGGTGCCGAAGTCAATTTGTATGGAACTAATCCACTGTCTAACGACACAGATGGAGATGGTCTGACCGATGCGCAAGAAATCCTTTTCTTCGGCAGTGACCCCTTGACATTCGACGCCGACACCGATGCAGATGCTTGGTATTGGTTCCAAGATTGCAATGATACAAATCCACTGATTCACCCGGGGATGTCTGAACTGCTCAATGGAATCGACGACAATTGCAATGACAATTGGGATGAAGGATTCAATGTCTCGGATTCAGACAACGATGACCTAGCTGATTATCCAGAATACCATGTATTTGGGACCAATTGGACTAATCCTGATACTGACGGTGATAATCTGACCGACGGAGATGAGATTCTCATTCACGGCACCAACCCGCTGGTTCCAGACCCCGATGCGGATGCTGACGGCTGGTATTGGTTCCAAGATTGTAACGAGTCAAATCCTTTGATTAATCCAGCTATGCCCGAGGTACTGGATGGGATTGACAACGATTGCGACGATGAGATTGACGAGGATTATGCCGGCATAGATTCTGATTTGGATGGATTACTCGATTTGAACGAATACAATATCTATCTTACCGATCCGTTTGACAATGATACTGATGATGATGGTCTCGATGATGGCATTGAACTCAATGTGACATTCACCAATCCGTTGGTGCCAGACCCCGATTCTGATGGCGATGGCTTCAGATGGTTTGTCGATTGTGATGACAATGATTCAGCCATTCATCCAAACGCGACTGAGATGTGGGATGGACTGGATCAGAATTGCAATGACCTCATCGATGAGATGGTTAATCGAGCAGGCCAAATCTCCGTCCTTCCAGCAGAATCGGAGTTGGAGTTGAACGCGACCTCCGACCCATTGTTCCTACAGAGTTTTGTGAATATTTCAACAGATTCCATCCTCGACATAGAAACGAGTTGGTTCATTGAGGACAGTCAACAAGGCACGCGCTGGGTAATTACGAACGAATCATGGATGTCGTTGGGGCCATTCAATTGCAAGGGTGCCGTCTCTGACTTCGTTGCAGAGATATGTGTACAGAACGGCACAACAGAGACCTATTCTGTCACCGTTTCCATATCAGACGGTTACGAGATTATCACCAACACGTGGTCGGTCACTTACACCGTATGGCATGAACCTGAACTTGAACCAGAACCTGAACCAGAGCCTGAGGTGATTCCAGACACACCCTCTGAATCAACAGACGATGGGAATTCGACGACAAGCGGCGGATTTGCCATCGATGTCAATACGCGCGTAATTCTAGGTCTGATTGCAATCGTTGTTCTTCTCGGCATCATTGTGTTATTCACTGGACGAAGGAAAATTCCTCCGCCCCCGGTTCGCACGCCACCATCAAATCTTCCTCAGATGGTAGGTCAGAGATTCCGATGATTAAACATCAACAAGCATGGCGACCGCATTACCTCCACCCAGACAGAGTGTGACAATTCCCTTGCCACCCCCCGAGCGACGAAGTGCATTGATGAGTGCCATTAGACAGCGAGCCCCCGTTGCACCCAGTGGGTGACCGATAGCAACAGCCCCCCCATGGGGGTTGAGTTTCTCAGCAGGGATGTCACACTCCTTTGCAATGGCACATGAAGCGGCTGCAAAAGCCTCGTTGTGTTCGACATAAGCCAAATCATCCATTGTCAATCCATTTCGCTCAAGCAATAATCCAATCGCAGGAATCGGCGCCGCCATTACTCTGGCTGGCTCGACTCCCGAGGTACAGTAATCGAGAACTGTTGCCAGTACCGGCCAACCATTTGCATCGGCAGCATCCCGACTGGCGACTAAAACAGCAGCAGCTCCATCAGAGAGTTGCGATGAATTACCTGCTGTGATTTGTCCACCCTCGGTGAAAGCGGCCTGCAATTCGCTGAGATCTTCCCCTGGACGAATGCCTTCATCGCGTTCGATTCCAGATGTCTCAACAACTTCGAAATCCATCCAGCCTTGGTTCCATGCAGCATCCGCCAACTCATGAGAGCGGGCGGCAAAGACATCTGCACTTTCTCTAGAAATGCCACATTCTTCGGCAATCGCTTCACCCGTATTGCCCATGTGCTCATCGTTGTAGACGTCCCAAAGGCCGTCGTGAACCATAGTAGGCCTCATCTCTCCGAATTCTGTTCTAGAGATTTTCCGGCCGAAATAAGGTGCATTACTCATTGATTCCATTCCACCGGCTACAATCACGCTGTATTCACCAGCGCGAATGCTGTTAGCAGCCATCATGACCGCTTTCAATGCAGATCCGCAGACCTTGTTGACTGTGGTCGCAGGAGTACTGACTGGCATACCTGCGCCCAGTGCGACCTGTCTCGCAGGCGCTTGACCCGCACCGGTTTGCAACACTTGCCCGAACAGTACTTCATCGATGATTCCACTGGCTGGGTCAATCTCGGCACGCGCAAGCAAACCTTTGACCACATGAATTCCCAATTCAACCGCTGAGCGGTCGGCTAAGGAACCACGATAGCGCCCGACAGGAGTACGTGCAACAGCACAGATGACAACCCCTGGCATGCTTCTGACCCCTATTCAATTCGTCCCTTCACCGGCGAATCCATACATTTCGCCATTTTGCAACGCCGGACGTAATTCTGGCTTGAGTAGAATCGTTCGTACCCCCCAGAGGTCGCCAAAGATTCGGTACTTGGTGGTCGCATCGAGGTAATCGACTCCAGAAGAGCCCCCTGTACCCACACGCCGACCGATGATTCGCTCGACCATACGCGCATGATACGTGCGGAATAGGACCATGCTTTCTTCCAGTTCGACCACGGCATCAATCAAAACGCGAGGCCAAGCGAGTAAGGGTAACTCTCGATACGATTCTATGAACAACAATCCCGCGCGTGCGCGATTGACTTCTCCATCGGGTTTGAGGAAATCCCGTGCCCCTTGGCTGGCGGCCTCAAAACGTGCTTTCACCGCCTCGATATTGTCTACACCTTGCGCCTCCATGCGTGCACTGGCTGCTTCGCCAATGCTACTGTAAGCCAACAGATGTGCATCCACATAATCTTGCACCGCCTCAGAATCACCTTCTGAGCCGTAGAATGATCCCATGATTGGTGTTCTTGACAACCAAGTCGTCAGGGCGGAAACCAATGTAGTATCTTCAAGTGCGCTTTCCAATCTTGACAATGCTGCTGCATCAGCCTCACTTCGTGAAGCAAGTTTTCGGAAGTGTGCGAGAGGATCCATCTCTGAAACCCGGCCCACGTGTTCTAGGCCAAGCAAAATTTCCATTTCCCTCATCTGATACGATTCAAATCCACTCGCCGTACCAAGTTCATCCCTGAATGCTAGGAAGCCCTGTGGAGTTAGCGTCTCCATGACTTTCCATTGATTGGCGAGCAATCGGAAGATCTCCGTCACCCGCCCAAGATGTTCTACCGCTTTGGGCACCAATGCTTCGGGAACGTGCTCCGTCGCTAGGATATCGCGAATCTCTTTCAGTTCGCGAATCACTTGCTTGAACCAGAGCTCAAAGGTTTGGTGAGTCACGATGAAGTGCATTTCATCGTTGCTGACACCCTCGTCATCACGTTGTAGAGACAATAGTTCATGCAGGCCTAGATAGCCTCCATATGTTCGGTTTGAGCCCCTTGCGCCGCCCGAATCTCCTTCGCCCATGTTGTTCCGCATCGCCTTGATGCTTGAATGCCTTGCCCCACTCACCGTTCAGGTTTCAAAATCGATTTTGACTCGATTTGCGAAGGGAACATTCGATTCATATAACACAAATTCATCTGTTTCAGGGTGCAAAAAACCAAGCGCAGTTGCATGCAAACAGATTCGTTTGAGAGGGTTTGTTGTAGCCCCGTGTACAATGTCACCGACAATCGGACAACCCTGGAGTTGCATCGCCATTCGAATTTGATGCCGACGACCGGTATCGATTTTGATCTCTATCAAAGATACAAATTCATCCTGATCTTCGGTTTTCCAATGTGTGATAGATTGTTTCGACCCTTTGAACGTTGATTTGACACGTTTAACATGCAGATGTTTGTCTTCCACGAGCCAAGATGAATCTGTTCCTTCGGAATCTTTTGGACCCCCTTCCACAAGGGCATGGTACAGTCTTTCTACATCCCGTTGAGCGAATTGTGCTTGCAAGAATTCTTTGATTTCTCGATTTTTTGCAAATACCATGACACCAGATGTATCGCGGTCTAATCGGTGCACAATATGACTCCATGCGCGTTCCGATTGGCGCTTCACGTGATCCACACAACGACTGTGCAACGTATCTTTCTCGAGTTTGTCTGTGGCGACAGAAAGCAGGCCGGCCGGTTTTTCAACAACTAAAATATAATCATCCTCAAATAGAATTTTCAATTTTGAAAATTGTTTTTTCGGTTCAGGTGGAGGGGATTTCTTCATCGCATCCGAGCGATTGATAATCACAATAGTGTCACCCTTAACGAGCAATTCTTTGGCCTTGTAAACAGGTATTCCATTGATCAATACTCTACCTTCAGTCAGCATTTTTCGCAATTTGGACTTTGTCGATTCGGAAAACATCAATGCCAATGTAGGGAGTAGAATACTCTCTTCTTCAACATTGAATTCCATATCGGCACCCCTAAGCAAATCTTTGCTCAATCGACGCACTGGATTGACACTTGAATGTCTTGCCCCCTCCACCGTTAGGTTTCACAGGGGGTTTTGACAATCTCAAACGTGCTCATTCCAGAAGTCCCAGTCGTATTGGTCCACACCACAGTTCATTTCGTTGTTCTCGTTTTCCCACTCTCGAATTTCTTTTCTCAGAAGGTCTTCCGCATTGTCAAATTCCAATCTTGTAATCCAAAGCCCCATCAGTTTCATTGCTCGACTTCTGAGCGCACTCTTCTGTCCGTGCAGTTCATCCTCAAGTGTTGGTATCCAAAGTTGTATTAGTTGCATGACCATTTTCTGAATTTCTCTTGCTTGCTTCGTGTTTTCATTGTTCTCTTTTTTGATATCCATCTAGCGCTTACGCTCCTGTGACCAATTTGGTGCAGATCAGGTTCGCTAAGACAACAGAATCACGAGGTATTGGGTTGTATCTCCCCATATATTAACAATGTGATTTTCTGCACACATTCTCCTTAACAAATTTCTGTAATTTCCGCAACCGATAATTACCCGACACCGGAGCCGTCCCTAATGGCGACCCCTCACTCGCACCTGCCAGATTGGCTTGCGAAGTACAATCCTGCCGAGATTACGATTGGCGTCATAGCCTCGCACTCATCTCTTCAGATACTTCATGGGGCCCGCCAAGAGGGCTTTCGAACCCTTGGAATATGCGTGGGGGAAGGCCGCAAGAAGTTGTACAAGGCATTCCCGGGGGCAGAACCGGATGAATGGATGATGTTGGACAACTATCTCGAACTTCTAGACAAAGCCGAAGAGTTGCGCAGTCGCAATGTCATCATCATCCCACACGGTTCGTTGGTCGAGTATCTAAGTCCCGATAATTTCATCAAACTCGAAGTACCCACTTTTGGCAACCGTCGAATCCTGAAATGGGAGGGCAGCCGAGAGTTGCAACGCCAATGGTTGGAGTCCGGCGGTTGCACCATGCCAAGAGTGATTGAAGACCCTCACGAAATTGATGGGCCAGTGATCGTGAAATATGCAGGTGCCAAAGGAGGTCGTGGTTATTTCATTGCACGAAACTTCCGTGACTTCCGACGCAATGTCGATTTGGAAGAGGATTTCACAATTCAAGAATACGTTCTCGGCACTCGTTATTACTTCCAATTCTTCTTCGATCCAACAGCAGATGACGGCTATCAGGTCGAAGGCATGGGCAGCCGAGAGGGACAGAACTGTGGGCGCCTTGAACTGATGAGCATCGACCGTCGTGACGAGTCTAACGTGGACGAGTTCTACAAATTGGGAAGCCTGCGTGACCTTCGTGATATGGGTCTAGAACCCTCATTCGTAGTCACTGGAAACACCCCTGCCGTGCTTCGCGAGTCCTTGCTTCCAGAGGCCTTCCGATTAGGAGAGGGTGCGGTCGCAGCTTCACTTGAATTGGAAGAAGATGCCCGTGGAATGATTGGCCCCTTCTGCCTAGAGACAATTGTCACCGACAAATTGGAGTTCCGTGTCTTCGAGGTCAGTGCCCGGATTGTAGCTGGATCCAATGTGGCGATTGGTGGCTCACCTTATTCGGACATCAACGAACCTGGCCTATCTACTGGTCAGAGGGTCGCACGCTGCATTCGCAAGGCTATTGACAGAAATCTCCTCAATGATATTCTCTCCTGAATCAGAGGGTACCCATTGAGTCAACATCGGTTATAGTGAATCGCACTATCCCGTACACATGCGCGCACGTACGCTCACACTTCTACTGACTCTCATGTTAGTGGCAGTTCCATGGACGGGCCTACAAGATTCGCCCGCCTTTCCCCATGACCGAACCATTAGGGAATCGGTTGCAAATGATGTCCCTGAATCATCCAACTACACCACTGTGTACCAGTTGAACATCCCGGCTGATGGTAAGTTCAACAATGACGAAATCCCCTATTCAATAGATGATAGTTCGACCATAGACTTCTCTTTCGATCGAATTGCCTATCATCTGGAACTACAGAAACCGGATGAAGATCGAATCTGGGTATTCGTTTCTTTCCCAAGCATCACCATGCATGCAGATGAACTGGGAATCCCAACCTTTGCCTCAGGGGTCGAATTCAAGGAATTGCTCACCGATGTATATGTAGAATCTAATCATCCCAATCTCACAGGTTTGGGGAATTTTGATACAGGTGTGATTGAATTCTGGGGTACGAATTATGCTGCGGGCAATGGCAACGCTGTACCCAATGCCGATGGATCATTGTATGATTTTGGCGATGCTCAAAGTGCTGTTGATACTGCAGGTTATGGGAGTATGCAAATTCATGATTATGAGTCTGGTGAGACCCTGTTTTCATACAGTGCTTGGGGCTACGCTAGTGGAGGTTCAGGTGATGACCTAGGGATTGGCAACAATCCCGATTCAGAGGGCAATCCCGACTGGACATTTTCTCAAAATTGCGGGGATTATGAAATCAAAACACTGACTGTGATGGTTCATCCGGGACCCACTCCAATAGGCCTCATGGTCGACTTAGAATCTCCAGATTCCCATCAAATCGTCCAGAGGAACGAATACAGTATGGGCACTTTCCCAGTACGTGGTTCTACGGAATATTCCGTTGATTTAATCGAAGGCAGATACACTTCTTTGGATAATGGAACTCCATCAGATTGGAACGACGTCGCAGTCCCCATCAGCTCAAACTTCTACGGTACCCTAGACGTTCCAACAGGATGGCATCGCCTTGAATTCCGTTTCATGAATGATGGGCAACAGATTGACATTCTCACCGTTGAGCCCGTCGGTGTTGGGGAGGTCTTCATCGTTTCAGGCCAATCAAATTCAGCAAATCATGGCGATTATCCCTTGACTCCTGTCGACCCACGTGTCAGCACTTGGGGGCCGAGTGGTTGGCGCTTTGGACAAGATCCGCAACCCGCTGCAACCGGCACTGGGGGCTCCCCTTGGCCGGCACTAGGAGATTTACTCGCCAACCGATATGATGCCCCTATTGGATTCCTTTCAGTAGGATACGGTGGAACCAAAGTTGACCGTTGGGTACCTGCCGGAAACGATCTCTTTCCACGCATTGCCGATGCTCTCGATGCTGTAGAGCCGAGTGGCGCACGTGCCATCCTTTGGCATCAGGGCGAGAGCAATGCTGGGGGGACGACTACAGAGGATTATGCTGAGATGCTGGGCGAAGTAGTCCTTGGAAGCCGCGCTCATGCTGGTTACGACATCGCTTGGGTTGTAGCCCGGGTTGGGTTTGTCCCCAATGGTGACCCAGTCAAGATGAGTTGGGTTGTCGGTGGACAGAATGCTGTAATCGATGCGGACCCAATGACGTTTGCCGGCCCACATACCGATGACCTCAACGGCACAGATTGGCGGTACGATACAATTCACTTCAACGAGGCCGGTTTGCGTGAGCATGCGGCAAGATGGGACACTCGGATTGCAACGGCCATGAATGAGTTACTGCACCTGATTTTTGATACGGATGGCGATGGCGTTTACGATGATGATGACCTTTGTCAAGGAACACCCCTGGATGTTGATATTTTCACTGACGGATGTAGTGAGGAACAGAGAGAGTCGGGTAGTACGACAGATTCTGACAATGATGGTATCATGGACAATTCCGATTACTGTCCCGATACGCCAGCAGGAGAATCCGTATACACCGATGGTTGCAGCGACAGTCAGCGCGATGCGGATGGGGACGGAGTCTCTGATGCCGACGATCTCTGCCCAGGATTCGATGACACCATAGATGCAGATGCAGATGGGATTCCAGATGGTTGTGACGACCTCATCGATACTGACGGCGATGGTGCCTCTGACAGTGAGGACCGGTGCCCTGGTCATGATGACACCATAGATGCAGATGCAGATGGCTATCCTGATGCTTGCGATATCCTCATTGACAGTGATTACGACGACGTCGCTGACTCTGATGACAAATGCCCTGGTTCTGATGACGCCATCGACGTGGATGCCGATGGAATTGTCGACGGTTGCGATTCACTGATTGATTCAGATGGAGATGGACGAGCCGACTTCGCCGATGCCTGTCATGGCCACGATGACTCCATCGATGAAGACATGGACAACATCCCAGATGGGTGTGATTCATTCATCGGCCAAGAAACTGAATCCCAGACTGATTCAGTCCTCATGCAAGGAGGGCTAGCACTTGCTGCAGTCATGTTGGTTGCACTCTTGACAATTCTTTTGATTACCATAACTGGCAAGGAGAAGTCTCCTCAGATGAATTCCCCTGCAATTCCTGATGAGGCCGTGTTTGATTTTGTCACAGGTCCAGATTCAAACCTAGATGGTGTATGGAATGAGGGCGAGGAATGGTTGGAACAACCCGAAGGAAGTGGAACTTGGTACAAGCGAAATCAGGAAACCCGATTGTGGATTCTGCACGAGTCCGACGAGTAATCGGGTTACAGCGGAAGTAGGCCCCCCCGGATTCGAACCAGGGTCGTGGGATCCAGAACCCCACATGATGGACCGCTACACTAGGGGCCTATGTTAGCCTGCGATTGAGCCCCCGTATTTCAACGCAACCGCCGCACAGCAGCGCCAAACATGGCTAGAATAGGCAGTATCGTTCCAAAGCCCGGAATCCCCATTATTCCTCCATCAGAGTTACTTGCGAGGGGCGCCACTTGGAGAATGAACTCATCCCCGATTGTCCCATCGATTCTGTGATGCGTGAAGGCGAGTTCCTTGGTATCTCCGTGATACTTCAGTTTGGTCCAGCCGTAGGAACTGTTCTCCCGAAATGCACTCCATTCAGGCTGAGGCTCATCCAATTCTTCGTAGGAAGACCGTCCCGCAATCCCGATGACAAGATGGATGGGTGCGTATCCGCGGGCGAAGCGTCCATCCTTGCCGGTGTCCACCACAGTATCGCCAGCGACCGGAAATGTTCTCTCGTAGAAATGGTCGTGACCAGCAATCACTAAATCGACACCATTCGTCACATACATTGTTTCGAGAGCTACTCGCAATTCCACTTCTGAACCGTGGTAACTGTTGCTAGAATACATCGGCTTGTGGCCGTACACAATCACGAAGGGCGTCACATCGCGATTGACTGAAGCAAGATCCTGAGCCAGCCACGAATACTGGGTACTTCCCTCTGAATAATCGTGCTCTGTGGACATGAACACCATGTGCACACCGGGGAAATCGCGACTGTACCAGAAGATTTCTGATTCTGATTGACCATCCGAGTCGAAGCGATGCTCGTAAGGTGAGAATTCGTAACCGGGCTCATTCTCGTGATTACCAACCGCTGCCACCCATGGGATACTAGTCATACTGTCTTGCTGGAAATTGAACCAATTATCCCACGTCGACTGTTCACCGTCAGCGTATGCGATATCCCCTGAGATAGTTACCATCTGTGCCGCCGTGTCGGCAATAATCGACTCGCTGACATCCATTGCCTCGCTGGAATCGCCATGATCTGCAATGGCAATCCATTGGAAATGGTCATCCATCGAATCAATCGGTGTGAAGTTGAATTCCCCCGACCAATCCCCGCCTGAACTAACACGATAGGTCACCTCTTCACCTGGAACCAGACCCGTCATTGACGCCATGTGGAATGCCATGTCATGATTGTAACAGAAATCTGTACTGGCTGCAGTCTGACCATTCCATTCGACTTCACCAGTGGAACGACCTTCGGAGGCCCAAACCACATTCATGACCGATGCATCATCTGTCATCTGAAGGTGAATTTGCTGAGGTTGCGTACTTCCCGTCAATGTACCTGGACATTCTTGCAGTGTTTCACCAAGGCTCTGCGCGTGCGCGAGAGGGGCGAGCAGCATCAAGACGAGTAACGGAGCAAGTACGCGCACGAATCGACGTAGGGGCGACGATTCTCAATCATTGCCTCTGAACCGTGTGTTCAGAACCTCAAGACTGGCCGCATTAGGTCGCATGATATCGTCAGGCACGTCGGCTAGAGGTGTGTCGACTAGACACTGGTCCTCGATTGCGGTAGACTTGGTGGGGTCGAAGTAGAGCAAACCAGTCACGTGCTTATTTTCTAGTTCGGCCTTGTGAAGTGCGGCCAAAGCAGCGACAGCATCCGTCGGGTCATGATCTGAACCAATGGTTTCCAGTCGTAGTGTGCTGCCGTCGAACAATGTGATGTCATGGAATTCACCTTCTGGAACCTCAACACCTTCTATGGGTGAGTACGTTGGAATGTAATCATAGGCGTGCAACTCAACATCGTTGTCCTTGACGTAGGTGTAGGAGCGCAGACTCTCATCGTTATTGTTGAATGTCACACAGGGCGAAATAACATCGACGAGTGCGAATCCTTTGTGACTCATGGCTGCCTTCATTAGAGAGGTTAGTTGCTTCTTTGAGCCACTGAATGAACGGGCAACGAATGTACATCCTAAATTCACTGCCAGTTTGCATAGATCAATGGGTTGATGCTGGTTGATTGCCCCTTTCTTCTTCTTGCTGCCCTTGACCGCAGTTGCACTGTATTGGCCCTTGGTTAGGCCATAGACACCGTTGTTCTCCAGTACGTAGACCATGTCGAGGTTGCGGCGCACGGCGTGGATGAATTGCCCAATACCAATGCTTGCCGAATCTCCATCACCTGACACGGCGATGAAGGTCAAATCGCGATTCCCCATCGCTGCGCCTGTCGTGACGGCAGGCATCCGTCCGTGGACGGTGTTGAATCCGTGTGATTTGCCAAGGAAGTATGCTGGTGTCTTGGAAGAGCAACCAATACCACTCATCTTGGCAACCTTTTCCGGCTTGAGCCCGTTTTCCCAAGCAGAGTTGATGATGACGGTGCTGATTTGGTCGTGCCCACAACCAGGACAAAGCGTTGATTTTCCAGCTGTATAATCATCCTTTGGTAAATCGATAACGTTCAGTTTGATGGTCATTGACCCACCTCCTTCAGTACTCCCTTGATTAATTCTGAATAGTGGCGTGCTCGAGGGGGCATTCCATCCGAATACGCGGCACTGTGTACCTTTGGAATGAGTTCATTGGCCAATTCGCGACGAAGGATTCCGTAGAGTTGACCATCTCGATTGATTTCAAGCACAATAACCGTTTCATGGTCGCGGATGAATTGTTCGACAACAGGTGATAATGGGAGAGAACGAACGCGGCACTGGCTGACCTTTCGCCCAATCTCATCCTCTAGAATATCATCAATTTCTTGAATTGAATTCTCCATCGAACCGTAGTAGATGATACCGACTTCTTTCTCAACTTCTTCCCGTAGAACAGGCTGAGGAAGCCATGTTCGAGCATTGTCCATCTTTTGCTTGAGCCGCATCATCAAAGCCTGATACACTTCAGGCTTTTCAGAATAAATTCCATCTTCATCATGGCCAGTACCCCGATAGAGAATGGGGTCTAGACCCGAACCAGGCAATGTGCGATATGGAATGCCATCACCATCCACGTCTCGATACCGACCGTAGTTTTCGATGGCATCCAGTTCAGCTTGAGTTCGCAAGATTTTGCCACGATCCATCGGCGTTTCCGGATATTCGAATCCCTTGCAAGACCAGCGATTCATGCCTAAATCGAGGTCACTGAATCCAAAGACAACCGATTGCAATCGTTCAGCGATATCGAAGGCCTTCCAGCCGAATTCAAAACACTCCTCCATGCTACCGGGAATGAGGACTGGATGCGTAGTATCGCCATGACTGGCCTCATACAACATCGAGAGATCGCCTTGCTGTGTTCGTGTCGGCAATCCAGTTGAAGGTCCTGTGCGATTGACGTCCCAGATTACACCGGGAATCTCTGCAAAATATGCTAGACCGATGAATTCCGACATCAAGGAAATCCCTGGTCCACTGGTGGCCGTCATCGCTCGAATCCCCGACCATCCTCCACCGATGACCATGCCCACTGCAGCCAATTCATCTTCAGCCTGAATAACCGCACAGAGATGATTTCCATCCTCATCGCATCGAATCTCAGGGATGTATGCAATCAGCGATTCTGCAACACCGCTGCTTGGCGTAATGGGGTACCAACCTAGCAGGCCAACACCACCGTAGTGACTTCCAAGTGCGACGGCCTCATTTCCGTCAATCAGGAATACATCATCGTCAACTTCCCGGGCCTCAATCCTGTATGGAATCATGGCTGTGTCGACATTTTCATTGATGAAAGCCCGTCCAAGGTTGACTGCCTCAAGATTTAGTTCGATTGCCCTCTCCTTTCCCTTGAACTGATTTGCAACTGCATCGTTGAGTTTGCCCTGGTCCAATTCAAGAATTTCAGCGAGTAGACCCACATAGATCATGTTCGAAATCATTCGGCCCAATTTTGGATTTAGTCCTCGTGCCATTTTAGTCATAGGAACACCGATTACAGTGCAATCCTCGCGATCTATTGGCATCTTGGCATCCTCGTTGAAGAGGATGAGCGTCCCAGGTAGACAACTCTCAACATCGTTCTCCCAAGTCGCCTTGTTCATGATTATCTGGATGTGGGTACGATCACCGGGGGCTTGGTACCCCCTATCACTCACCCTGAGGATGTACCATGTTGGCAATCCAGAGATGTTACTTGGAAACAGATTCTTTCCACTCACAGGTACACCCATGCTGAACATGGTATGGAGTAGGACGAGGTTCGCGGATTGCGAACCTGTGCCATTTGCGGTGGCTATATTCAATTGGAAATCGTTGACAATCCGTTCCATCGGCGACGATGTCTCCTAGGTCCCGGGGGGGCGTAGCCCCCCTTCGCGTAATTTGGTCCCGAGTCGTGCCGATAATAGGCATTGCTGCTACTCGGCTTCTTCCCGTATGCATTGTTTCATGTCGCAGTACAACGAATGAAGCCAATAAATCCCCTTTGATTGGCTTTGTTTGCACCCATGCCGTCTTCCGTTGCGGTTTTGAATGAGGCCCGTCTCGGCGGGCTCATGCCGTCCAAGAAGATTGAGCAGGGTTGGTTGAAAGCCGAGATGCAACTTCAACAGGATAATCCCGAAGAAGCATTGAAGATTCTTCGTGAATCGGACGCCGATGCCACTCAATCCAAGACCTGGCGATTAGCTGGTGAGGCCAAGGCAATGCAGGCCCGTCAGGGAGGCAATAACAAGAGATTGTTCAAGGATGCAGTGAGGCACTATGAGAGTGCACTGAAATCCAGCCCGAATGACAAGAAATCCCGTCGAAGTCTCAACAGCCTTCGATCCGAAATGGATGGCCTCGGCATTCGCCCTGATGGCATGTCGAGGTTCATCGATGATGGTGCCCCCACTTTCCTCGGTATCGTTAGTATCGTTGTGGCACTCGGGTTAATCCTAGTCGCCCTCAAATTAGTCCCAGATCAAATTTCAGGCGCATCTTCAGGAAATAATGATGGAAATGATATCGCAGTCCTTACCGTATCATTCGAAGGTCAGTCAGTGGATATCACAATTGATTTGCACCGAGATGATGCTCCAATCCACGTGGATAATTTCGTCAAATTAGCCCAGCGTGGGGAGTATGATAACGTGATTTTCCATAGAATCATTAACGATTTCATGATTCAAGGTGGAGATTTCCAGAACCAAGATGGTACAGGTGGTTACGCGGCCGAATTCTATGGCTACTGCAACGGCCAATCCTCTCCGTCTGCGTGTTCTGCGGAGACCCAATTCACTATTCCCGATGAAGCAGACAACGGCCTCCTCCACAATTCATGTGTCATTTCGATGGCGAAAACAAGTGCTGAAAACACTGGTGGTAGTCAATTCTTCCTCATTCCAGAGGACAGCAATCCAAGCCATCTCGACGGAGTCCACACAGTCTTCGGAACAATCACCTCAGGATGTGATTACGTTACTCAGATTAGTGAAGTTCAAACCGATAGTAACGACAAACCCATCTCGGATGTCATCCTTCAGTCAGTCGTAATCTCCTGACCTCAATTGAGAGTGACGTTCAAGGATGACCGTCTGGTGGTCGCATCATGGCGAGTGAAGACCCCTTCGCTGCATCGGCGACATTTGAGATGTCGAATGGCGATGCTGGGCACTTCGTCGACCTTCATGCGTTGGAGTCTGCAGGACTTTGTGAATTGAATAAATTACCCTGCACCATCCGTGTTCTCCTCGAAGCAGCACTGCGAAAGTGCGATGGTTTTCTAGTAACCGAAGATGATGTCAAACGCATCGCTGCATGGTCGCCCACCCAATCACCAGCCGAAATTCCATTCATGCCTTCTCGGGTAATCCTACAGGATTTCACTGGTGTGCCTGCCGTCGTCGACATTGCCGCTCTTCGTGATGCCATGGTGGCTCTAGGTGGGGACCCCAAAAAGGTGAATCCACAGGTTCCCGTCGATCTGGTCATTGACCACTCAGTCCAGGTCGATGTCTCAGGACTTTTTCCAGATGCCAGAGAGCGAAATCTCGAGATTGAATATCAACGCAATATGGAGCGTTATCAATTTCTCAAATGGGGCCAACAAAGCCTCGACAATTTCCGCGCCGTCCCCCCTGGTCGTGGCATCGTCCATCAGGTGAATCTAGAGTGGATTGCCACCGTTGCAAGACAGGAGAATGGTGTGTGGATGCCAGACTCTCTGGTTGGCACAGACAGCCATACGACAATGATCAACGGACTGGGTGTTTTGGGCTGGGGTGTAGGTGGAATTGAAGCGGAAGCTGTGATGCTCGGCCAACCGATTTACATGCTTCTACCCGAGGTCGTCGGATTTGAGTTAACTGGGGCACTGCGACCCGGTGTAACCGCTACCGACATGACCCTAAAAATCGTACAAATGCTGCGCGCTCAAGGGGTTGTTGGCAAGTTCGTTGAGTTCCACGGTCACGGCCTGTCTTCACTAACGCTACCCGACAGGGCCACCATTGCAAACATGGCGCCAGAATATGGTGCCACCTGCGGATTTTTCCCTGTCGATGATACGACATTGGAATACATGCGATTGTCGGGTCGCAGCGAAGAACACGTGGAGAATGTCAAGCGCTATCTCAGCGCCCAAGGGATGTTCTACACAACCGATTCCACTACTCCAGAATTCACTTCCAATTTGACTCTGGACTTGGGCGATGTTGAACCGGCGATGGCTGGACCTAAGCGCCCCCAAGACCGAATCGACCTTTCAGCGATGAAGGCGCACTGGCGAGAGAGCCTCACTGCTCCAATTGGCCATTCTGGACATGGCGCAAATCCATCTGAATCTGAACGCCAAATTGAGGTCACAGGATCAGATGGTAATACCTACAATCTCAAACACGGCGACATTGTCATTTCTGCCATTACTTCGTGTACCAATACATCGAATCCATCGGTCATGTTGGGGGCTGGAATTCTGGCAAGAAACGCGGTAGAAAAGGGGCTTAAAGTGGCACCTTGGAACAAGCCAAGCCTTGCCCCCGGTAGTCGTGTTGTTACTGAGTATTATGACGAAGCTGGCTTGACTCCTTTCCTCAACGAATTGGGTTTCCACAATGTCGGTTATGGATGCACGACTTGCATCGGAAATTCTGGACCATTAGAGCCTGAAATCGATGCTGCAATCGACGAAGGAGACCTCATCGTCGGCTCGGTTATTTCTGGCAATCGAAACTTTGAGGGGCGTGTTCATCAGAAGGTGAAAGCGAATTACTTGGCCAGCCCACCATTGGTGGTGGCGTACGCCATTGCAGGAACGTTGGATATCGATTTCGAAGTAGACCCCATTGGGGTTGATTCTGAAGGCCAACCAGTGATGCTCGCAGACATCTGGCCCACCGATGCAGAAATCCGTCAAGTGATGTCACTGGCGATAACTCCAGAGATGTTCAATGATCGCTATTCCACCGTGATGAGCGAGCCACGGTGGGATGCCATTCCAAGCACCCCCAGCGACCTCTATCCTTGGGCGTCTGAGAGCACCTACGTTCGATTGCCGTCATTCTTTGAGGGCATACAACCTGAACCCGCTCCAATCTCAGCGATTGAAGGGGCACATGTTCTGTTGAAACTCGGAGACAGCGTCACAACGGACCACATCAGTCCAGCCGGCGCCTTCCCACATTCGGGTCCTGCTGGACAATATTTGGTGGACCACGGTGTCTTGCCCCGTGATTTCAATTCATTTGGCAGTCGCCGTGGAAATCACGAAGTGATGATGCGTGGCACATTCGCCAACGTTCGCATTCGAAATCAGGTTGCACCCGGAACTGAGGGTGGCTATACCACACATTTCCCATCGGGAACCGTCGAATCGGTTTACGATGCTTCGATGAGATATCAGCAAGCCAGCATTCCACTGGTGGTTTTGGCGGGTGAGCAATACGGTGCAGGCAGTAGCAGGGATTGGGCTGCAAAGGGCACGCTATTGCTCGGCGTCAAGGCGGTGATTGCCACAACCTTTGAGAGAATCCATCGCTCAAATCTAGTCGGCATGGGCGTCCTTCCGCTGACGTTCCCTGAGGGGGAAAATGCCGATTCTCTCGGACTTGATGGAACCGAAACATTCGACATTCCTGCGCGGGCAGATCTTGTACCATTGAGTCCAATATCCGTCATTGCAACAAGACCAGATGGCACCAAAATTACCTTCGAGGCCACAGTTCGATTGGATACGCCTGTCGAGGTCGAATATTATCGAAATGGCGGCATTCTACCCACGGTCCTGCGCTCATTGGCCCATTCCTGAATTGAATTCCTTACGGCCCCATGGGCCGTGTGGTTCAAAGACCGCTCCGAGCCAAGTGTCGCTGATGTCCCAACTCAAGGGCCCCGTTCGCTTTCGCTTTCGCGCTCCTCAAGACGATGTCGACGTTATGATTCAAGGTGATGTTGAGTGGGTCAGTGCGCTGCGTGAAGATTTGGGTCTGGCGGATGTCGGATGGATGCAGCCAATGGCCACAACTGGTCGAACCGTTCAAGAACAGAACGAGAGTGATGAAGGATCAGAAGAACCCGATGACGATTCCCCCGTATTGTTAGAATCCGATGTCGCCGTTTTATTGCCAGGTCCCCCGCCTGATCCCAGTCGCGTCCCTACTGTTCGTCGTGTGATTGGGGAGATGGACTTGGATGATGAAATGGAGAAATTAGGCATTGAACACCCTCGCTCTCCAACGGCAGAGGAATTGTCCGAAATCATCAGCGAAATGGGTGAACCTGAACCGATTACCTCTCAGGTCTCAACCGATCCAATCGCCGAAGCATGGTTGCAGCGATTGATGCGAATCGCCGTGCGAAAATTCGGCGTTACTGCACTACCGATTTCTGTCATCGACAGTGCTGCCTGTGAACAACTTGACCGCTCGGGAGCCGAACTTGAGTTGTGGCTTGAAGGAATGTGGCGTCTCGGAAAACTCGTCAAGGTACATGGCGGTGAACGTTATGGCTACGGCCCAAATCCACGATGGCTTGAGGCAGATTGACATATATTTCCGCTCAAAAAAGAGCCGAAATGGCTAACATTGTGTTGAACCCTTTGATGCACCAATAATCGTGGTACTGCGAGCCACCCCTCGTGCGCAAGTAGCGCGCACGCGAGAGGAACTCTTGAATAGAGTCGTCATGACGGGGAGGCAGAGTGGTCAACATGTTTACTCATGAGAATAATATGAACAAAGCACGCGTGCGCAGTCTGGCACTTGTAACCTTGATGTTGGGATCAATCTTCGTAGCGATGATTCCAGCCGTGAGTGCAAGTCACGTAGAAACGTACCCTGCACAACGAAACCCGGTTGCAATCGCTTCAGGCGATTTGGATTGTGATGGCGATGCCGATATCGTCTCCGCGAGTGAGATGGGGATGTTAATCTCCGTTCTCTACAACGATGATGGAGATTTTTCGGACAGAGAAGATCTATGGGTCTCTTCCAACACATCTCGACGCGCACACTGGTTTGATATGGCAAACGCCAATGACGTTGGAATCGGCGATATCGACGATGATGGTGCCAATGATCTTGTCTTCTTCCGCCAGAACGTTTGGGTTGCAGGTAGTGCGACACCTCCACTCGGAAATATGACTGTGATTTGGGGCGATTGTAATGAGCGTGTTGCAGATTGGACTCGCTCGGCACCAATTTCAGTATCTCCTTATCTTTACGGATTGGAAATTGTGGATGTTAACGACGATGACAAGGACGACATTGTCGGCCTATTCCTCGATGAAACAATCACAAACATGGAAGTCATGATTATGCGTGGCCCAAACCCCACTCAACAGACCAGCCAATCAATCACCAACATCCCTCTAACACATGCATTCTACTATGATATGGCCATTGGAAATTGGGGTGAAACTGTAACAGGTGGTGGCATCCCTGGTGGCCAAGGTGACTGTGAAGACCAAGATATTTGGATGATGACCGCACCTCCATACAATGGTCCACAAACCGGCTTCAGTGCAGGAAACTGGGACAACGTTACTGTGCTTGAGTACAACTGCGTTTCCAACCAGTACGAGAACCCAGTTACTTCCGCATCTGGCACCCACGTATTCGCAATGAATGAAGTGGAAGCCAATGGAATGGATATTGCAGACACAGACAATGACGCTATAATCGACATGGTTGCAATCGGACAAGGCTGGGATCAGAACGTATCCTATGCTACTCGCAGCAGTGTTGGTGGCACATGGTCGACAAACAATCTAGCTGGTATCGGTGATTATGTTGCATCCGATGTGTCCATTGCCGACATCAATGGTGACGGTAACATGGATTTCCTTGTGCCTACAATGCTCACAGTATCTACAGTGAACAGTGCAGGTGCCGGACAGCAACAGCAACTCACAACCGAGAATCTTGTCGATATCAACACCGTGAACATCATTCTCAATGATGGGAACGGGAACTACCTATCGCCACAGACATTCGATGTCGGACGCCGCCCCACAATGGTCATCGCTGACCAATTCAGTGGTGGCGCTAACAGCGCCCTCGACCTAGCCGTCGGCCAGCGCGATTACGCGTTCAGTTACAGCAACGGTGCCATGTGGATTGATTCGAAGGGATGGGCCGGTTCCATGGATACCATCTCAATCGTTGAACTTGATTCGGAAGATGTGGGCATCGGTGGTGTCACCGTATCTCCAGCATCATGGGATCCAGAGGATCGAGAATCCAAGATTGGCGAAGGAACGCGTGATGTGAATGTCACCGTCCGAAACACTGGTCTTCAGGCAATTTCTGGTTCAGTCGATGTTGACGTCTCCGTGAAGGAGGTTGTCGGTGGTACTGACACCGTGGTTTATGCAAACGATTTCGATACCGCACCTACGGGCAGTTGTTCTAACTGTAACATGGTCGGCGTTTCTTATTCAGGCGAAGTCAGTGGTTCATACTGGCACGTTGAAGATGGAAGCAACAATTCAGGCAATGGCGATGAATACGAAGCTGATACTAACCCATCTGATTACATGTGGGCCGGCGCTATTGTAGCCAATACATCTGGCGATGGCGATATGGAAACTGGTTACATGTCATGGTGGGACGAAGGCCTCATCATCGAAGGTGTTGACCTCACTGGAGCAGATTCTGCTTCGATGGATCTCGACATGATGTGTATGGTTCAATTCAGTATGATTTACTACTCTTCGACTGGAATCGCTAACCGAATCATCTACGATGATTCGTGCAACATCGATGTATACAGTGAAGACAGTGGTTGGACAACTGTGGATTACACCGGTGGCTACGATTATGATCGATACGTCCACTTGGCCAATGGATACTATCCTGAATTCACAGTCTCGAATTCCGCATACTGTTGCTTTGTTAATCCATGGGACCGATACGCTGGAGATTCCGGCGTCGACCTGACCCCGTGGGCTGGCGAGGAGATTGACATCCGCTTCCGCTTCCGTTCAGGGCACATGGGCAGCGTTGGAAATGACAACGCAACTCACAACAATGAGTGGGACGGCTTTGCAATCGACAACCTTTCGATTAACAAGACAATTACTCAATTTGGTAGCAACGTGCAGAATGTCAATCAACAACTCAATCTGAATGCTCTGGCACCCGGTGATGAACAAGTTGTGACTCTGCAGGCGAATTTCGTCAACGGTACGACTTACATCATTGAGAGTGAATTGTCCAGTACATCTGGATTCACGAACGGTGATGACACCAACGACGACAGCCGTTGGCGAACCACCGTGAAGAATTTGTTCGATCCTTCTGTGGAAGAGATTACTTCCTTTGAGAAAAATGCACTATACGCTTCGGGCAATATGCCAATTGATGTTCTAGTCAAGAACGCCGGCAACACAGTCGTTGACTTCGACACCGTTGCCACAGTGTATTCAGCCAACCCAACAACTCTCCTAGTGGAGGACTTCGAAGGTGGCGCATCTGGCTATGCATTTGGCGATGATGGTGACAATTTCGGTATTGTCATAGATGATACTGATTCCACAATCAACAACGCCATCGTACCTGGCAATCGCCCTGTATTTGGTTCAAGCGCATATTGGTTCGGTCACCCAGACGATGGTTACGGCGATGATTGGGATGAAACCATGACATTGCAAACCATCGATCTACGTCAGAACACAGCCGACTTCGTTTACCTGAACTTCGATTACTTTGCAGAGACTGATTACCTAACCGATTCGGAAGGGGACATTCTCGCAGTGCAGGAGTATGGGATTCTTGAGGTCGACTGGCGCAATGGTGGCAACGTGTACAATGGTACAATCATTGGTAACTGGAACGACTACAACGAGAACGGCGTTCAATACAACGACACGTGCGAGGACATCGATGATGACGGCAACTATGACGAGACCGAATACATCGGTGACCTTGGCTGGAACGTCTTCTTCGACTCTGAAGGCATTTCAAAGGGTGTAACCCTCGATTTGACCCACATCTTCCTGCGCAACACCACCTCTCTGGATAGTCGCGACTGGGACTACAACTGCACCGACCTATCGGGCACTGAAGTCACTGTATCCTATCGCTTCCAATCCAATGGGGATGGAGTGAACGGTAACAGCGGTTTAGCTGGATTTGCCATTGACAACATCACCGTCAAGGAGTATGTATTCACGTACGTAACAAACTACACCATGCCGGTGTCCGGTCTTGATTCCCAAGAGGAACAAGAGGTCAACGTGGGTAGTCACTCTTTCACACAGGGAATCTACCGCATTGACGCAATGACTCATTATGACAACCAGACGCAAGGTACCGCTTGGTACAACCACAAGGAAGTCAACTTGGCAAACAACGTCACCCGCCTGATTTTCCAAGTTGCAAGCGTTGATGTTCAATTGCTGCGACCCGATGTTCTCGATTGTGTCGAAGACAACACCTACTCGTGTGTATATCCCATCGACCAAGTTGAAGAGCACGCATTCTCGATGGAACTTGTGAACGGTGTTCTTGAGGGCGATTACAACATCAAACTGAAGGTTACGGATATTGACACAGGCTCAATCATCTACGATGAATCCAGTGCTGAGAGTCCGATGACTCTGTCTCCACATCAGCGATCACAAGCATCGTGGGCTGCTGTAGCTCCAGCCAGTGGTTGGACAGATGGTGGCAATTACAACTTCAGCTTCTACGCTGAACTTGCTTCAGATGGTACGAGTTCAGGCAACGCCTGGGATTTCTCAATCTCGATGTCCGATAGCGTCGATGTCGCGATTCTGTCGAATCCCACCGATCAGAACCGCCTATCTCGAGTCAAGGAAGATCTAGATGCATTGGGCATGACTTACACACAGTTCTATGTCGATGATTGGGACCGATATGTCACAAGCACTTGGATGAATCATTACAACAAGATTCTGCTGCCTTGGCAGACCACAATCAATGTGGAGGCTGGTAACTACTACACCGAGCTTAACGCAGAGGGTGGTAGCGATGGTTTGAGCCCAATGGCGGTCATCAAGAACCGCATGCAGGCGGGTGCAACCCTCGAAATGCACTTGGGTCCATACAGCAACATCTTCCAGGATCCATTGAGCAACTTGCCTTACGACATCAATGTCGCAAATCGCAATGTGGAAGGCAACTACGTCACCCATTCCGATACATCAGTGATGGATTGGCATCACCCACTGCTCGCCGATGTGAACCCCGTGGCCTTCATTTCATTCAATGGTGGACACCACGTGGCCGAATCGACACTGATTACCACTCAGACGGGCACACTCAACATTCCACAGGTATGTGGCGGTTCTATCGCTGCACCGATTGGAACATTCCACAGTCTAATCAATGATGCATCCGATTCGACTGCATCTCTACTGGCAACCTGTTCAATTGGACAGGGTGGAATGATTCTCACAACGATGGACGTTGAGAACCCAAGTGTATCAGATGCACACGGCACGGTTGGAAAGCCTCTGCTCTCCAATCTATTGGCACACCAAGTGACACCTTACCCGTTGGACTTCGGCCCAGCAAGTGATGGATTTGACTTGGTCATCAATGGCGAAGTTATGGCGTGGAATAGCCTACAGGGCAAATACGACACACTGTACATGAAGAGTGATGCAGAACTTGAGTTCTCATTCACTTCTGATTTGGCAGGACTCGACGCAGATTGGGAACTCCGCCCTGCAGCGGGAACAACCGCAACCAATTGGGATGGAAACCCACTCCAAGATGGAGAGAGTGATCACCGTGAGGATGACACGCACACAGCACAGTTCTGTGTGCTAGATGCTCAGAGTTCTACACTCTGCAAGCAGGAAGCAGAGTGGCAAGTCACACTCTACCTGCACGATGCAGAAGGACACACGCGCATTGCCAACATCATGTTGGAAACCAACGACGCTCTGGCTGATGAGTTTAGCCCAATGCCATCGTTCTCAATCATAGATCGCCTTGAATATCGCGGCCAAATTGAGGTACACGAAGATTCACCAAAGGTTTCCTCGGATGGATCCGAGTGGGACATCAACCTGATTCGTCTAGGTCCAACAGGTGACTTGACTGTGCACTTTGATGCATCCAATTCGTCAGATGGCGATGCAACAGATGGCACCAATGGCATCAAGACCTACATTTGGAAGGTCTTCTTGGACAACCCATACGATCAGCCCGGTACCGCCCCTCAGGGTGGTAAGACCACTGAAGTCTCAAGCATGGTCAGCCACGCCTTCACTCACCGATTCCAGAACGTCACGGTGGATCCAACTACTGGATTTGAAGGTTCACTGATTCGCGTTGAGTTGACTGTGATTGATCAAGCAGACAAGCCAAGCCTACAGAGTGACAAGTACAAGATGTACTTCGTCGTTGTCGGTGAAGGCTATGGTGACGATGAACCAATGGTTGATTTCACTAGTCCAGCGCCTGGAAGTTCACAGACCGATGATACACTGTACGTCAACGGCAGCATCACCTCTGGTTCAGAGAATGGCGATGTCATGATTGAAGTTGCACTGGAAGAGGACACACTCGATCTGTTGCCTTCACAGAAGTTCCCGAAGAAGACCGCTGGTGAATACGACAGCACGGTCCAACTAGCCGATGGCGCAGAATTCAGCCTCACGCTGGATATCGCTGACCTGTACAATGAGAACGGCTCGACCCAGACCATCTGGATTAAGATTACAGAAGGCGATGGATCTCGCTGGACGATTTACAAGACTATTGATGTCAACCTAGTTCCCAGAGAATCAGGTACCGATGAGGTGGATTGTGAAGCAAACCCAGAAGCAGAGGGTTGTGATTCTACCACTTCAGGCGAAGGTGGTTCAAGTGCAATGAATACATTACTCCTCGGTGGAGTCGCAGTATTCGTTCTATTGCTTGTTATCATAGTGACACTGTTGATGGTTCGCGGTCGTGGAGGCGGCAGTGGCACTGAAGGCGATACATCCTTCGGTGGCGACGTCGCTGAGATGGATCCCGTCGAAGCCTATGTTCAGCAACTGGTTGCACAGGGTTACCCTGAGGACACAGCTCGTGCTTATGCGCAGCAATACTATGCTCAAGCGGCTCAACAGCAACAGCAGCAATGACGCAGAGAGTCTGACGAAAATGGAGACGTCGGGGGGCCACGCCTCCCGGCGACCCTCCAGAGTGTATTAGCGCGGCATTGATGAACTCTAACCGTCGCGTCGAATCATGGACTCTGGTGAGGGTTGGAAGGTCGCAGACATCACTCTTGCAGAAGAGGGTGCACGCCGTGTGGATTGGGCACGGGCTCGAATGCCCGTCCTTGCTCGCCTCCAAGAAGAGGGCCAACAATCCAAACCCCTAGCAGGGATGATTGTTGCCGGCTGTCTACATGTTACAAAAGAAACAGCTGTACTCATTGAAACACTTGAAGCAGCAGGTGCCAAAGTTGCTTGGTCTGGGTGCAATCCATTGTCTACTCAAGATGATGTCGCCGCGTGGTTGGCCAGTCAAGGATACTCAATCTATGCATGGCATGGACAAAGTGTCGAAGATTTCTATTGGTGTATCGATCGTACGATTGAAGCAAATCCAACGTTGACATTGGATGACGGCGCTGATTTAATCGTTCGAGTTCACGGCCCCATGTCGGACTACGCTTCTGGTGTAATCGGAGGGACAGAGGAGACAACAACTGGTGTGCATCGACTTCGCGCCATGGGTGATGCCGGAGAATTACGTTATCCGGTCATTGCTGTCAATGATGCGATTACAAAGTGGGATTTTGACAATGTATACGGTACGGGGCAATCAACACTAGATGGCATCATCCGGGCTACCTCTGTACTCATTGCAGGCAAGACATTCGTTATCGCTGGATATGGCCATTGTGGGCGCGGTTTGGCCATGCGAGCCCGTGGAATGGGTGCCAATGTTGTCATTACTGAGATTGACCCCCTACCTGCTCTTCGTGCAGTAATGGATGGATTCCGGGTGATGCGCATGGATGAAGCTGCGAGCATCGGAGATATTTTCTGCACCGCGACTGGAATGAAAGATGTCATCGTCGACCGTCATTTCTCAGTCATGAAAGAAGGCGCAATCATTTGCAACACTGGACATTACGATTGTGAAATCAACATCGAACACCTTGAATCACAATCCAAGAGCGTCCGTACAATTCGCTCAGATAATGAAGAATTCACAATGACAGACGGTCGCCATCTCTTCTTACTTGCAAGAGGTCGTTTGGTCAATCTGGCTGCTGCTGAAGGCCATCCATCTGAAGTCATGGACATGAGTTTCGCCAACCAATACCTCGCACTGTGTCGCCTGGCTGCTGAAGGGGGCGATATGGCCCCGATTGTTCACGACATCACCCTAGAACAGGATCAAGGCCTTGCCATAACCAAATTGACCACTCTCGGGTTTGAAATTGACACGCTGACTCAAGAGCAAATTGCATACCATTCCGACTACACAGCAGGAACATGAGCGACACTCATTCCTCTTCGTCGAATTCAAATTCTACCCATTCCGGTATTTTCATCTCCCAACGGTTAGAGATTTTCTCATCGTTTTCGACAATTTTCTCAATTCGCTGCCGGAATGCAACGGGGTAATCCTTGGTCATCACTGTGCGATACAGCCTAGCATCTCGAATCTTTTCGGGGATGCAAACCTTTCCGGAAATGGCCTCAACCTCGATGGCACGCCAGAGATCTAGAACCGGACGATTGCGCTTATCGGTCAGAGATATTGACCATTTCTTGACAAATAGGACCGATGCGTAGACCAGCATGAATGCAATCCCCATGCCGAAGCACCCGTTGGGCATGAACCATTGTAGGGCGATGGCTTCCCAAAGTACCAGAGGTCCTGCTAACATGAAGAAAGTGAATTTTTCACTTGCAGGTTTCAGATTCCGCATTCCATCGATATCTTCCCAAGAGGAATGATTTGGATTCTGTGGCTTAAATATATCCAGTTTTTCCATTTCATAATAGCGCTGAATAGTCCGATTCATCCGTTCAACTCGGAACAATTGATCTCTAGACATCTCTTCCATACCACGCTCAAGAAGAGCCTCCATTCGTTGACTCGCTTCGGCGTAGTGCCCCATTCGGATGAGCAGAGCCGCCTGTTCAATTATTGGCGTTGATTGGCTTGGATGATGTTCTCGATAATCTTCCCACCATTGTAGGGCATCCTCGGCCAACCCAAGATGTTGTGTGGAAAGAATAGCCCCTCGAATCCAAGCTCCTTGATGTGTGGGGTCAAGGGCCACAATTCGCTTGGCCAAGGCCCAGCCTTTCGCTGCCTCAGGCAAGGTTGGGTCCACTCGGTAGCTTCCATCTCGTCGGAGGTCAGGCAATCCACAATTGAGCAGGGCCCACAGACCTTCAACACAATTCGGGTCTGCTTCAACTACTTCCGTGGCTTTCAGTAGAGCCCCCGCACGATTCCCACCCTTGAGGTATTCTTCGAGGTCATCGAGCATTGCAGGAATACCTTCCTCGGCGAAGGCCGCAACAACTTCGATTGGCGGGCTCATAGGCGAACCTCGGCCGATGAGTCAAATGAATGCTTTGCGCGAGATTTCAGCGTCTGCGAGGCCCGCCCTTGCTTTTGGGCCCCCATCCACCAGGTTTTCTGGAATCGCGTCGTGGGGATCTGCGATCATTGCTCCCTCGATATTCTCGTCGCGGCGGGCGGTTGTCGTTTCCTCCTCGATCACTTCCTCGATTGTCGCCACCTCTGCGATCCCCGCCTCGGTTATCTCCGCCACGATTGTCACGACGCTGGAATCCTCCGCCTCGGTTATCTCCACCACGACGGTCTCCACCGCCACCACGACGATCCCCGCCTCGGTTATCTCCACCACGACG
>JASMFB010000050.1 GCA_030751995.1 Candidatus Thalassarchaeaceae archaeon
CGTGGAGTTGTTGACCATTTGAATCCGGCACTGCTCTTTCAAGCAAAACGGCTCGAGGACGCCGCATCGCAATAACCCCCAGCATCACTGGAATGGCGCAAATCAAGGACAATGCACCGAACAGTGGTTCGCCGTATATGGCTACCATCCACCCATCAAAGATGAAGATTTCAAACAAAAACAGGAGTATTACCAAGCCGACAATTCTACCATACATTCGCCAAGGACGACTGGGCCTAGCCATCTGAAGATTGGACGGAGGGGGGGTCAACGGCACCGGCTCAGGATGGGTCAACATCATGCCATGAGGGACCGCCATCGTCGGAATTTGTGTTGGCGCAACTGGATTGCCAACGAAATGAGGATTTTGTGGCCCCCCGGGTTGCATGATTGACGCTGTACGCGGCAGCATTTGAGGGTCCCGCTCAGTTCGCCCATCATTCAGGCGGCAAGCCGCGAGCATCAAGTCATCATCACAGCGGGAAACTAAACGAAGGGTTTCTCATTCAAGAGTTCTCTGCTCAATTCCCAAGCAAACCGCCGCATTCCGTACAATAGATCTCACTCCGCGAGTCATCTCTCTTCATCATCCATTTTCCACAATGAGGGCAAGGGGGTAAGCCGTGACCGCTGTTCGGCTCGCGTGTCCTTTTCCTCCATCTGCGAATGATCGGGATTCTAGGCCAACCTCGTTTTGGTTTCCTGACCTTCGGCATGGCCCTGCCGTTCAACGCCCCATCTATACGGTTTACGACGAATCAATCGTGCTTGGCGGCCCAACCATCTTCGACAGAGAGTGCCTTGTTCTTCAACGGGATAATCTTCCGATACACTGCTTCGGGTGCGCGAACTTCTCCTTCAACGGTCAACAATGCTGCCAAGGGAATGCCGAAGTGAGATTCATTCTCAACAAGAAGCGGTTCAAGGATATCCCAATCAGCCGGAGTGAGTTCGGTGAAGTCGCCGCCATTGAGCTGGCTGCTGCTGACACGTCCGTGTGGGTCTCGAACGTAGATTGCACCTCCACTCGACAAACTGAACAGATTTCCACCTGGATACGGTGTTTCCATAGCACGAATCTCACCCTTGTCGTCGTACTCAATTCCATTGATAATCACAAATCCTCCTCCATTTAGGGGATCACCGGCCATGAAAGATTCTGCGAGATAATCCAAGGCCGTTCCGTTGACTACCAACTTCGGGCTACCGACGCTGTTGATCATTGGTCGGCCAGCCGCATTGCCGCGAATGAACAGTTTTCCGCCCTTGGCGCCATATCCGTAACACTGCCCAACGTCCCCATGAACCACTGTGGTCCCCGCCTTGTGAATTTGACCAATCTGGTCCTGTCCATTGCCGTGCATGTGAATGGTCATGCCATCATTACCACTACCCAGATAATCGCCAACACTACCGTAGACATCGATTCGAACATCCCCTGTATCCATGCCGAAGCCATTGCCGACGAATCGATGACCGTGACATAGAATCACGTGGAAATTCCGCCAACCGTGTTGGTGCAGAGCGATGAGTTCGCGTGCAAGACTCTCTTGACCTTCAATTGGATAAGGTCTAGCATCGATGACAATGGCCTGTTCTGCATTTTCTGGTTCCGGCTTGTGGCCAGGGACTTTCTGTGCAACAAAGTGTGAACAGGGTGCAGAACCACTACTCATCAAAATTTCGACCAAGGCATCCTCGACATGGTCCAACCATCGACTTCGTCGAAGTCCCCCTGTTGCATAGCAGCGATCTAGAAGTAATTGGAGACAAGTAACGGCCTCGCTTCGACTGACCTGCTGTGAATAGGTATGAATTTCTGATAACATGGTCTTGGCTGCAGCCCAGTCCATCGTCTGGAGAGATTCTACACAGGCTTCGTATCGAGCCATTGCATCACCCTCTTCAGGCCAATTAACCTCGCAGGTCATTGCAGAATCCATGACTTCGAATTCACCATCTGGGTGTGTGTCAACCAATCCACCAAACTTGTCCGTCATCACCAATTCAAAATCACCATTCTCTTGTTTGGTCACATCGAACAGGAACGCGCCACCGTCGGTATATGATCCTCCGCGGGCATTCCAATAGCGATCGCATCGCCGCCAGAATCGCTTGTCCTCAGCGGCTAGGCTCTCCATTACTGCATCAATCACTTGTTTCTCACTGGCACAGAATGCTATACCAACCTCACCACGTTGGTAGGAGAACACTTGGGGTCGAAGCATACTGGTATCGGTGATTCCAATCAGGCGATGATGGCCTTTACCTGCGCCTTGTGCGATGATGAAGAACCAAGGTCCATCCGGTGAGCCGTGAATATGTGTTTTCTGAATCGCTTCGTACACCTTCTGTTTCTCTTCGGGCAACATAACGAAATCGAGTTCACTGGTTGGGGCCAATGATTCAATCAGATATTCCATCGGATAGCCATAGACGCGGTGATGCAAGTCGAATCCGAGCGCTGCAACCTCCGTGTCCGTGAAGAACAAAGGTTCCATTCCGCGCTGTGCCAGATAATCCTTGACAGAGACATAGTTACTGAAGTCGCCATTGTGGACCAGTGCCACATCGATACCTTGGCCGAATGGATGTGCTCCACCGGGGTGGGTCACCCGACCTCTTGTGGGATATCTGTGGTGCCCAATCCAAACATGAGAGGTGAATTCCCCTAGACAGTAGTACTTGATGACATCTTCAGCGTAGCCGACAATCTTGAGAATCAACATATCTCGGCCATGACTTAGAACAAATGCGTCGGCACGCCCATCTTGGGCATAGAATTCGACATTGAGTTTGTGAGTATTTCGATACACATATTCGGAGTTGATAGATTCCTCATCATTGAAGTCCCCTGGATTCAACTCAGTCTCCGTGAACATGTCTGCAATTCCAGATTCTGTCGGCTGAACCCAGTAACAGGTTACATCGGGTGGACAAACTTCCAGAGCTGACAGACTCTTCCAATCGTCTAACACTGGGAGATCAAAGGTATGGACGACATTGTAGGCGGAATGGATGTATTTCTCCTCAACCTCCTCGCGGAACCCATCGTTCACCCAAGCAATGGCGATTAGGTAAGCCTCCTCTAGAACATCTTGAGTGGTGCCGAACTGGGCCGGGTCTAGTCCGACCATCGCGACACCCCCGCCTTTCCCATTACCGCGATTCCTCATTTGCTCCAAAGATTTGAACAAATGTCGTCCTGCAATCGGAATTTCACAGGCAAGACCTACGACTCCACAGCCACCTTCTGCTGCATCAGCATCATTCATCTCAATCTTTGGCAGAGAATTTGTCAGCATTCGGCGGGCTTGAACAATCGCTTCTGGGTTTGCTGGCACATCGCCACGCGGTCTTCCGACCACATCGATAAATTCGGTCGGCGTTCCGGGCAAATTAGCGTGCATCAGGACTCACCCCCGGCTATGTATCGCAATAGATCGGTGCGACCACGTAATTCTCCAATGTTGGACAAACCAAGTTGCCGCAGAATCTCTTTCAATCGCTTGGCCAAGGCAGTGTAATACTTGTCCAATCGGTCCGCGCCCCAAGCCTGCTGAACCCATTCCTGTAACTCTGCATCTGTGGTAGTCAAACCCCATGGACAACCACGTCCGCTGGGTCCGCCCTCACAGTTGGAACAACGGGTGCAACCCATGGCGACCAAATCACTGGTACCTAGAACACAACCATCTGCACCCAATGCAATTGCTTTGGCAATATCGTCCGCTGTGCGGACACCACCGCTGGCAATCAGAGTGACATTGTCACGAATACCTTCCATTTGCATGAATTTGTGTACTTTGGGAATGGCCAATTCAATCGGCATGGCGATGTTCTTCTTGGCAATCTCCGGAGCAGCACCAGTGCCTCCAAATCCCCCATCTAGATGAACGATGTGAGCCCCGGCATAGTATGAACCAACGGCGACCATGTCTACATCGTGTGGTGTGCTGACCTTGACCGACATCATCGCAGTTGGATTGACAGTCTTAATCCAATCCAGATGCTTCATGTGATCTTCAACTGAATAGGTTGAGTGGAAAGGGAATGGACTGAATAGACTGACAAACGGCACACTACCGCGCATCTTGGCCACTTCTTCTCCAGCCTTTGTCGCTAGCAGGTGCCCCCCAAGTCCCGGCTTTGCACCTTGTGCGTACTTGAATTCGATAATCGGTGCAGCTTGGATTGATTTCTCCTCGACGCCAAAGTATCCTGTGGCAACTTGTGTGATGACATTGTCCGCACACTCATACAGTTGAGGAGGATAACCTCCTTCGCCAGTCGACATCAGTGTATTCCATTTCTTGGCATTGAGGGCACGGGACATCATCACGTTGACTGAGACAGAACCGTAGGACATGCCACCTCCATACCAAGGCACATCGATGGTTCGCTTGTTTCTCTCATCCCCCCGGCGATTCAACTCAAGTGTAATATCGACTTCGGCATCGGTAGAAAGTTGGCTTTCTTCAGGTAATTCCTTGAACGCCAATCGGTCAAAACCACCGCCACTTCTCCCAGTCTTGAAGTTGAGGTGTTCTGGACATTCTCCGGTTTCAGCCATGTACCATGCGCTGGCAATCAACTCGTCGGTCCATCTTGCATCACCTAGGGCTTCAGGCAACCCATATGGCGTGTCAGGGAATGCACGCTGATGAAATCCATCGTGCATCAAATGATGCGTTTTCTCCAACAACTTCTGACTAGGCTTCGACCATTCTTTCTTTGACATCAGTGCCCACCTCCTGGGAATCCTTCGATATCACTGAACGCCTCGGCCTCCAAGTGACCACACCACATTGCTCGACCTATCTCTCCACGGAGACGTCGAACTTCGCGCACACCCATGGCCCCCAGAATCTCTAGGAGTTGGTCGCGCCATGAGCAAGAGAGATTGAGAATTCGTTGTACACCCCATTCTTTATCGAAATTTGAAGGCAATTTGACCGCAGCAGCACCACGCGTTTTGGTGTCTCCAGTCAAGCGAGCTTGCATGGCGATAAGAAGTGGATAATCTAAGCCCACTGCGTCCATTCCAGTGATGATGGCCTTGGGAAGATGATCCGCACCTGCAATGCCTCCGGTTCCAATCAGCGTAACCTCATCCCGACATCCTTTGTCAACCAAGGCGAAGTGTGCTTCTTGGTAGAGGTCCATCACAAATCGCCCATCGTCAGCCTCACCGTGGTGATCCGTGATTAGATGAATGATGGAAACTCCGTTGTCGACCATCTCCATCAGCGTACTCATCCATTTACCAGTCAATGGTAACTGGACTGAGACCAGTAGTGGGTGTTCCTTCACTTGTTTCCAAGCTTCTAAGTTCCACGAGGACATCTCTACCATCCGGGTTCCCTTAGCATGACTTTCGATATTGCCGATTTGACTAGGGGCAATGATTGGCACTACGTGTGGGCCCGCAAGACCCTGATTGGTGACAGTACTCTCGGGGAGAAACAGCAGTGTATCCACCTTATCTGCCGCCTCGGCTAGAATTTCAGGCACGATTCCAGTGTCTACTGAATCGGGCGGAGGGGAATAGAAGAAGGGAACTTGGATCGCCATCATTTTGGGTTCATCCAACAAGCCACCATCTGAACCAAACTTGAGACGCATCGGTTTGGATCCCAGATCTACACTAGTCCCGATTAGTTCACGACCGTGAATTCCATCACGACTGGGACGAACAATCTCCGACATATCTGTGAACATCTGATCGAATCCTGGCCCTCCGAATCGTCCACGATAACCTTGGCCTCGAACCGGGACCGATCCCTTTCGAGATTCTTCATCGATGGTTGCGATGTGTTTGCTCGTGAGATAAGAATCGCCCAATGCCGAAAGCTCAGGGTTGTGAGTAACCTTGACGAAATCTGGATGTTGAACTTCACATCGCAGACAACCGACACAAAGATCTGGACGAGGTGCAAATCCCCCCACGGGGCCACTGAATACACCATATGTACAGGGTCGACTGAAGACTACATCCCAGTGCCCGAAATACTTGAAAAACTCCTTGAAGAGTAGTTTCCCCAATCCAACTTTTCCAACCTTCACATTGAATCTACGAGGGAATTTATTGCGATTTTCAGTTTCCAATGCATCGATGTGGTATCGATGGTATGTGTCGGCCCGTTCCCTGTTCAATCGCGCCTGCTCCGCGACTGGCAATCGTATCGTCACAGACCCATCGACCATGTTTTCACTCACCTCTTTCAAATCCGTCGCCAGCATCAGCCGCGCCCCCTACGGGGGCACGGGTTGGAATGACCCCTCTTAATCATTCATAATTCGCAAGGCTCATTTTCACAATAAAAAACGAACATTCTGAACATATGAATAGAAATTAACATATTTTTCATTCATTCGAACAGAAATATTGATATTGAAAGAACATTCGCAATTCACTCAGATTCGCCCATTGAAGTCCAAGCATGACTCGGGGTCGAATCGATCCAACTTCGCCCATCCCACTTCAAACGAGCAAGACGATGGAAAACCCAACCAGTCATCCATAGAGATGGCATACTCATAATGAGTGAGCCTGTCACCAAATCATCTACACTGTATTCCACAGTGATATGGACTTCAACAACACCTTGTGCACTGTCGTTGAGGTGGACAATGGCCAAATGCCATAATTCAGGTTCATCGATTAAGAAAGAATGAGTCTCACCTGGGGGTACTGTAATCGCTTGACCTTCAAGTTCACCCCATAGAATATCGCCTTCTCCCATCGATTTGGCGGCTTGTTCCAATTCGATGATGACCACATGTACTGACTCTTCTCCATCCAGATTTGTCAGAATGAATGTCGCAGACTCTCCATCTTGCAGCTCTTGGATGATATCATGATTTGAATCCCCGGAGCCCAATCGCATCGATACTCGCTCATCCATGGTTTCAGCTTGGTAGGTCATGGCCGCCATCAACAACCCAACCATCAGCAACACGACTATTCCTTCTACGACGGCATGACGGCTCGCTTTGATTCTAGTGAAACCCTTGAATGTGGCCCCAAATCCATTGCGTAATCTGGGTTGTATGTGGTGAATGAAAAGCGCACAGATACCTCCGATTATTATGCCCAAAGGAATGTCAACAAACCAGTGGATTCCTAGGTAAAGAATCGTGAACGAGAACAAGACGGTATTCCAAAATATGAACTGGTGATAGCGCCGGTGTTTCCAATCCTTGAGTTCAATGCCCTTTTCGCGAATATGCAACCAATTTAATGCCAATATTCCAAAGGGAATCGCAATGTGCAGGCTCGGTACAGAATTGTCGAGCGGATCATGGCTGGCATAGAAAACGGCGTACCAGGAATCCTGATACAGCAAGGAATCCATTCCTGCGATGTATGTACTGGTGACTTCGACATTGAAGAAGAGGTAATACGGGACCGCAAGAGCGTAGATGAGAAGATAGTTCAACGTCACCTTGTCAGTCAAATCTTTCTCGCCCGTAAACATGTAGTAAATCGTGGTGACATAAATCAAGAAGAGATAGATGAATAGATAGTGGAAATTCAGAATTTCCGTTAGCATTGCATGCTCAAATGTGTTCTGAACCCACAGTACTAACTCACCCTCAAATCCATGAACCCAATCTGTGTAATGTCCAGTGCTGGTTTTGATTGGTTCATTGAGATTATCTGTAAATTTCTTCCAAATAATGATGAGTAAATATCCACTGATATGCAGGTAGTATCTTTGTTTCTTGACTTCAGAAAAGATCTGATTCATTGGCACCCTGCTTTCTGTCTGGTTTCGAGTGAAGTACCAGCACAACAGTGGTGTGAGGAACAGGATGATGCCCATCATAGTCCCATAAGGTCCGTATGGGACATCCATGGACGGCGTGCCCTGCCACGCCGTACATCATCTCTCCGTATTACAGCAGTCGAATAATTGGTGGACGCTGGGGGATTTGAACCCCCGGCCTCTTGAGTGCCACTCAAGCGATCTTCCAGCTGATCTAAGCGCCCTTTACATCCAAGCAGGCTTGATTGCACCCCGACGACCGGCCCCGCTCATTTAAGCCTCACCAACCTGTCACGAAGGCATGGAGGGCAGCGCTTTTGGTGACCGATTGACCCGCTATGTGTCGGCGACGGCCAGAGCGAGAACAGTGCCAGATATAGCACCCGAGATTCCCGAAGGAATGCTTGATTCAATTTCCACAATTGTATCTACAGAAGAGGCTCCCTTTCTTGCTCACCTCGCGCGCGTGCGCGTGGAATGGCTTGATGCGGAAGCCGATCGACTCGGAAATACTTGCTTCGAGATGCGACCACACGAAGTCGAAGCCCGAAAGCGGCAACGCCTACCTCCGGGTCCCGTGACCATCGGACTTCATCCTATTCTGGCTGAGGATGACCTACTCTTTGCACATACGTTGGCTCACGAATTGCTACATGCGGCAGGAATGACTGAACATGATGCACGCCACTCAGATTTGGTCAACGCGATTGCACCCAGTCCGAAATTATCCGAAAGTCCACTACTGCAGGACATTCGCAACCAAGCCCTGAATCAACAAGAGGTCAAAGATTGGACGTGTGGTCATTGCGGGTTTGTTTGGGATCGAACCACCGTCAAAGCCCCATCTCGATGCCCAAAGTGTGCTCGTCCATTCAAGTGAACTTCATGAAGGGCCAGCGACCGCGCTAGGTTACGGGCGATTAGTGTAGCTTGGATATCACCTTGGATTTCTAATCCGAGAACACGGGTTCGAATCCTGTATCGCCCACTTATTATCTTCGGAGTGACCCGATTTCCTCATATACGGGGAGTAGGTCGGCCGAATCGATGAAGCGGGGAAGTCGTGCCTGGAAGAAGGCCGGCAATCAGCGATGGAAGTGGCGTCGCAAGAAACTCCGCCGCCGACGCGCTGCCCGAAAGCAGAACAAGCAGTGAACGGCTCATCGCCTCACCGCTCGGTTGAAATATCGTTGCCGTCGGCCTACTATTGCCTTGGGGGTATAGTATAGCCTGGTAGTACTACCGGCTCCAGACCGGTGGAGGGGGGTTCGAATCCCTCTGCCCCCACCTCTTCTAGTCGAGTGAGCGTTGGATTCATGGGATGTCCGCGCACACGTCTACACATGGGACCAATGCGTGCACCCCTCGCCATGGTCCTCTCGTTGTTGCTAACTTTGCCGATGATTGGCACAATCGTACCTCCGACAGATGATGGATTCGAGGTACTCGATGACGCACAACTCATCCACGCCGATTGGACAACTGAGATTCCAGCCCACCAACCACTGACTTGGAACACTGGGCCTTGGTGGTCGTGGACCAGTCTTGACCAAGATCGAAATGGAATTCACGACAGCCTTCAATCGGCCATTGGAACCGTTTGGGTGGGCCTCTCTTACGACCATACCCCAACTGCCGAAGATGAGGCACACTTGTCCGACCTAGGATTCACCCCCAAGTTGGTTGTTGACGCAGTCGATGCAATTCTGATCGGGGCGGTTGATGCCTCCAATGTAACTCAATTGTCGAAAATTGATGGCGTTGTAATGGTGGAGCGATACGGAGAGATAGTATTCTACGGCGACATCCAAACTCCAGCCGTCAAAGCCCGCAATTCCACAGAATATCCTGAGAGTGCGTGGCAATTGGGCGTATCTGGATATGGCGTCAATATTGCACTGACCGATACTGGTGTGGACAGTGAACACCCCGGATTGGAAGGCAAACACATCGCAGGATATGATGCGGTCTGTTTCATGCACACCGATCCAACATGTGCACCCACCGCGCGTGAAGATGACGGTTCATTTGATCCCGATGACGGCAATCAGCATGGAACGGCTTGCATGGGCATGGCTTCTGCCACAGGCCTTGAGGCCGATGGAAGTCAATCCGATTACTATGGCAGCGCACCGAATGCAACATTGGTCGATGTACGAATCGGCACAGATGTGGGTGCGGGACCATTCGAGAATTATCTCATCCCTCAGGAGTTCTATGAATCGGCGATGAATGGTATCCAGTGGATTATTGACAACCGAGATACGGCTTGGCCCGGTGTAAACGAGTCCATGCATGGCATCGACATCATCTCATTGTCATGGGGCATTACCAGCCATGAGGGTGGTGGCAGCGATGGAGAGGATATGCACAGTCGTATTCTCAACGAAGCCACCGAAGCAGGTGTGACAGTCAGTGTTGCTGCTGGAAATGATGGGCCTGACAACGATGGTTTGTCCGGCATGGGCTCCTCTTCACTTTCAATCACCGTGGGTGCAACCGACGACAAGAACACCATCGATAGAAGTGACGACACGGTCGCTGGATACTCTTCACGAGGTGAGCGAAGGGACAACGGCGATGGAAATCCAGTGAACGAATTGAAGCCAGAAATTTCTGCACCTGGGACGAACATTATCCAAGCCGAAGGATGTGTAACAAGTGGCGGGTGTACCAATTTCTTGGGGCTCGGTGATGCCAGTGACAACACCTACACGGGCCGTGGTTCGGGAACATCCTATGCGACTCCATCCGTTACAGGCGTCATCGCCCTCGTAATCGAAGCAAATCCCGATTTGAATCCAATGCAAATCAAAGAGGTACTCAAGCAAACTGCAGAGCGTCGTGGACCTGCATCCAACCCCAGCGTTGACCCCTACTGGAATCGCGACTTCGGCTACGGTATGGTCGATGCGCGCGCCGCCGTTGAACTTGCCTTACATCTAGCTGAGACAAATCAGAGTGCAAGTATTGACTGGACCATTCAGAACCACATGTTGAATGTGACCAATGATGGTGGCAAAGTCATCATCTCTGGACATGCATGGACCCAATCTGATGTACTCGCCGCAGTTCAATTCCGAATCGGGGATGGAACATGGAAGGAAGCCACCTATGAGGTCGTGCTCGAGGAACTGGGCCCCCTGACTCCATTCAACTGGACTGTCGCACTCGATCTATCCAGTGTTCCATCCGGTGAGCAGATTGTAGAGATTCGAGCCATCCGAGGTGCCCAGCAATCCTTGCCAGTTTTGGTTGAAGTCACAGGTAGTGGTTCGTCCTCGGTCAGTGGATTATCCATGGTGCTTATCATCGGAGGCGGGCTTGTCCTAATCGCCATCTTTAGTGCCCTAATCGGATTCATCATGATGAGACAGGGTTCGGCAATGCAGGGCGATGGCGAGGAAATTTTTGAGGCCGAACTTCTGCCCGAGGAAGACCTCTCTGCCCTTACTGTTGCAGAACTAAAGAAACGGTTGTCTGAACAAGGTTTGCCAGTTTCTGGAAATAAAGCCGAATTGATTGACCGATTAACCACTCAAACCGCTTAAGGGCAAGAGGCTGTTCCGGCCGACCATGGCCGGCTTTTCCGACCGCGTACTGGCGATTGAGCCGACAGGTGTGCGGAAGATGTTCGATATGGCGGGTGACGATGTCATCTCCTTCGGATTGGGCGAGCCCGATTTCCAGCCTCCACCAGAAGCAATCGATGCCATGTGCCGAGCCATGCGGGATGGCCACAACAAATACACAACCACGGCGGGATTGCCCGCGCTACGCAAACGGATTGCTGAAGATTGGGCATCAGTCCAACCTAATCTCGATGAGCGCAACGTGTGCATGACGATGAGTGGAACCAATGCGTTACTCTGTTGCTCGTTGGCCACTCTCAATCCTGGTGATAACATCCTGCTGCCTGAGCCATATTTCCCCTTGTATGCTCCTGATGCGACTCTGTGTGGCGCGGAACCTCGATTCTACCCATGTCTGTTTGAGCATGAATTCGTCCCGCAGATTGAAACCTTGGAAGAACTAGTCGATGAGAACACCAAGGTGATTCTGTACAATTTCCCTAGCAACCCTACGGGAGCAACAATCTCCAGTGACCAACGCGATGAATTGTTGGATTTCGCTCGCAGACACAATCTATGGATTATCAGCGATGAAGTATACGATCGCATCATCTACGGGTCAGAACATGTATCATTTCTTGGA
>JASMFB010000051.1 GCA_030751995.1 Candidatus Thalassarchaeaceae archaeon
TCACCAGGTTCCCAATGACCACGATCCGTACCGACACCATCAGCACCAGATACATTCCAATATGTGCCAGTATCACTGACATTGTGAGAGGCATTTGCCTCGTCGAAGTCCGTCAACAATCGAGCCGGGTAGAGAGCAGTGTCGCCTGCATCCAAAACAGATAGCTTTTGACATCTGAGTTCAAGAATAGCCTCACTTACAATCGCTGTGGATGGGAGAACGCCGTTTGCATTCAACGTCAGAGGGATGTTGGCGAGCATCCTTGCATTTGTGAACGATGGATAGTCCCCCACCAGAAGATTGCTAGCGCTTCCATAGGTGTTGGAAGGTTGACTAGAGTTCGTCTGCGTATCATCTGACAGTGTATCACTGGCACTCATAAATCGAGTCACTGGAGCCTCGTCCAAGATCGATTCATTGTCAATTACCTGTATCCATGTGCTGAATATCATCAAGCTCACCATCAGGATGGCTCCCGTGGTTGCACTCCAATTCCTCGCTCCGCTAGTCATGGGCCTCGCGCTAGGACGGACCCAACTACTGTTAATGGGTTGCGGTTCATCGACCATACTACGTATGGTCAATGATAGACGATGTTTACAGGGAAATCAGGGGATGGGATAGGTTCATTGACGCCCGTCGGAAACAGGGCCCCGATTCAGATGGCGAAAATGTGGGTGGAGAAGCATCGCCCCCAAACAGTTCGTGATATTCGGGGGCAAACCGCCACGGTTGAACGCCTTGCTGCCTATGCAGAAGGGGGGACCTTTCCACACCTACTTTTTGCAGGGCCCCCTGGCACGGGTAAGACTACGGCAGCGCTGGCGTTGTGTTCAGATGTATTTGGCGAGAGATCTAGCGAGAATCTGTTGGAAATGAATGCTAGTGATGAAAGAAAACTAGAGAGCATCAGGACCAAGGTCAAGCAGTTTGCACGCACCAGCCCACTCGGTGTCGAATTCAAAGTCATCTTTCTGGATGAAGCCGATGCATTGACGGCGGATGCCCAGGGTGCTCTGCGGCGAATCATGGAACAGTATGCAGAAACGTGTCGGTTCATTTTGTCGTGCAATTATTCATCAAAAATCATTGAACCTATTCAATCCCGTTGTGCAGTGTTCCGTTTCCGGCCACTCGCAGATGATCAAGTTCGAATGCAAATCCAAGCCGTCTCGCAAGCCGAGGAAATAAAATTGGATGAAGATGCATGTGATGCCATCGTCCATGTTAGTCTTGGCGATCTCAGGCGAGCAATTACGGCATTACAAGTCAGCGCAAGTTTGGATACGCACGTTACGCGAGCGCTCATCTACGAAACCACGGCAACAGCGCCTCCTGAGGAATTGCACGGCTACCTTCTCGCCTGCAAGGAGGATGGTTTCCATCCTGCACGAAGACGTCTGCGAACCATTTTGGACAATTTTGGATTGGCTGGAACAGACTTAGTCAATCAACTTCACCGGGCTCTTTATGATGCAGAGTTCCTGAGTGAAATTCAGAAACTTGAGATTACAGAAATGATGGCGCAAATCGATTTTCGCCTTGTTGAAGGCGGCGGTGAAGCGCTACAACTTGACTCGATGACGGCATCAATCTGTGCGAATTTATCTGCCTAATCATCCCCAAGCGGGAACTAGAAGATCGGCGTGGTCGCGTGTTGCATCTTCGCATAAAGAGCCAGCTTTTTCTCGCAGACGAATCTCATGTGTTTGAGATTCAATTCGAGAGCGTCGTGAAGCGCGAATCATCGGAGCAAGTGGTGTCCAGCAGAGTAGATCCGCTGCCACACCCATATTTCTCCGAATCACCCGATTTCCCAGCGATTCCATCATTTCAGTCAGTCTTTCCAGTGTATTCTCGTTCAGCATTTTGCATCCCTCTGTAAATCAAACAGGTGAGGCCACCGGTCTACCTTCGTTCGCATGAGGGAGCAAGACTTTTGAAAGTGAAAGTGGAGCAGTGCCACGATTAGAGGCGAAAGTGAACATCAAGGAACGAGGGTGAATCGCCAAGTGTATTTCTCTTCCAATTCCCACGGATCGCCAGTCTGTGATAATGTGATTTCAATGGTGTAGGTCGCTCCGCTTGAAAACTGAAAATCTCCAGGGAGTTCGAGCAAAATAGGTACATCGTTTGGTTTCTCCACCACTCCCGAAACATTCGATGAATAATTGTCCCAATTGCCTTTCATTGATGATGAGGTCGCAGTCCAATTCAAAGCTCCACCAAGTGTAGTTATATCCACACGAACCTGAACATTGGTTGCATCGAGATTATCGCGAACTGCAAAGGCTAGACCCAACCGTCTTTCACTGAGATTGTCGCCGATGACGAGGTCGTCAATCTGTCGATTCCAATCAGGGTCATCGAGGTCGACGAGTTTGGTATGTTGGGCGATTTCAGGAGGAGATATGTCTGCCAACGGGGGATTGACGAGAATGAAGCAAACGGCAAGCCAAGTGAATGTGTAAAGGAAACTAGCCCGAAACCAATTTCCATAGGTGTAACGATCGGCATATTTACTCAATATCACCCTATGTAATGTTGGGATTGTCAGTATCAGGAACAAAGGGAGGGACCACAATGCACTGGCGGGTGCATCGATTGCTGGCATTATCACATATCGCATGACGGTGCCAATGATGGTTGCATAGCAGATTACCAACCACATCGATGCTGTATCGGCCTTCTCTTTGATGACGTGGTCGGCTGGATCAAAAGGTTCAGTTCCAACCTTTCCCCCAGGCCTCTTCTTCTCCCCGTCTCGGCCACCGCGACGCTTGTCACTGGCCGCAGCTGCAGCCATCGCAGTAGAGAGGTCGACCATGGTTCCCACCCCTTCGGGGTGCAAGACCGCCTATGATGGGTTCGGCATGACGAACTGAGCAATGGGTTCCATAGGTTAGGCCACGCTCAATGATGATGGTGCCGGGAACGGGGCTCGAACCCGTGACCTTCGGATGTCTCAGACATTTCGAGGTTTATCGCGCTCATCTCTTACCTTTGCAGGTTGTCCTATGAGTCCGACGCGCCACCAACTACGCCACCCCGGCAACGGAGTGTTCCACCAAACTAACGAATATGAGGATATCCATTCAAGCGGACCGTTCGGTTGAAGGGATGTCTGGTCCCCCAACACCGTATGGGTAACCCTCAGAGTGGTGATCGTGTACGCCTAACAGCGAGCACCCCCGAGGGCGCAGTCACTCATGAAGGGATTCTTCTCGCACCGGCTGCAAGTGGCCATATAACCGTCAAATTGGACAATGGTTACAACGTCACCTTTGCAGAAACGGAAGTGTCCGATATTTCACTCCTCGGTGCAGCGGAATTGGTCGAAGAAAAACTAGATTCAGGGCCACCAGAAGACCCGAGTCTCCCAGAGATTTGTATTCTGCATACAGGCGGAACAATTGCTTCTAAAGTTGATTATGTTACAGGGGCTGTTGCTGCAAGATTTGAGCCGGAGGAACTGCTCGATGCGGTTCCAGAACTGGCCAAACATGCTAGAATTCGAACCAAGAAATTGGGCAATATGTGGTCAGACGACATTCGGGCACGCCATTGGAACGCGATGATGGTGGCAGCCAAGGAAGCGTTTGATTCGGGCGCGGTTGGCGTAGTCATTACCCACGGCACTGATACAATGCACTATTCGGCAGCGGCGGCAGCATTTGCTTGGTCGGGCGGCGGAGGACGCCCTCCGGGTCGCATCGTGTTCACGGGTTCGCAAAGAAGCAGCGACAGAGGATCTACAGATGGAACGGAGAATCTGATTGCAGCGGTACATTGGGCCGCTCATGGGCCCGCACCTACAGGCGAGAATGGAGATACAAGTGTCATCATCATGCATGCGGGCAATGACGATGGGGTTTGTGCAATCTTACCAGGTTGTTCGACACGGAAATTCCACTCTAGTAGGAGAGATGCATTTCAGGGAATCAACGCCCAGCCACTTGGGACAATCTCGGTGGGCCGAGGTGGAGAATGTGAGATTCACACGGATGCTCAAGCAGCGACTCGCGAAATTGCTACCGAGCCAATCGAATTTGATGAAAGTAAGAGAATATTGCAACTCGTCGCTGGTTCCCACATGTACGCGGACCAAATTGCCTTGGCTTCAAACTATGATGCAATTCTGTTTCACGGAACTGGGTTGGGGCACCTGCCCATTGAAGATCCGAATGGAGACAGTCCAGAGAATGTAGCAATGCGACAAGCTGTGACTGATTATTGCGCAAATGGTGGCGTTGCTGTAATGACCACACAATGTATCCATGGCCCAATCCATATGGATGTTTACAGCAAGGGAAGGGAACAACAGGATTTGGGTGTCCTTGGAAATCACGCAACAACGGGTCCTGATGCTGCATTAGTGAAACTGCATTTCTTGCTCTCCACGGGTCAAGATGTGCAATCGGGCTGGGATGCCAATCTATGCGGAGAGAATACCTCTTCAATTTTCAATTGATAAATTGATTTTTCAATTGGAATTTTCAATTCATTGTTGACCGCTCTCATGAAAGACCGCTCTCCTATGGAGAGCGATATGGGCGACAAGTCGGAGGATTTGGCTTGGCGGCGTCAACAGGCTGCTGCGGGAGGGGGAATGTCGCGCCTTGAAGCGTTACGATCCTCCGGGAGAGCAACAGCAAGGGAACGCATCGATGCTCTATTAGATCCGGATTCATTTATCGAAATTGATGCACTGATTACCCATCGTAATCGAGATGACAATATGCACATGCACCCTCAATTCGGAGATGGTGTAATCGCAGGCCATGGTAGCGTCGATGGGAGAAGAGTGTTCTGCTTCAGTCAGGATTTCACTGTTTTCGGTGGTTCGATGGGAGAAATGCACGCCAACAAAATTGCCAAAGTTGTCGAGATGGCTGAACGAGCCCGTGTCCCCATTATCTGTATCTGGGACGGTGGTGGACAACGGGCACATGATGGCGTACATTCCTTAGCTGCCACGGGTGAAATGCTGGATTACTTCGTGTCATGTTCTGGGCGGGTACCAATGATTAGTCTCGTATTGGGGCCGGTCGTCGGAGTTTCCGCTTTGGCCGCTGCATTGGCTGACTTCGTGATATTAGGCGAGGGTTACGGGCAACTGTTCCTTTCCAGCCCACTTGAAACAGAAGAGACCGTAAGTGGAGAGATGACGACTGAAGAGGTAGGTGGCGCCCAAATGCATGCTTCACGCTCTGGAATCTGTTGCCTCACTGCAAGTGATGAGGATGAGGCCATGGAAATCGCGGTTGAATTGCTCTCGTTCTTCCCTGATTATTGTGGGGCAAGTCCTCCGCACCTCGATTCCGGAGACCCCCACGACAGAGACTGTCCCGAACTCTCGACAATCGTACCCGGCGATAGCAATCGGCCATATGACATGGTCAAGGTCGTCCAAGCAACCGTCGACGACGGTCATTTTGTCGAATTATTTCCCCTCTATGCCGACAACATTGTCATTGGTTTGGCAAGACTTGCAGGCCATTCAGTCGGCATCATAGCGAATCAGCCAAAGGTACTCGCCGGTTGCCTTGACATCGATGCAAGCATCAAGGCGGCTCGATTCATTCGAACCTGTGATGCATTCAATATCCCTCTACTTTCATTTGTCGATGTGCCTGGATTCTTGCCCGGTACTGTACAGGAATGGGGGGGCATCATACGCCATGGTGCAAAGATGCTCTACGCCTATGCTGAAGCCACTGTGCCGATGATGACGGTTGTCACCCGAAAGGCATACGGAGGAGCATATCTTGCCATGTCGTGTAAACATCTTGAGTCTGATTACAACGTTGCATGGCCAACGGGTGAACTTGCAGTCATGGGGGCTGAAGGTGCGGTGAACATTATCCACAGACGTGAACTCAAAGATGCGGATGATTATCAAACAAGGCATGCGGAATTGGTTGAGGATTACAAGAATAAATTCGGCGATCCGTATGTGGCAGCAAGAAATGGATGGCTCGACGACGTCATCGAGCCGAACGAAACCCGACTCAGGTTGATTCGTGCCCTCAAATCACTCTTGACAAAGCGTGTATGGCAACCACCTCGGAAGCACGGGAATATCCCACTCTAATCGTATTCCACGAGTTCAACTTCAAGGTCAGAGAATTCATCCGCTTCCCTCGAATATGAGGGAGCAGGATTGCCTAACATTTCTTCCATATCATCCTTGGACAAAGTTGCAATCATGTACAACCCAATGATGGCGACGACGCCGGCGACGACGATGGCGAAAACGACCCAGATGGAAAATGATTCAATACCACTCTCGACTGTGTCTACTGGTGAATTGTCGCCATTTGTTGAATTAGATGCAGGGACCGGAACGGTGTGATAGTAGATCTTCTCTTCAGTCCAACTGTTATTTTCATACACTTGGACTTCAAGACGATGGGCACCTGGGTACAATTCACTCATGCTGTTTGAAATGGAACATTCCCAATCATGTGGATTCTCTAAACTTGGATCACTAGCTGTGCAATCTGCAATAAATTCGGACCAAACAAGTCCATCCCATCTTGTCCTCACAGTCCACGGCGTTTCGTCATCTGGATCGTGAATAGCGACCACGAAATCGGCATCAGCATCGGTTTCCAATGGACCCCATGTCAATTGAATGGGGTCATTGACTTCGGAGACTTCAAACTCGATTGGACCCGTTGAATTACCGTCTGCACTGGTAACTGTCAGGTTCCATCCCGCAGACAGCCCTGACCAATCAGAAGCAGGAACAATTCTCAGGACATTGGACAAGATGGTGACTGTGAGATGAGAGTGGTTGCCTTCAATTTCAAATTCAACCGATTCGCCGTCTTCATCCCATCCAAGTTCAGAAAGGGGGATTTCAAGAGGGGTGTCCTCAACCAATGAAACCCGTGTTAAGTTAAGACGTGGCCCATCAGGAATCGGGGCTACATTGACAGTGAATGTTGCAGCGATTGGAGCACTTGTTCCATCGCCGACCCAGACTTCGATTATGTTGATTCCATGCCAGTTGAGTTGGGGTTGGATTGCGAGATTGTCATTTGTCCACGACAGATCCAAGCCACCAGATGTAGAGGCATTGATGATGGTTGCATTCATGCCTTCAGGGTCTTCAAAGTGAGATGTTATCGAAACCGATTGCTGCGGGCTATCTTCATCGATATTAAGTTCAGGAATATCGGCAATCTGCACTACAGAATCATCAATGGGGAATACGTTAGCACTCAAATTCAGGTGAGTTGAAAAGTTGGTATCATATCGATCATAGATTGTCAAATTCAGGATTTCTGTTCCGTTCCATTCTGCTTCACCCGTGTGGTCGCAAACAATTGTATTGGCATCCAGATAACAATGCATTTGATGGGAACTTGGAAGATGGGGGAGCATTTCTACAATTAGAGACGTACCATCGGGATCAGTGACAAAATCTGAGAATGGGATACTGGCACTCCCGTGCTGGGGAACCTCGATGACCGGCGCCGGAGAAACCAGCGTTGGCTCACGATTCTCCCGGAAGAATCCCAATTCTAAGTAGGACGGCATCCCGTACCAATTCACTTCGACTATCAGGGTGCGATTGCCCGGCGGAACTCCTTCAGTAGATACTTCGCAATCGGTCGCAGAGGTGTTGCCGTTGTCTACAGAACTTGTGAAAGTCCCAGTGGCATTGATTCCATAGGTAGCGAAATCCATTGGATCCCACCAATCTCCACCTTCGTAAATCGTACAAAGAATGGTTGTCCCTATTGGGAGTGCCCCATTTCGGTGGGTCAATTGTGTATTGACTGAAACCACCCGCCCAGATAGACCTTCCATCTCATTGACATCTGAAGAATTGGATACCATCGGCATGAATCTAGCACCCCTGAGGTCTTCGTAAATGTATGAAATTGAATCTGATGGGTTCTGCCAGTTCACCTCACGGTTCGTGGCATTCAACCACTGTGAATGTTCACCTTTCAGCATGAGATCAAGATATGGCACGATGTGTTCGTTTGCATGGTTCTGTTGTTCTTCAGGTTCGATTTGGGCATTACCATCATTGAATGATTCCCAAAATGTGGTCTCATCCTGATATTGTACATGATTTGCCCCAATAACGGACATGTAATGCCAAGGAATTGCATGATTGGTCAACCAAACATCGACATTCGTATCTGCTTTCGCAATGTCATCCATTGTCCCGGTGAGGTAGAGGCCCATACCTGGGTCTGGTGATTGGCCCAGATAGGGTCTAGGGACGTTGGTGTTGGCATCCTCAAGTCCGAGAGCAATCAGCGCGGTGGGTGGTGGATTGGATATGAATCCGTTCCATTCTCCAGTCATTAGGAGTTGGCAGGTGGCTGCTTGCTTGGCGCCAACCCCATGTCCACCGATTCCCCAATGGTCGAGATCGAAGGCATCCTGCATATTTGCGGGATCGCCTACAAGACTCCCGTTCTGATTGTTGTACACCAACCGATACCACAGGGCCAGAATGTCGGAACATTGAGCCATAGTATTGTCTGAATTCCAATCAGGAGGCAGTACGATGATGATGTATCCAGATGTGGCAACGGTCTTGCCCAGCCAATCGTACTGATCACTGGATTCGCCCTCATCTCCAATCCAGATTAGAAGAGGGAAGGGGCCAGAGGTGTTGTCAATCGGTTGACCTAGCCCAGATGCATTGGATGGGTAGTAGATTTGTCCCCAGTGGGTCTGGTTATCGTTGCCGTTCCACACTATGGCCTGCCATCCCGCAGGCAAAGAATCGATTTCGTGGGTATCACTGAAACTTTCTGCTCCTGAAGTGACCCCAGAAAGAGAAGAAAGGAGTAAGAGTCCGGACAACGCCAATGTCCGCCGAATGGTCGCCATCGCCCCCATGGGGTTTGTCAATTGACTTGAAGTCAACCCTATTCGGTTCAATCCGCCCTTAGGGCGGATTCCATGGCTAGAAGACGTGTCATAGTCAAACCTAGGCCAGGAAGTAAATGGGCTGCTTCTGGGCAATAGAGTCGCGCCCAAGCCTCTAGATGCTGGGCGACGAGTAACCAACGTCCGTCAAGGAGTAATCCAGATTCGTTCTGTTCCACAGCCCCACTGATTTCTTGTGAATTGTATGATGAAATCAAGTGTATATCAGCATCGGTTGAATGTGACGAGTTAGGTTTGCCAGCTGCGATATCAAAATCGATGAAAAGGCGTGGTCCGATATTGTCGGCAACTGCGTCACCATCAATCAAGTGTTGAATCCATGGTCCTCGTTTATCGAGAGAACGTCGACCACCGATGGACCAGATTGAACCGCCAACTGCAGCCCATGCAGCGGCACATGAACGAGCGGAACCTCCTCCTCCAACTAAGCACAGGAGTGGGGCTTCTACACCCTTGGCTTCGAAATCAAAACCAAAGTGACGAGCGATAGCGACAAGTCCGCCACCGTCGGTCCCCGCACAAAACCAATTGTCACCGTCCCATCGAAGTTGATTCACGGCCCCATTTTCTAGACAATCATCTATTGGATGGACGCCCGAACGGGGTGAGAGGAGATGTTTCAGTGGACTGGCAAGAGAAATCCATGATTCATTTGCACCTCGTCTGGTTTTGACACGTTCGTGGGCTTCGTGAAAAAGTGTATCTCCATTCGGCACATGACTAGAATGGGCCGCCTTGACATCAGACATCACTTTAGATGAAAGACGTAGAAGTCTAGATAGAGAGGAGGGTGTCGTTGGATCTCCATACAATCTATTGATTACTTCTTTTTGAGGGCGGTTTCGGTTTACCCAAGCCCATGCCATAGGCGAGGTTACATCTTCTGAATCAAGCAAATTCATCTCTGTGAGGTCAACTTCAAGACCAGCCTGTTTCAGGTGAGTTGCGGTCAGAGCAGCAAGAACGGGAGAAAGTGAATGCCGAATGGGCCGCCCGGCCACTGCATATCGAATTTGCATGCTACCAAATTAGCCGTGCCCCCACTCCTTCACAAAACAACCGGATGCGCACCTACGGTGCGCCAATCCCATGAATGCTTGAATACCGGAAGCGTTCAGCCTGTCCATGGCCACTGACTTGGAGATTGCCCACGAGGCCTCAACCGCTCCAATCGAAGAGATTGCGTGGAAGCTTGGAATCGGGGTTGAAGAACTCATTCCAATGGGGCAAGGAATGGCCAAAATTACGTGGGATGGGTTGAAATCGAGATTCGATCGACCTCGTGGTTCCCTCATATTGGTGACCAGCGTGAACCCCACGCCATTCGGTGAAGGAAAAACGGTCACCACAATTGGCTTGACTCAGGCACTCAACCGTATCGGACAGAATGCTACATGCACCATTCGAGAGCCCAGTATGGGGCCTGTGTTCGGCATCAAAGGCGGTGCGGCCGGTGGTGGTTACAGCCAAGTTTTGCCGATGGAGGCCATCAACCTGCATTTTACTGGAGATTTGCACGCAGTCACCAGTGCACACAATCTTTGTTCAACTATGCTGGACAATCACATCTATTTCGGAAATGAGTGCGATGTTGATACGAATAGGATTCTCTGGCCTCGTGTCATCGATATGAATGACCGCGCGCTTCGGAATCTAGCGATTGGATTAGGTGGACCTAAGAACGGAGTGGCTAGAGAAGAGCGGTTTGACATCACAGCAGCATCCGAGGTCATGGCAATTCTAGCTCTCGCCTCTGATTATGCAGATCTTCGACATAGACTTGGAGAAATTGTTGTGGCCGAAAGTCGAACAGGATTTCCAGTTAAGGCAGATGACATCGGGGCTGCCGGGGCGATGGCATTGTTGCTGCGCGAAGCGTTCCTACCTAATCTTGTGCAGACCATTGAACAAGACCCCGCTTTCATCCATGCGGGACCCTTTGCCAATATTGCGCATGGAAATTCTAGTATCATCGCAGATAGAATCGCTCTCGGAGTCGCTGATTATGTTGTTACTGAAGCGGGATTCGGTGCAGAGATGGGCGCTGAGAAAATGATGCATATCAAGGCCACAGCAAGCGGGATTGCACCCGATTGCGTAGTGGTGAACGTCACCGTACGCAGCATGAAGATGCACGGCGGGGGATTCAGTACTGGCGGAGGTAAACGACCTCGTCCAGAAGAGATAGCAAAGGAGAATGTCGAAGCCGTTCGA
>JASMFB010000052.1 GCA_030751995.1 Candidatus Thalassarchaeaceae archaeon
GTTCACGTAGGGAATCAGAAGCTGATGACATCAGACATGATTTGTTACTGAATGGCCATCCTTCATCTCGTGCACGTATTTTGGAACATCTACACGGTCGTCCACTCCCAGAACCTATTGCCGATTTATTGCCATCATTGGCTGAAGATTCAGACCCCCTCATCGCACAGTCTGCAACCAGTCTCATCGCAGATAATAGAGCACTGGAGACTGACGCATGAGACTCTTACTGGGCAGTGGGGGCCTTCGCAGTGAGGCGAGACGAGCAATCTATTACGAACAAATGGCGAGTCATTTTGAGGGTTGTTCAGAAATCGTCTTCATCCCCTATGCCAGTTCGGATTATTCTGAGTATTCCTCTGACATTGCGAAATTTTCTGAGCCCAGCGGAGTCAAGATTCGTGGGATCGAAACCTTTGCCAATCCAATTGAGGCTATCGAGCAGGCCGAGGGAATCTACGTCGGAGGAGGTAACACATTCTTGCTAACCAAGGGATTGCATGAAAATGGGATTCTCGATATCGTGAGAAAACGTGTGTCCGAAGGCATGCCATACATGGGTGTCAGCGCTGGTGCCAATGTAGCCTGCCCGACCATGCAGACGACCAATGATATGCCCATCGTTCAACCTCCATCATTCGAAACATTTGCGTTGCTTCCGTTCCAAATTAATCCGCATTATCACGAGGGCACAATCTGGATGAAAGAAGGAGAATCTTTCAAGCAACATTTTGGCGAAACTCGAACTCAACGAATCCAAGAATTCCATGAGTACAACAATCGTCCCGTAATTGGCCTGTGGGAGGGAGCATTCCTCAGATGGGACGGGGATACAGGACTGCTAATTGGCGGCCACGCCACGGTTTTCCGCTCGGGTTCGGAACCCGTTACATTTCCCGCAGGAACTGAATTCGACCTCGATTTGGTCACAGGTCCTTGCTAATAGCCCGAGCAATGACGAGTTTCTGCACTTCTTGGGTTCCCTCGTAGATTTGGGTAATTTTCGCATCTCGGAAAAATCGCTCAACGGGGAAGTCCGTGGTGTAACCATATCCCCCGAGGATCTGGACTGCACGTTCAGCCACCCACATGGCCGTATCGCCGGCAAACAGTTTGGCCATACTGGCTTCTTTCGAGTGGCGATGGCCGCCGTGTTGGTAGTGTTGTTCCTTGGCCCAAGCGGCTTTGTAGACCATGAGACGCGCCGCCTCGACCTGGGTGGCCATATCGGCAAGATATCCTGTAATCATTTGATGCCGTGCGATTGGGGTTCCGAACGTTTCCCGCTCATGCGCATATTTCAGCGCCGACTCGTATGCACCCTGGGCAATTCCTAGGCCTTGGGCTGCAATTCCAATCCGTGAGTTGTCCAACGCATTCATGGCGATGGGGAAACCTTTGCCTGATTCTTTGAGCACATTCTCGACAGGAACCTTGCAGTTCTCCAGAACCAGTGTGCAGGTGTCACTGCTGCGAATTCCAAGTTTATCCTCCTTCTTGCCGACCGTGAAGCCTTCGAAATTCTGCTCGACAATGAATGCGGTTGTGCCGCCATGCTTTTTTCCTCCATAATCGGGATGATCGACATCTTTGGCAAACAGCACGTAAATATCTGCACTGACACCATTTGTCACCCACATTTTCTCTCCAGTCAGCAGGTAATGTGTCCCGTCTTCAGACAATTTTGCCTTGCAAGACATGGCAGCAGCATCAGTTCCGGCTCCGGCTTCAGATAGAGAATATGCACCGACTTTACCGGCTGCAAGCATCGGCAGATACTTCGATTTCTGTTCATCGGTACCATGGATGACGATGGTCTTGGCACAGAGCCCGACATGGACACAGAAAAACACGGCGAACGAAGGGTCAACGCGTGCCAATTCTTCGACGATAATTGCTTCCGTAACATCATCTAGAGGTACGCCGTCATATTCTTCGGGAATGGTACAAGATTGCAATCCATATTCGATGAACTGCGCCCACTCTTCAATCGGGGGCTGTTGTGCCTTATCTCTGGCCAAACAGGTTGGCGCCAGAACTTCTTCAGCGAAGTCCCTGACCATTTCTCGAATCATGCTCTGTTCTTCCGTCTCTTGGAATTGCATGGTGGTGCCTCGCTCTTGCCACCGGGCTCATGTAGATAATCAATGCGTGAAAGCGCCCGTCCTACGGACGGGATTGTAAATTTCAAAGCGATTTATTGAAATATGTCGTGGTGCCGCCGCGGCAATGAGGGGAACGTGATGGCGGACGATTATCTTGAATTCAGCATCCTATCGGATCGAAAATATACGCGCAACCATATGTGGATGCAAGTGGTCGACAAGGAAGAGGGTACGTGGAAGATGGGCGTATCGGACCTCTTGATTCAGGAAATGGGCGATATTCTTCGTGTAACCCTTGCCGTTCTGCCCAGCGATGCTTTGGTGGACAATGCCGCCGCAGACGATGAATTCGACTTCGCCGATGTGGCCGAAGAGTTCAGTGAAAACGACATCCTATTCTCACTGCGTTCTGCTGAGCGCAGGGAGACCTTCCATTCACCCTGTGCTGGAAAGGTGCTTGAGGTGAACAACGAACTGGAATCCACACCTGAACTGGTCACCGATGATACATATTCAGAGGGTTGGATTATTCTCATTGATCCGCATGATTTTGATGAAGACCAACTCCTCACAGCCGATGAGTACATCGAATCTCTCAGTGAGTAAGATTAGGGCCAGTTGGTATCCGGCCACAGTTCTGGATTCGTTGAGACCCAATCCAATACATCGAGTAGTGCCAATACTTCGTCGGAATTGGTTAAATCCTGCTCAATTTGGATTCTGTACAACCATTCCTTTAGACGGCCCAATCGTCGTCCGGATGGCAACTCGGTGGCTGTAGTCAAAACATGACCATCGATTAGGGGCCGACTTCCAGCTTTGAGCGGTGGAAGGGCAACCAGCGCCTGTCGAATTGATGATGCTGCTTTGGGGTGCAACGCATCTTCTATTGCTAGATGCGCATCGATTAAATCCCCAACACTAGCCCTGTAACGGCGATACTCAGGTATATCGGAAGGCAGGTGGTCGAGAAGTCGATGCAAATCCATCACTCGATTTCTGTCACGATTGGACAATTTGAGTGCGCGTAAATCATGATCCAAACGCCTCCACCTCTCATTTGGAATCTCAGATGCAAGTAAGACCAATCGACAGGCGAAAACATCCGCTTCTGGAGCATCAAGAAGATGTTGTAGGGAAATGTCCGCATCCCAGCCGGGTAGAATTCTACTGAGCATCCCATCTTTCCTCATACGTTCAAGGACGTCAGCGGCATTCCCTCCAGACAATATTCGTCGAAATTCCGACCAGACTCGTTCTTCGGAGACATTTTTCAGCATCTGTCCACAGTTGACTAGGGCCTTTGCTAGATCGCCATCGGGTTGCCACACACCTCTTTTTCCTTGGTCCATGAATCGGTAGGCACGAAGCAGCCGCAATCCATCTTCCCCCAGACGTTCGGTCGCGTCTCCGACCGCGGTGAGACATTGATTTTGCAAATCCCCTTGCCCATCATATGGGTCATGCAGGATATCTCGACCAAGATCCATCGCCATCGCGTTGATGGTGAAATCTCTGCGAGACAGGTCCTCTTCAAGTGAGTCTCCGAACGCAACTTCATCTGGACGACGCCCATCTCCGTAGGAGCCTTCACTGCGCAGTGTCGTCACTTCAAATTGCATGTCTGAATCGACTAGGCGAACCGTCACAGTCCCGAATTGTGTTCCAGTAGGTAGTGCCCTAGGGAAGATTCCAATCACATCATCTGGATTCAAGGTGGTAGCAAGGTCCAGGTCTTTCCAAGGATTCCCAAGCATCGCTTCACGCACTGAACCCCCGACCAACCACACTCCGCCTCCCGCGGTGGCGATGCGATTGCAAACTTCGCGAAGGGCTTCAGGAAGGTCATTTTTCCAGCCGATGAGCGCCGCTGGAAGTGAGTCTCCATCGAGGTCACCCGCGACCCCTTCCAGCCATGCACTGTCGGCCATCAACCCCTTCCCTGCCCTCTCGGACATGATGCTATCGACGTGCGAAGGGATTTGAACGTTGATTCGGTGGGCGGTGCATGGACGTCGAGTTGGTACCCATCGCGTGGTTGAGGCCACACGAGGAGGTCAAACCTCGAAACGTCGATACTTTGCACGAAATGACGCTACGTTGGAGTGCTTACACAAAACCACTCTTGGTCGATCGTGAATCCGGTACCATTCTCGATGGACATCACCGTCATCAAGTTGGAATCCGCATAGGCTTGTCACGATTGCCTGTTATCAAGGTGGATTATCTAGAGGATGAGGGAATCGAACTCGATCTATGGCCTGCTAGTAAACTTGATTCTCTGACCAAGCAGCAAGTCATTGACACTGCTACCTCCGATGAACTGTTTCCACCGAAAACGACTCGTCACCGCTTCAGTGATCATCTGCCGCCTATTGCAATTCCTCTGGACCTCTTGAGAATCGACGAATGATTCTAGAGTTGGTTGCCGCAGTGAGGGCAGGCCATCCAACCCATCTGAACTTGACCCCCACAGGAGGTACAAATCGAATCACTGGTAGGTGATTCCTTTGGTGTCTGATTGTTTCCCTTCTGTGCGGATTGCTGTTCTAGGAAGGTTTGCATGACCTCTGGAGTTAATGCGCCCTTCTCAGCTGCCATTTCCATCATATCGCGGTGAAGATCATCGGTTTTCTGCTGCTTGGTAAGGTCTGCCACGGATTCCTGATTCATCCGAGCACGCTTGGCAGCCTGAACCTGTTCAAAGGCATTCATGGCGATGTCCATCTTTCGCTCTTTCCCACTCAACTCTATGTCCTGCCTCTCAGTCAAATCGTGGCGCTCTGCAGCCCACTCGGCTTCCTGTTTTCGTAATTCTAGCAATTCACTCTCTAGGGCGACTTCGACCTGACCTCGGGCCATGGCTTTGGCCAAATTTGCTTCAGCCTCGATTCTTGCAAGAGTCAACGTCTGTTGTCGATTGATTGCATCCAATGCAGTTTCATTGACTAAATCCGCACGAGCTGCCATGACTTTAGTTCGCTGAGTATATGCCTGCAACTTCTCTAGGTCCGTCTCATTGACCACTGCGAACGCTCGCAACATAGTGATGCCATATTGGTCAAACGACCCTCGCATCTCTGCACGAACCGCCATCTCAATCATGTCGGCAAAGTCGGCAGAGCGAACCGCATTGATGTCCGCCTGCTTGGAAAGCAATGGGATGACGACCCGACTCATGATTTCAGTCTCATACATCTTGACGAAGAACCCACGATTGAGTTCCCGACCGCTGTTGGCAAAGATATTCACAAGTTTAGGCACATCATCTCGTTGAATCTGTAGACGCATGTTCAGCATGCCATTGATTTTGCCACCATCTGCTGTTGCACCTTCCATCTTAAACAGGAGATCAAAAGGTCCTGTCATTGCGAAAATGAGTTTGTGGTCGCTAGAACCCAATCCGATTTTGCTGCCGAGCCAGCGGGTGAACCCACCGACGTAATTCTTGAGGACAGTTTCCGAAAGAATATCCTGGATTTTTCCATCAGCCATGATGACACAGGTTTCATTGGGTTTGAGTACGATATTTTTTACAGACCAAGATTTAATCGAACCAGAGTCAATCATTCTTGCAATTACTTCTGGACTGTCTCGCCATCGATGTGTTGCCATTTTTCCACTTCCTACTGAATTTTCCTAAGAACCGCTCTACGTTCGCTAAAGTGCCCTCGAACACTAGTGACCAATTGCCGCGTTTCCCGCACGGCTTTCATCACATCTCCCTCTTCGGCTGCGGTCTTTTCCAGGTCGTTACTCCGATTTACCGCTTTCACCAACAGAGTGATTGTTTCATGGTCATGCTTGATGAGTTGATTCAAGACTTTCTTTGAAGCGCTGATTTGTTTGCTGAAGAAAGGATGCTCGCCACCAGTTTCTCCAAGGTTGACATCATTCCGCAGTGCATCGATTTCTTCGATCGTGGACTGACAAGCCTTGGCAAGTTTGACGTTCCCATCCCGATATGCATCATCATGAACATTTTCAACATGGGTTCTAACACGATCCGCACAGCGAAGAATCTCTTCTTTCACCGCAACATCGGTTTCTCGACGCTTGTCTCGTTGGTACGCACTGTATCCACCCACAATCAGCCCCAATGCTCGAACATAGGTCAGCGTGTCCGTCGGATTGCCGATTGTCATAGTTTCACCCATAGGGTGGTTTACCGGTTCACTCTTGATTCCTTCCTAGGGCTGCTCCCGAACCCCCAAGCGATATTCACTCACTTTGGGCTAGAATCTCCGAACCCGCGATGGTGACAACCCCTGAACCGATGAGGGCAGACAGGAACACCTCGAGATTGGCCAATCCGAATTCATTGGTCGGAGAGGTCAGATAGTCGACCCCCGTACTCAGGTCTGCGGTCACAGTTCCATAGGCGACAACTGAGAGCAATCCACAGATTGCACCCGCAAGAGCAGCTCGAGAATCGATGCGGTCCCATAGGGTCAGGAAGACAGGTAGAACCGTTGCTGTGGCCAACAGGTCGGCAATGAGGAAGATTTTGAAGACGCTGAGTGCATCCGTGGTCGATGCGAAATAAATGGCCACCGGAATCATTCCAAGCGTCGCGATTCGCGCCTGCCTGAGATCCATGTTACCATCCGCAAGGTCTCTGGAGATTGAAGCGACCACAGCGTTCTGCAATGTATCGACGCTGGAACACACCAATGCGATCCCTAGTACGACGAAGGCTGCAATGACAAGGATATGCGCATCCATAATGAGATTGAAGAAAGCCGCCGAGGGGTCTTCAACGGCTCCTTGGCCAGCCACTACCGTGCCGAGTACACCCATGACGAAGACCAGTGGTAGCACCAATCCGGCTGCGATTAGTGCACCCTTCTTGAGCGCCTCATCATCTTCTGAAGCCCAGGCTCGTTGCCAATTCCCTTGTGAGAACATCTCTGCAGCGGTGATGGCGACTATGAGGGCCAACCCCGAGGAGAACGAATCCATGTAGGACATGCTGCCAATGCTCCAATCATCTTCGGGATTGTACGCCTTCGCATCGGAGATGAGTGAACCGATGTCACCTCCAAACAGAATGAGCAGCAGGACAACGATTAGCCAGATGACGACCCAGGCTTGCAAACGGTCGGTTCGTAGTGATGCGGGAAGCCCACCATAGGCTGTGTATGCGGAGGTCACCGCTCCAACGGCCACCATTGGAATGAGTGGGTCCATGTTGCCAAGAATCTCCATCGCCTTGCCGATGGCAGTGAATTCAGCGAACAGGAAGGTGAACATGTAGGCCACCGATATGAGACCGACGTAGATTTGCATGGGTCTACCAATTCTCATTCTCACATAATCAGCTAGAGTTACTCCGCCTGGCAACCGCTCGCGAATCATCGGGCCGACATAGGCCAACAAGAGAAACGGTGTGGCTGAAGACAACGCATAGCCGACAACGTCCCAGAATCCACCGTAGTATCCTACTTCTGATGGGCCGAAGAGAATCCAGATACCCATGCCGGATGCGAACAGACTGAGCCCGATTCTCAGGGAATTTTGTGTCCCTCGTGCTGATAGATATGAATCTTGATCAAGTTCCTTTTCTATTGCGGCTTGATATCCAACATAGCCGAAGAAACCTAGCGTTCCAACCATCAAGACATAGGTGATACTTGTGTCCATTTTTCCACCTATTCATCCGGTTCAAGGAAGGAATAACCCCAATCTTGAGGAATGTCTAGGGTGTGTTTGACACTGCGTGGACTCATCCATCTTAGCAGATTTAACGGTCCACCTGCTTTGTCATTGGTTCCAGATGCCCGGGCTCCGCCAAAGGGTTGCTGCGCAACAACTGCACCAGTTGGCTTGTCGTTGATGTAGAAATTACCCGCCGTGAATCGAAGCGCATTGAACGCGGTCTGAATATCCGCCTCTTGTGTGGCGAAGATTGAGCCCGTGAGTGCATAGGGGCTGGCTTCATCGCAGACCTTCAGAACACCATGGAAGTCCTCATCTTCATAGACGAATACAGTTAGAACAGGCCCGAAAATCTCCTCAACCATCGATTCGTAATTTGGATCACTTGTCACAATGATTGTCGGTTCGATAAACCAGCCAACGCTGTCATCAGAACCACCACCGACTACCACATCGCAACAATCACTGGCTTGTGCTCTCTCAATGTATCCAGTGATTTTGTCAAAGGCGCGCTGATCGATGACAGCGGTCATGAAATTGGTGAAATCACGCGCATCTCCCATAGTGATTTTTTGCACTTCATCGCAGAGAGGTCCACCTATTCGACCCCATACTGATTTGGGCACGTACGCACGGGAGGCGGCTGAGCACTTCTGCCCTTGATACTCGAATGAGCCCCGTAGCAATGCGACTAACAGTCCTTGTTCATCACAATCAGGATGGGCGACGACGAAATCCTTGCCACCGGTTTCCCCCACGATTCGCGGGTAGGATCGCAGATTCGGCAGAGCTTCGGCGATGCGCTGCCACAGTCCTTGGAACACTGCAGTTGAACCTGTAAAATGGAGGCCTGCTAGGTCTGGATTTGACAAGCATACATCTGAGATATCTGGGCCACTACTGGGGACGAAGTTGATTACACCGGGTGGCAATCCCGCTTCCATCATGAGTTCCATCAATACGTAATTTGAGTGATACGAATTTCGACTCGGTTTCCATACAGCGGTGTTGCCGAGAACTGCTGGTGCGCTTGGAAGATTGGCCGCAATACTGCTGAAGTTGAACGGAGTAATTGCCAACACGAACCCTTCGAGTGGTCGAATCTCTGTGCTGTTGTTGACTCCTGGGGGGGAGACCAGTGGCTGGTATTGGTCATGAAACTCACGTGCGTAATGACAGTTGAAATTCCAGAAATCAATTAGTTCGCAAGCCGCATCAATTTCAGCCTGAAACGCCGTCTTGCTCTGATTGAGCATGGTGGCCGCGTTGACTTTCATTCTCCAATCTCCAGCCAAGAGTTCGGCACAACGCTCAAAGATGGCACATCGGCCTTCAAGGCCCAAGTCAATCCAAGCGTCCTGTGCATCGATGGCTGCCTGGCATGCAGCAGCAATTTCGGCCTTGCCCGCTTGATGCACGCCAGCAATGATGTGGCCATGCTTGTGAGGAATAACTTGGGGGACAATGTTGCCAGTATACACCTTCTTTCCATTGATGATACAAGGGATATCTGGGCAATCTGACATCTGTCGATCCAGTTCGGCTTGCAATGCTGCTCGCTCTGAACTCCCTGGTGCATATCCGAGGATGGGTTCGTTTACTGGATGACTCGACATATCATCTACCCTTTCGATACAGTGTTTGATGGTTGCGAATCGGGCCTGAGCCGATGGCCGTGCGATTCAAGGGCCGAGGCGACGGCCATCGGGACATGTCGGGAGGTGACCTTGTTCGCACGACGTTATACGATGCCCATGTCGAACGCGGTGGCAACCTAGTCGATTTCCACGGATTCGAATTACCAATCTGGTACACCTCAATGATGGATGAACATCTCAATACGCGCGAGAACGCAGGCCTCTTCGATGTATCACACATGGGTTTCTTCCGCTTCTCCGGAGAGAACGTCCGCGAATGGTTGGACGGAGTGGGAACTCAAAAAGCGAGCCTAATCAACCCGGGTCGTTGTGCATACAGCCATTTTCTCGATGATAATGGCATCATCATCGATGACATGATTTTCTGTGTCGTCAGTGAAACTGAGATTCTCGGTGTCCCCAACGCCAGTATGATTGACCATATGTGGAATCATTTCCACACTCATATCGATGAAGGAATTACACTTGAAAATCTGTCAGAAGATACCAGTATCCTAGCCCTCCAAGGCCCGAATTCCCCTGCCATCCTAGAAAACGTCCTCGGTACAAACAATGTAGTTCGACATTTCCATGGTCAAGCAATTGTAGAGAATTCTCTTGGTATCTCAGGCTGGATTCAGGGGACTGGATACACAGGGGAACGAGGCTTCGAGATTTTTGTGTCAAATGCACAGGTGAGAACGCTTTGGGACGCTCTATTGGATGAAGGCGGTCACGGCATCACTCCCGCAGGACTGGGGGCACGAGACACGCTGCGAATGGAGAAAGGATTCCTTCTTTCAGGCCAAGATTTCTGTCATCCGGATTTGGGTGGCTCGGAGAATCTGGCCAGAGATTCAGCTGAGACCTTCGTACCGTTTGGACTGAACATGGATCACGATTTCATCGGCAAGGCGCGCGTCGAGGCTACCAAAGCGCAACATCTCGATGGTGGCGGCATCAAGTGGCTTGGGCTCAAGGTCACTGAAAAGGGACCCTTCCCTCGAATGGGCCACGCCGTTCTCAAGGACGGAGCCCAAATTGGAACCATCACGTCTGGCGGACCATCCCCCAGTCTTGGAAAGGTCGGCATCGGTTTGGCCTATCTTGAGGGCGTTGAGGTCGGTGAGGAAGTTGAGATTGCCGTCAATCCCCGGCGAAACCTACCAGCGGTCGTTGTTAGACCGCCATTCATCTAGACTGAACGTTGAAATGGGAACGCCCAAAGGGCGTTCGCATGCAAGCGCGCGGCCGACTCGTCATCTCACTCCTTTTGATGCTGATTTTGGCCCCATGGGTTGGGTCCATTGAAGGGGCCGAGGAAGCCGAGAAAACGGATCTAGCGAAAACCTTCCCGATATTGAACGACGCGCAAGTCGATTCCATCCTGAGT
>JASMFB010000053.1 GCA_030751995.1 Candidatus Thalassarchaeaceae archaeon
GGCTCTGGATTCATCGGCTTCAATGGCCAGAAACAAATTGCCATCGATGGGTTCGCTGCTGCTGGTGTTCCTCATGTCCAGGAGAAGGATTGTCGCTTGCTTTGGCCCCATCTCTTCGAAGGTGAGCCATTCCCCGCCGTAGGCGGGGAATGAGTCAAAGGCGAGATGGTTGCGTCAGATGTTGATGCAGAGGCGCTGGTTACCAATCGTTCTCGGCCTCATCCTCCTTATTCCCTCACCGTTTGCTGTTGCTGATTCTCCTTCTGAAATCTCATTGGAGGTTTGGCACTCCTTTGCTGCTGAAAGCCAAGAAGAGGCCACCTTTCTGAATGCGATCGAACAATTCGAGGATGCCAATCCACACGTCTCCATCGAGGTCACGGGCGTCCCATTCGGCGACATCGACCAACTCTATCTGACGGCTGCCCAAGGTGGCGAGGCACCCGACCTCGTCCGTCTTTCAAGCGATCAGTTAGGTGAAATCGGCGAAGTTCGTGTCGACGGCTATCCCTTGCTTGAGGACCTCCGCCCACATCTAACCCCCTCGGAACGAGCCATCTTTGACAGCAAGGCACTACAGTCCATGCGATATGGAGATGCATTGTATGGTGTTCCGGCGAGCCAGGATTGCCTCTCATTGCTCTACAATCGTGATTTGTTCGATGCGGAAGGCATCACATACCCTGATGAGACGTGGACTCAGCACGATCTACTCTCTGCTGCTGAAAATCTCACTCAAGGGGATGTGTATGGGTTGGCTGTGCCTGTCAAGGTCGCTTACTGGTGGTTCCCGTTCCAAAATGGGTTCGGTGGCAGTTTGTTCGATGAAGATGGAAATCCCACTCTCGACTCAAATGGAAGTGCTGAAGCCCTAGAGTGGTACCTTTCGCTAGAACAGACCCATGGTGTAGTCAGAACAGGAACCGTTGGGGAAACCATGGAATCCCAATTCATTCAATCCGAAGCTGCCATGATTGTCGATGGCCCATGGAATTGGGCAACATACGAAGCAGGTCGCCTGAATGTAGGTCAAACTCTGCTTCCTACAATCGAAGAAACAGGTTTGCGGGCTTCACCTCTGGTCACATACAAAGGATGGTCTATTTCTAAGCAGAGTGAGGAGAAGATTTCAGCGACAACTCTTGCACTCCATCTTTCATCTCCATCGGTACAGAAGGCATTCGCACTGGATACGATGACGATGCCCACCGCGGTTGAGACTGCGACTGATTCTGAGGTACAAGCCGATGCTGTACTCGCGGGCTTCCTTGCCCAAGCCGAACTCGCAACTCCAGCCCCAACCACACGAGCGATGTCGATTGTCTATGGCCCTCTGGGTACCGCGTTTGAACAGGTCCACGGGGGAAGCGCAAGTGCTCAAGAGGCGCTTGAGGGGGCCGATGCTGAGATGGACAACCTCCTGTCTGCTCAATCAACTTCTGAACCGTTCCCTCTTGCTCCCGGTTACCGAACCATCGATGTCACGGTTCCAGTAGACCCTTCGGCCATGTCGTACCATGTCTATGTCGACAACACCTCGCATTCGACTCTTCAGGTAGGTGAATTCGGTACGGTTGAATCGACCTACGACTCATGCACATCTGGGGGCGTTGAATTGCTTCGTTTAGGTGATAATCCAGTGGTGCCTGCTACAGCTGGAAACTGGACGTGTGGGCTTACGGGGATGATTCCAGATCAGACACACCACATCGAGGTGTTCGTCGATTATGGCGGCAATGCCGACCTCTCTCTTCACTTTTCGATGGATGCATCGACCTCAGTAGCCGATATCTTGCCCCCTCCGCCTGATACAAGCCCCATCCTGTTCGCCATTGGCTCCATTGTCGCTTCACTGGTTGCCCTGCTATGCTTTCTGCGATGGAGAGACGCCAAAGAGGGCAAACATCGCGGGAAACTCGCTCATGCTTACATTGCCCCAGCTCTGATTGCTTTGGCTGTGCTGACATTCTACCCAGTAATCTACGGAATTTGGTTGTCATTCACAAATGCGGATCAGAGCCATCTGGGCGACAACGCTTGGATTGGAATAGAAAATTTCGTCACAGTACTTACCTCGACCGGATTCATTCGTGTGACGTTGTTCACATTAATCTGGACATTGACCAACGTGATTGCACACGTTGGACTTGGACTGGGGCTGGCCCTTGCCTTAGACAATCGCCACGTAAGTGGGCGAACCGCATACAGAACCGCACTGTTGTTGCCTTGGGCTATTCCTTCTTACATCTCCGTCCTTGTTTGGAAGGGGATGTTACAACCCGAGGGACTAATCGATTCTGTACTAGGTACCGACTTCGAGATGCTGGCTGATCCATCGGGGGCGAAAACCCTCGTCATTCTCGTCAATATTTGGCTCGGTGTACCGTTTATGATGATGTCATTGAGTGGTGCTATTCAGGCCCTACCTCGAGATATGTACGAGGCTGCAGATGTCGATGGTATCAGTTCTTGGCACCAATTCAGGCACCTCACACTCCCCAATCTGAAGAGTGCTATCGTTCCATTGAGCCTGCTCGGATTCATCTGGACGTTCAACATGTTCAATGTCATCTATCTGATGACGGATGGTGGCCCCAACCTGAGGTTCGGGGAGCCGGGTGAAACCGATATTCTGATCACATACGTGTACGATGTTGCCTTCCGCGATGGAGCCTATGGCGTGGCTGCGGCATGGTCCGTGGTCATCTTCCTCATGCTTGTGGCATTCTCTTGGGTATACATGAAGCGAACCAATGCGACGGAGGCGAGTGCATGAAGACTCTCTCACAGCGGTGTTACCAACCGCAAGAAATCGTGACACTGCGCCTCTGGTTACCGATTGCGGTCGGCGTCAATATCGCTTTGTCTAGCATTGAATGGATTCGTGAGGATTGGCTGTCTCTGCAACTCTCTCTTCTCGGTGCATTTGCCTTGGGCGTTCTCTGGCTGGTCCTGCCAGACGGAGAGCAGAGGTGGAAGCGAGATGTGGCCATGGGCAAAGCCGGCGTCATCCTACTCATCGGTGTCATTCGCTATGCGGCTGGAATGCAGATGCTGATCGATGTCTGGTCGACACTGTGGTTGATTGGTCCTGCCACACTTGCACTTTGGTGGCTTTCTTCCCCGGTGATTTCAACTTGGGCCAAGGGGACTTTATCCACTAAGGGTGCTGAGACTGGATTGGCAAGAAACAAGGTCATGGCACCGCGTTTAGGTGCAATAGGATCACACGTTTTACTACTCCATGCTGTACTAATCGTCTTACTCCCTGTCCTCTGGATTCTCGATGTTGCAATGTCTCCTGGAAATATCCTCGGAGGAGATATAGGTGTCTCTGATTGGACCGGTGAGCATTTCTCAAAGATGCTCGATGGCGATTCGAGTTTCTGGATCTGGATGCGAAATTCCTTGGTTGTTAGTTTGGGCACGACTCTCATGGGTCTCGCACTCGCGGTTCCAGCAGCATATGCATTCAGCCGCTTCCGATTCGGTGGACGAGAAGTTTCCATGTTCGTCTTCTTACTGGTTCAAATGTTCCCTGGAATCATCATCCTCGTCCCTTATTTCTTAGTAATGAAATCACTTGGATTACTGAATACAAGTCTCGGCTTGATTCTTGCATACTCTGTGACCGCATTACCACTGTGTGTCTGGATGTTGAAAGGCTTCTTTGACACTGTGCCTAGAGAGTTGGAGGAAGCGGCGCTGTTGGATGGCTGCAATCAATTCCAAGTGTTCTGGAAAGTTGTCCTTCCACTTTCACTCCCTGCGGTGGCCGTGACAGCCTTGTTCAGCTTCCTTGCGGCTTGGAACGAGTATCTTTTGGCCCTTACATTCAACACTTCCAACGACATGTACACACTCCCTGTGGGTCTTGCCAGCCTCATCTCCTCGACTGGACAGGCATGGGGAGACTTCGCCGCAGCATCCCTTTTGGTCAGCATTCCAGTTGTGATTCTATTCATCGTTTTCCAGAAATTCCTGATTCAGGGATTGAGCGCAGGGAGCGTCAAAGGGTGATCCAATGGTCGAAGTAAGATATGAAAATGTGATGAAGCGATATGAGAACGGGTTCGAGGCTGTCAAAGGCCTCAATCTTGAGATCAAAGACGGGGAATTCCTCGTTTTACTCGGACCTAGTGGTTGTGGAAAGTCGACGACTTTACGGATGCTGGCTGGTCTTGAAGACGTCAGTGAGGGCAGCATCATGATCGATGATGCCAAAGTGAATGATTTGCCCCCGGGTGCGCGTGGGTTAGGCATGGTATTCCAGTCGTATGCGCTTTACCCGCACATGACGATTGCTGAGAATCTCTCCTTCGGGTTGCGTATGGCGAAGGGCGAGGATAAATTGCCCGATGCCGAAATTGTCAGGAGGGTTCAGGAGACTGCGAAATTGATGGAATTAGAAGATCAACTCGACAAGAAACCCAAGCAATTGTCGGGCGGTCAGCGGCAGCGCGTGGCGCTCGGTCGCGCCTTGATTCGTCAACCCAAGGTTCTCCTGATGGATGAGCCACTCTCCAATCTTGATGCCGAATTGCGCCATCAGATGCGTGGCGAAATTCGTCGCCTTCACGAGACGCTAGGCACGACCACGGTCTACGTCACGCACGATCAGATTGAAGCGATGACACTGGCAGATAGAATCGCCATCTTAGATCAGGGTGAGTTGCAGCAACATGGGGCGCCGTTGGACGTTTACAACAATCCTGCTAACGATTTTGTCAAGGGATTCCTGTGTAAACATATAGACGAAATAGTTGAGACTGCGAACAACCTCTTCCCGAAGGAGTGAGACCTATGCGAACGGCGATTTCTCTAGTGATTTTGCTTCTCTTTTCGTCTGTCATCATCTACGATGTGGATGCAGATGGGGGCCGTTCAACCGACCATTCAGTGAATATCCAAGGCATGGCGTTTTCCCCCAACACAATCACCATTCAAGTCGGCGACAGCATCACTTGGACAAATTTGGATTCGTTCTCCCACACGGCGACCAGCACCAGTGGCCCCGTCTCGTTTGATTCTGGAACGCTGTCTAATTCTGCAACCTTCACGTTCACATTCACAACACCTGGAACCTATCAGTACAAGTGCAATTTTCACTCGTCGATGACTGCAACTATCATTGTAGAAGCGCCCGCTGAACCAATTCGTTCTCGCCCAACACTCACTACGTTCTCATGGGATGGAGAGGACACTAGTGTAGAGGTCTCTGGTGAATGGGATGATTGGGACGTTCGCATCGATTTGACAAAAGCAGGTGGCGTTTGGACGACTTCACTTTCTCTGGATTCCGGTATGTATTGCTACAAGTTGATTGTCGATGACAATTGGATTTTCGATCCATCTGAACCTTATCGTGGCTATTGCGACGATTTTGAGAACAGCGTCGTACGTGTTGCGGATGCATCCAAGCCGATGTTCACGCACTCTATCGAGAATGAGGTTCTCACCGTATTGTGGCACGCGGGAACTGGAGGCGGTGCCCCTGATTCCACTCCATTTGCGTTGGCCACTGGTTTGTGGGACGAGGAGACGTGGACATGGACTCTCGACCTGTCAACTCTACCTGAGGGGAAGAACACCCTGCACATCACTGGTGAGGATGTGGATGGCAATCACGCCGATGACCTCCTTCTACCACTTTGGAAAGGGCCACAGGCGGATTTCACCTGGGAGGACGCACTCATCTACATGGTGATGACAGATCGTTTCGTCAATGGAGATTCTACCAATGACCCTCTTTCGACTAATGCCGCTCAAGGCGCCGACTGGCTGGGTGGGGACTTCGCTGGCGTCACAGAGATGATTCAATCTGGTTATTTCTCCAATCTAGGAGTCAATGCTCTGTGGTTGACGCCATTCAATACTGCGGCAGATGGCGCCGAACTCGCTGCTGATGGACAACACTCAGTTTCCGGATATCATGGATACTGGCCCGTTGCGGCTAGGGAAACAGATTCACGATTGGGAACCGAGGTTGAACTGGGAGCATTGGTTGATGCAGCTCACGATGCTGGCATCCGCGTCCTCGGTGATTTCGTTATCAATCATGTTCACGAAGACCATCCGTACTACACCGACAATCCAGAATGGTTCAACGAAGGCTGTCTGTGTGGAGAAGAGAATTGTGGCTGGACCGAGCACCGTCTCGACTGTATGTTCCGCCCATACATGCCTGATGTCAATTGGCGTGTGCGCGAGGCTAGTGAGCAGTTGATATCCGATGTGATGTGGTGGATGGAAACCTTCGACCTCGATGGTGGACGTCTGGATGCGGTAAAGCACGTTGAGGACCTTGCCATCACCAACCTTGCAGTGCGAATCAATGAACGCTTCGAAACCGCAGGAACCGACTATTTCTTGAAGGGCGAAACAGCGATGGGGTGGTCTGGACACACCCTAGAAGAAAATGCTGAGCAGTATGGCACAATCAACAGTTACATCGGCCCGAATGCGCTCGATGGACAAGCTGATTTCGTCCTCTATCATGCTGTGGTAGACAACGTGTTCACTTCTGGCAACATGGACTACCAGCATCTGGATTATTGGACTGCACGAAGCCAAGATCAGTATGTCGAAGGAGCGACCATGGTTCCCTTCGTTGGCAGTCATGACGTACCCCGATTCGCAAGTCGCGCTGACCCCGGTACTGATGATGAATGGAATCAGTGGGAAGAGGATGGCCGTCCCGGTCAGCCTGGTACCGAGAACCCCTATCAGGCAGCATTGCAGGCCTACACATGGCTGCTGACTACACCTGGTGCAGGAGTAATCTACCAAGGCGATGAGTACGGCGATTACGGGGGCGCAGATCCCGACAATCGACATGCCCTGCGAACTGATTCTAATCTCAACGCGCGAGAATCATCTCTGATGGAGAACATCAGTGCTATTGGTCAATTGAGGCTGAATTCAGATGCACTGCGCCGAGGGACATACGAGTCTCTGTCCAACGGAACTGATACGATTGCTTGGTCGATGACGACCGAATCCGACCAAGCAGTGATTGCCATGAACCGTGGAACTACATCCGCGGAATTTGATTTGGAATTGGATTGGGTAGCTTACGATGCATTGAATGAGGTTCCAATGGATCCAGAACATCGATTCACTCTGGACCCAAACAGTGTTGCCATCTTCCTCCAAACCGACGCCATTACAGTCAATCAGACAGATGAACCCGATGGCCATTGCCTCACTGTTGACAATCTAACCGTCAACGCAACTCTGTTCATCACTCTCGATCTCGTGAACATTTGCGACAAGGAAATTCACTACCCTGGTGTGAATGCGACTGCCGACAACCCCCTTGTCAGTGGTTTCCTAGGCATGGTTGAGTGGTACTACCTCATCTTCGCAGACACTTCTTACCCTCATTCGTGGCAACTCGTATTGAATGAAACCATTCCGAATGGCACGGAAATCACCCTTACCTTTGAGGCGACAATCCTGAACTGTGGCGAGGAAGATAATTGGCACGATTGTCCCGATTCAGTGTTGCAACATACCTTCACTGTAGGGTCAGACAATTCCGACAATGGAACCAACACTGAGCCCGAACCTGAACCTCCGATTGAGGGTTGCATGGACTCCGATGCGACCAATTTCGACAATCTCGCTGAGATAGATGACGGCACATGCGAGTACCCCGTGCCCGAGCCCGAACCCGAACCTCTGATCGAGGGTTGCATGGATTCCAATGCGACCAACTTCAACAATCTCGCTGAGGTCGATGATAGCACATGCGTGTACCCAGAGCCCGAACCTGAGCCTGAGCCACAAACAGGGCCTCAGGACACCATTGAGGATGACCAATCATCCAGTGGTTCAGGGAACTCACAGAGTTCGGGTGGCCTGACCACAGGCCAATTCATCCGCGTCGCACTGGGATTACTGACACTCATTGCAGGAGCATTCCTGATTACACTCATGGTTCGTGTTCGCAATCAGGACGATGAGCCGAAATTTGAGTAGAATCTGAGATAATCGCTAATCATCCGCGCTCCCGTGAATCGGGCACTCGTGGCGATCGAGGCCCGCATTAGGTCATTCCAATGCTCCGGACCATCATTCCATGCCGGCAACACCTCGTGTTCGAGTGTATCATAGACAGCATTCGCATCACGCTCATCATCACGCTCATCTTCACCTTCGCCGATGCCCCATCCGTTGACACCATGCTCACACGCTTCAGGCCACCAACCATCCAGAATACTGCAATTTGGGACTCCATTCATGGCCGCCTTCATCCCACTGGTGCCACTGGCCTCCATGGGTCGAATTGGATTGTTCAACCAGATATCGACTCCACTGGTCATCGCAAGTCCAGTGTCCATCGAATATTCCTCTAGGAAGGCAACTGGGATCTCATCAACAAGTTGTGCAGCCCCTTCGAAAATATCGCGAATGAGTTGTTTCCCCCCTTCGTCCCGAGGATGTGCCTTGCCGGCGAAGACGAACTGAATCTTTCCGGTTCCAATCGAACGCAATCGTTCCAGATTACTGAATACGAGATTGGCTCGCTTGTAGGTTGCAAATCGTCGGGCGAATCCAATGGTCAATCGTTCCTCGGAGAATTCAACACCCGTCGAAGCTCGAACGAGATCGCGCAGAACAGAACGGGCTTCTTGCCTAGCCTCCACCAGTTCTGCGTCTGGTATTCTCCCAGCGTGAGCCAACACAGTAGGGTCTTCCCTCCAACCTTTGAGGTGACCATCGTAGAGATTGGCCAATGATGGACTAGTCCACGTTTCGTGGTGAACCCCATTGGTAATTGGATGGATGTGCGTACCTTCGAACATACCGCTCGCGACAAAGGCATTGAGGTTGGAGACAGCATTGACTTGACCGGCCAGAGCAACTGCAAGATGACTCATTGAACAGGAATTAGCGTCATTGACCAGATTGCTCGCATCGGTGGGCAGGAGTTCCCCTAGAACTGTTGCAACCTCTTCCCACGAGAACCGATCATGTCCAGCCGGAACCGGTGTATGTGTGGTGAACAAACAGCTCTGGCGGAGTTGTTCTCGAGTCCATCCCTGATGCAACATTTCGAGCATTGCGAAGGTACAGTGTCCCTCATTGAGGTGCAGCCCAGTAATCTCGTGTCCCAGAGCCTGCAAGGCACGAATACCGCCGACACCCAGAAGATATTCTTGGCGTATTCGTGTCGCATCATCGCCGCCGTAGAGACGATTTCCCAATGTGGAATGTTCGGGAGAATTGTCCGGGTGGCGCGTATCGAGGAAGTAGGTAGGTACCCCCTTGATTTGATACACCCAGACCTTGGAATGAAGTGTAGTTCCATCGAGAGGGAGTGCAATCTCGATACCCGTTTCAACAAGGAATTCATGCGGATCTATCTCTGCATAGGTCTCGGTCTGGTTTCCGTCTGAATCAAGATGCTGACGCCCATATCCCTTGCGATAGAGCAAGGTACAGCCAACTAGATCGATTCCTGCATCCGCTGCCGATTTGATGTGGTCCCCTGCCAAGACTCCAAGGCCACCAGAATAGGTATGGAGTCTACTCTCAAAGCCGACTTCCGCAGAGAGGTAGGCTACACTCATCTAAACCATCTCGGTCCGCTTCCACAGTCCTATGAATTTGACCCTAGAGAGATTTGAATTGGTTCAGCGTTTGAAGGCATTCCAATTACCATCCGTCAATTCCTGCCATTCGAATTTCCATGTCCAATTACCCGTCGTTTGTCCCGGTGTATTCATTCTCGCTTCAGAGCCCAATTGAAGGATGTCTTGCAAAGGAACGATTGCCAGCGGGGCCGGGGATTCCATTGCCACACGAATTAGTGTATCACAGGCACTCTCTCCCGCCAATCCGATTTGCATCACTCGCGATTTCCTTTGTTCAGAACCACCCTCCCACCAACCCAATGTGGTGTCATTGTCGTGTGTTCCTGTGTATGCCACGCTATCTTTCGAGATGTTTTCAGGCCGATGGGGATTGTCTGCATTCTCATCATCGAACCCGAAGTGAAGAACTGACATTCCAGGAAGGTTGTGACGTTTTCTGAGCTCGGTGACACTTTCGGGAATAATCCCTAGATCTTCGGCAACAATCAGTGTGTCTCCGGCAACATCGATGATGGCTTGGAGAATCTCATCACCCGGCCCCTCTATCCATTGGCCATTTTTCGCATTCTCATCCCCTTTGGGGATGGCCCATGCGGATTCAAAGCCGCGAAAGTGATCAATACGCACCATGTCGAACAGTCCACAAGTGCGTGCCATACGCATTCTCCACCATGTCCAATCTTCTTCCTTGTGCGCCTGCCAATCGTACAGCATCGTGCCCCAACGTTGCCCATCTTCTGAGAAATAATCAGGGGGAACTCCAGCAACGACATCGTGGTGGAAGAGGTGGGGTCGAACCCAAACATCCACTGAATCCTTGGCGACGAATATGGGTAAATCACCAAATATTTTGATGCCCTTTTCAGCCGCATAGTGCCTTAGAATTACCCAATCTCTCTGAAAGCGAACTTGATTCATGATGCGACCACGAATTTGTGGCATATACGCCTGCATGGCTTCTTCAATAGCTTCTGGGT
>JASMFB010000054.1 GCA_030751995.1 Candidatus Thalassarchaeaceae archaeon
CATACCTCGATATGATCCGCGCCCACCATCCTTGGAGATGGATTTGGAGAGAATCTTACTGGTCGTGTTTGAGGCGAGATGGTGAATCTTGGCACCTGCATCCTGATGTTGTCCTTTTCCAGAATAGGCCACAGAGATGACTTCTGCATGCGCACCTTCACCCTTCAGGATGACTGCTGGATATTTCATAGTCAACTTAGAGCCGATATTTCCATCGACCCATTCGACGACTGAATTCTCGTGTGCAATCGCTCTCTTGGTCACCAGATTGTAGACATTGGCACTCCAGTTCTGTACCGTAGAATAGCGTATGTGTGCACCGGGCAGGGCAATCAGTTCGACCACTGCCGAGTGAAGTGAATCGGTCGAATAGGACGGAGCAGTGCACCCCTCGACGTAGTGAATCGAAGAACCCTCGTCAGCGATGATGAGGGTGCGCTCGAACTGCCCCATGTTCTTCGCATTGATTCTGAAATAAGCCTGAACTGGCATCTCAACATGAACGTCCTTGGGGACATAGATGAACGAGCCACCCGACCAAACAGCGGTGTTGAGGGCACTGAATTTATTGTCTGCATAAGGAACCACTGTGCAGAACCATTTCTTGACCAGTTCTGGGTATTCCTTGAGACCTGTATCCATGTCGAGGAAGATGACGCCCTGCTCTTCTAGATCTTCGCGGATGCTGTGGTAGACTGCTTCGGATTCGTATTGTGCAGTCACGCCTGATAGCCACTTCTGCTCTGCTTCTGGTATACCTAGGCGATCGAAAGTGTTGCGAATGTCTTCTGGGACATCATCCCAGTCCTTCTCCGTCTGTTCGCTAGATCTCAGGAAGTAGGTGATGGCATCAAAATCAATTTCTTTCAGCATCGACATATTGCCCCATGTTGGCATCGGCCGTTGTTCGAAATGGTGGTAGGCCTTAACACGAATATCTGTCATCCATTTGGGTTCATTCTTCAGTTCGGAGATATCACGAACGACCTGTTCAGACAATCCACTGTCGAAGCGAATAGTGTGGTTCTCGGGGTCGTGGAATCCATAGCGATAATCACCGACCGCGTCACGTGCATCCGAGTTTTCGACCATTCAATCACTCTCTGCACTCAACCACTCATACCCCTTTTCTTCAACTTCATGGGCCAAATCCGCCCCTCCAGTTCGAACGAGTTTTCCGTCGATTAAGATGTGGACATGAGTAGGCTTCACATGATTCAGAATTCGTTGGTAGTGAGTGATAATCAGACAGCCCGAATCTCCTGACGTCGCAGCATTGATTCCTTTTGCCACCGTTTGCAGCGCATCGATGTCGAGTCCAGAATCTGTTTCATCCAAGACTGCCAGTCGAGGTTTGTTGAGAAGAAGTTGGAGAATCTCAAAACGCTTCTTCTCACCACCACTGAATCCATCGTTCACATAACGACCTAAGAATTGCTTGTCGACATCAAGTTCGGACATAACGGCATTCAATTCAGCTCTGAAATCTCGAGCTCCCGGTGCATCGTCTCCCCGGATGGCTTGCACAGATTTGCGCAGAAAATTTCCAACCTGTAGCCCAGGAACAGATTGTGGATATTGAAAGGAAAGGAACACACCTGCACGCGCTCTTTCCCAAGGTTCCATCTCCGTGAGATCCCCTCCTAGGTACTCGATTGAACCCTTTGTAATCTCATAGTCTGGATGCCCCATGAGCACGTTGGCCAGAGTCGATTTCCCACTACCGTTACGACCCATCAAGGCGTGAATCTCACCTGCATTAATCTCTAGGTCGACACCACGAAGAATCTTCGTATCTTGAATGGAAACATGAAGATTTGAAATCCGTAGAATGGTTTCACTCGACATGACATACACCTCTCGATTTGAACTCGCCCGTCGGCACCTTATCAATGCCTCCCCTGCACTTTTTCGCACCTACGGTGCGGTCAGACTTAGAAGTCAGCAAAGACTGCGCAGATTATGGGCGAGGACGATTTCACAGACCTTTACCGCAAAGAAGCGGCAGAATCCCTTGAATCTGAGGCTGCCAAAAGGATTGCAGAGGTCGCCGATCCTGTTCGCGATGCTCGACTCCGTGCTACAGCACTCAAAGATCTCATCGATTCAGAGGAGTTAGTTCCCGCAATCATAGCACGTCTTGGGATTGTAAGGGCCGCATTGGAAGGCCACGGTGGAGGGGTAAAGGTGGAGCAAGCCGTTGCTGATGAGAAAGGCGTCGACCTAGTCCTGAATCTGGATGGCGCATGCATCGCTTGCGGTGCGGCACCAGGAACACTGCAAGGGATTCAGAATGATTTACTCGCAACTGGCGAAGTGTGGAGAGTCCAATTCAGTGAAAGTCTTCTCGACACCTTCGATGAGTTGGGTCGTGAGTTTGTACTCACTCACGGCAACGTCACATTCGTTTGAATCTGTCAACATAGATGGGTTGACAAGTTGAACCACCCTCACGTGTTCATGGCCGACGCTACACTTTCTGATATCGTCGAGGAAGTCGCTGCCGAAGATGGTGTGCGCAAGGTGCAGGTAGAAATCATCCACAAGCACGAGGAACGCTCTTCGGCGAACACTTGGGCTATCGCCATCGGTGTGGTTTTGATTCTAGGAATCGGTCTTTTCTACATCGCAGAGAATTCAGATGGGCTGCTCTCTGGTGATGATAGTATTGTGGGCAATTGCGCCGACAATGTGGATAACGATAATGACGGGTTGAAAGATGCTCAAGATCCGGGTTGCAGACCCAATGGTCAGTACGATGAAGAGGGCTTCGAACATACCCAATAGTCATCCGAATGGCTGAAAGCCATGAGCGGGCCGCCTTGTCTCGATGACACGCGAGGCGACGCCGTGCCGAGAGGGCGACCACGGTAAGTTCGAGATTACCGAACGTGATGGTTGGGCCCGCCTTGGGAAGTTCCACACCTCGAGGCACGTACTCAACACACCCTGTCTTCTGCCTGTCATCAATCCGAACATCCGCACAGTAGAGCCACGTGAGATGTGGGAGAAGTATGGCTTTGAAGCCCTCATCACCAACTCATACATCATTTGGAAGAATGAGCGATTGAAGGATGAAGCTATCGCAGACGGTGTTCACAAACTTCTGGACTACCCAGGGGTCGTGATGACTGATTCGGGCACCTTCCAGAATTATGTCTACGGTGATGTCGAGGTCGGCGTTGAGGAAATTGTCGCATTCCAACGTGATATTGGTGTGGACATCGCGACAATGCTCGATGTATTCGGTACCCCAGACATGAGCAAAGAGGAGGTCGAACAAGCCGTTCAAGAGACCATTTCACGCGCACCTGCATCCCTTGAAGCCGCGGGACAAACCATACTCAATGGCCCGATTCAAGGAGGAATTCATTCCGATTTGAGAAAACAGAGCGCAGTTGGAATGGCTGAACACGAATTTACAATTCACCCGATTGGTGGCATCGTGCCTCTCATGGAACGTCAGCGATACCGTGAACTTGTAGAAATTATTCTCGCCTGTCGTGAGCACATCCCTTGGAATCGCCCCATCCATATCTTCGGTTGTGGACACCCTCACTTGTTCCCAATCTGTATTGCACTTGGGGCGGACCTCTTTGATTCCGCAGCATACGCACTATTCGCTCGAGATGATCGAATGCTCATGCCTTGGGGCACAGTCAAGTTAGGAGACTTGAGCGAATTCCCAATTTCAACATCAGCCCTTTCAGGCCACACCCCTGAATCTGTTCGATCCATGCCCGACGATGCTCGCTGTGAGTTACTAGCTCGGCACAATCTGGAGGTGACTGCATCCGAACTTGCTCGTTGCCGTCAAGCGATTCGCGATGGAACCATTTGGGGGCTTGTCGAGGAACGCAGTCACACGAATACAGCGCTCCGTGAAGCGACTGAATATCTGTACGAAAATATGCCTGAAGGTTTGATTGCCGCTACGAATCCTTTGAGGTCTGGCGGTGTTAGGGTGAGTCAGGACTTACCGACATCACCACCGTCTGTGGCTGCTTTGGGTCGATTACTCACTTCCTTCGACTCTGATTGCCAGCGAGCCATTCTGATCTCTGGGGCACCGGGGCCCTGGCGTGATCGCATTGGTGGTCTAGTTCAGACCATCTCTCGACGCTGGCCTGATGCTGCCTTATTCATCGAAACACCACTGGGCCTGTTGCCTTACACGTTGGAGGACGTGAGTCCTTGGGCGCATTTTATGGGGGCTCCTTCAATCTGGAAGGAGTTGTCAGTCGAAGATAGGGCCTTCGATCTTGATGCCTTGATTGGAGAGGTTGATCAAGTGGTTGAACTTTCATTTGAGAACAACAAACAAACTAATCTCGAATTGATTGAATCGGCATTTGGAGAAGGTGTTGATGAAGAGATTTCTAGGGCTGAATTGGACCGAGAGATGATTGAGGACAAGGTCTGCTATTTCCTCGATGTAGACCGTGAATTAGCAGAAGATATTCTGGCTGGATGTACATTTGTCTATAGCAAAACTCACCGGGTCAGAAATGTCCACGCTTCCGATGGCCAACACCTCTTTTCTCCTCGCTTGAGGGATGGTGGATTGAGCCTCACACTTGAGGGGGCACGACGCCTACATGGCAGTGCAATGCCGACAGTCGTTGTCAACGATGATTCGATCCCATTTACTCGCAAGGGAAGAAACGTCATGCATGGATTCATTTCAGATGTGAAAGGTGAATTGAATCCTGGACTCCCTTGCCTGCTTGAAGCTAAAGATGGAACATTCCTTGGACACGGTGTGGCTTTGTGTACCACTTCGGAAGCAGAATGCTTCCGGAAGGGGATCGCTATCAAGGTCAGAGATGGCGTTGGGGAATGACTTGGAACGTTCCGGGGGATGTTTGATAGAGCATCGTCAGGTGAGGTCCCCCGCCGATTCATAGAATCGTCGGGGCGGGACTGATGACAGAGGAATGGATTGTCGAAACCCACGACCTCGTGAAGAAATACGGTGAACACCTCGCACTAGACAGCGTCAATCTCGCTATTCGGCCTGGAGCAACCGGATTACTGGGTCCAAATGGGGCTGGGAAATCGACTCTCCTGAAGACTATCCTCGGCTTGATTGCACTGACCAGTGGTGGCGGTAAAGTCCTCGGTCACGATATCGCCACCGAAGGTGCCAAGATTCGACAACGAATTGGATACATGCCAGAATACGATTGCCTAACTCCAGATATGGAAGCCATCCATCAAGTCCGATATGCCGGGGAATTAGTTGGAATGAATTCCAATTCCGCCATTCAGCGAGCCCATGAAGTCCTCGAATATGTCGGATTACGAGACCAGCGCTATCGAACGGTATCGACCTTCAGTACCGGCATGGAACAGGCGACCAAACTTGCCTGTGCACTGATTCACGATCCAGACCTGCTGATATGCGATGAACCCACAAATGGATTGGACGCCAATGCCCGAGGATTCATGTTGGACACACTGTTTCAAGTTGTCAAGCAAGGAGGCCGGTCGATTATCATGAGCAGCCATCTCATGGACGATGTCGAACGAATCTGCGATCGAATGCTGATGATTCACAAGGGCCAAGTCATCGCTCAAGGTCGCATTGAGGATCTCAAAGCCATCGACAGAGAAATTGAGATTTCAGTCTGGGGTGGGGCCAGCCGAATTGAAGAGAAACTGAAGGATATGGGTCAATCCGTTCGCAGAACAGGCCGCGTAATGAGAATCACTCGAATCGATGATTCAACCTATGGAACCATCATCAAAGCCGCTGCTGAGACCAGTGTTCAAATTCGCAAGATGGAGGATTATGAACCCAGTCTAGAGGACTTGTTCATCGTCATCATGGATCGTCTTGGATACTCTGTGAAATCCAGCAAGGATCTGCTAGGAGGAAACACACCGGCGATGGACCATGCCGCTCAATTGGGGAGGAAGGTCGCATGAGTGAGGATGAGTTTGAATTGGACGACTTGCTCGACGATGTGTCCAAAGTCGCACCCTCTGCCGAACCTACTCAACCCGAAACCCTGCCTGTGCCTGCATCCCCCGGTGAAGCAGAATTCATGGGTGAAGCAGGGGCTGTGACGGGAAAGGCTCGCATGGAAGCAGCTTACGGGACGGGGGAAGGTGAAGGACAAGGAGTGGCGATGGTTGCTCAATCAGCCACGGTCGAAGCCGGAACCATCTTTCATCAGGTTTACCGGCCATGGAGGGGCAATCTCAATCCTCGTTGGGTACGCAACTGGTCGATTCTACGTCACCACGTCTACGGATTGTTCAGCAAAGGACACCGCCCTTGGCCAATTACCACTAAACTGGTTGTTGTCATCGTTCTCTTCGGCTCTTTGATGCCCATTATTTCGATGGCCATGGCCACCTTGACAGGGATTGAGGCTCTGATGCAAATCTACGGTGTGTCTAGAGCAAACCTCTGGGGGCATGTCCTCGGAACATTTCGCAATACCTGTTGTTGGCCGTTACTGACTGCACTGATTGTCGGCGGCCTAATCTCAGAGGATCGTCAACACGGCACCTCTGCAATCTACTTCTCACGTCCAGTGACTAGAACAGATTACACACTGATGAAGTACATCTCAGCAGCGTTGATTCTATCGATGGTCATCGTCTTTTCATATTGTGCTTATTACGCCGCAGCGATTATTTTCAATAACGAAGGTTGGGCCTATCTTCTTGACACTCTGCCGTTTTTCCTCGGTGGCTTAGTTGTAGCCATCATGCTGGTTGTGACCTTCACTAGCATCGGCCTTGCACTGTCGAGTATCAGCACTGGCAAATTCTTCCCAGCGGTTTCATTCATGGGCATTCTCTTTGGCTCTCGTATTCTCGCATTCCTCATCAATCTCCTCTTCGAACGAGATACCCTATATCTCCTCAGTCCGTATGACAATCTGGCCCATGTCGGCCAATACATGATGGGCATCAACACAACCTATGATTTCCCTGCCGCATGGTCCTTTGTCGCCTTACTGCTGATGAATGGTATTTCTCTGTACATTCTCATCAGTCGCGTGAATTCATTGGAGGTGACTCGTGAATGATGCCCGATATGCACCAAGTTGGCGAGGGCCAAACCCAACAGGAGTGGCAGAAGGTCCCCGAGGCCCCTGCCATCATGGCCGATCATGTCTCAAAGTGGTATGGTCAAGTTATCGGCCTCAACGATGTGAGTCTCGCCATCAGTGGGGGAGTCACTGGTGTTCTCGGCATGAATGGAGCGGGGAAATCTACACTCCTGAAGATTATCGTCGGTCGCCTTAGACCCAGTCAGGGCCAGATTCGATTGTTTGGAACGGACCCATTCAAGAATCCCGCTCCATATCATCGATTGGGTTACGTCAGTGAATCAGAGAAATTGTATGATTGGATGACTGGCCTTGATTTCGTTACTACGCTGGCTCGTTTGCATGGAATGACGCGTGACGAAGCCAAGGATCGTGCTATGCACGTGCTCAACTTCGTTGGACTTTCAGATGTCGTGAACAAAGAGATTGGTAAATACAGCAAAGGAATGAGGCAACGAGTGAAGATTGCCCATGCATTGGTCAATGACCCCGATCTCATTGTTCTCGATGAACCCCTTCAGGGCTGTGACCCGTTGGCTCGAACGACCATCATGAACGTCATCCGTGAACTGGGTGCGATGGGCAAGACCATTCTTGTGACCAGCCACATTCTCTCTGAAATCGAGCGAATCACTGAACAGATTGTGATTCTACACAATGGTCGACTTCTGGCTCTGGGCAATCTGCATGCAATCCGAGAGTTGCTAGACCACATACCCCATCGTATCCTGTTGCGAACTCCAAACCCTAGGGAACTCGGTCGAACCGTCCTGCCTCATCCCTCTGTGTATGGTGTTCGATTCCCCAATCCTGGTGAATTGATTATCGAAACCAACAGCCTTTCCGATGTACATCAGGATTTACCGTCTCTAATCGTAGAATCGGGCATGGATGTCACGGCCATCGAGAACCCTGATGACAATCTTCAGTCCCTTCTCGGATATCTGATTGGAGGTAGAGCCTGATGCAGCCGAATGTACCACCAGTTGGGCCTCCAAAGCGAAACTTGTCAGAGACAGTCTGGACAAAATTGGATCGGAAAGCGACCGCCATAGCAGAGTTCACCATGAGGCAGTATCGCAAGAAGAGATCAACATGGAGTGTGGGTGCAGTCGGGGGAGTTTTGGTCGTAATCGTACTACTCTTCTACATCGATGCAATGAGTGCTGGAATCGATTCATGGGATAACGACGGTGATGGACTCATAGATGAGGATCCATCCAATTGGGATGGCTCTCAAGCGAAGAGCGTCGGGGACGTCGATGACGATGGTGATTGTTGGGCCCGAGAATCCTTCGACCGGGATTGGAATGGAGATGGTATCGATTGCAATGTCATCTACAATTACGATCGCAACGGCATGCTCACCTCCGTTAATGCGGACCCCAATGTCGACGAAGACCCCAATGAGAGCGAATTCCTTGAAGAATCGATGCATCGTTCCTTCCTTCTCGGATTTGGGAAATTCGGATTCCTCTTTGTACTGGGAATTTTCATTCCCTTGTTCCTTGCAACAGGCTTGATTCGAGACGAGCAAGAAGCCGGAACACTCCACTATCTTGTTGGAAAACCAATTGCCCGTGCCGAGATTCTGATGTATCGCCTTCTCGGATTCATTGGCTTAGCTTGGCCCTATTTCCTCGGCCTCATTTTCCTGTCTGCATTGGTCACTGGATTCTTCGGACCCGGGGATTCAATATACAGATTCTCTGATTTAGGAATCTGGTTTGGGGTCCTCATAGCCACATTCCTGACAGTTCTCGCATATGCCGCAATCTTTGCTTCATTCGGCATCATAGCGCCACGCTTTGGTGTTCTGTTGGCGTTGTTGTTCGCTGTTTGGGAATTCTTCATGATGTTCTTGGCCATGTTTGAGACCACGCGTGAGATGGGGCTTGCTTCACTATCTGTCTCATTCTGGGGGGCTGAAATCATCAATTCGACCGGCTGGCTTGTTTGGGGCGATTATGAATTGATGACTGGTCAAGCACAATCCATTGGATTCTTTGCCGAAATTGCTCTTTGGACCGTATGGTATAACCCGTTCCCGACGACTACACCCCTACTGAATATGGTAATTTCAATCGTCGTCCTACTCATGCTTGTCGGGATGTTTGTATTGATTGGACAATCGTCGTTCAAGAAACGTGAACTCAACTGAGGCGATTCAATGGAAGTCGAATCTCCGTCAACATTTGGTGGAGATCTCACCTCCTTGTGGCGATTGGACACCATGCCCCCTCTGAGGCGCCTCTCATGGTGGTGGTGGTGGTGGCTGATTGTACTCCCCGATGCCGAGAACCCGAAACGCAGTCGCCAACTGATGGTGCTGTGGTCGACCAAAGATGCCCCCCATGTTCGAGTCAACGAACACGATTGGAAACCCGAAGGTAGATTCCACATCGATGAAGAGGGCAGACACACATTACCTGGTATGATTTGTGCATGGTGGTATGATGGCGAAGATATGCATGAGCCCTATCTAATGCGCGAGGCCAGAATCGCAACTCTCGATGGCCAACATCCAGATTGGCCGGGAACTGGCGCATTCCCGGGTTCTGGAGCTGTGGTTCCTGTAACTGAAGAAGATCTTTCGATGGGAATGGCGGATGATGGCAGCCACTTCTGGCTCCGCTGCCGAGGTGACGATTCTGCTGTCGAAAATGGCGCGCCTCGATTATTTGATTTGAAAATCACACCTTGGACAGAATCGACATCATCAGCGGCCTATTCGAACAATGTTTTTGGCAATGATATGGGCTACGACATCATTCGTCTTCACGCCAGTAAATGCCATGGAACAATTGACGAAAAGAGTGTGCAAGGAAGTGCTTACTTCCAAAAGGTCACGGTACAAGCCCCTTCGATTCCTTGGTTTTGGGGATTTTTGCATTTCAGTGATGGGACCTACCTAGATTGGTTCATCCCACACGCCTCATTCTCGATGACAGCCCGTGACTCACGAGCTTGGAAATTGCGCGATGTAACGCAAGTTCCACTGAAGACTGCGGGTTTGCTGCACGATCAGAAACGCGGACGCAGTGAGAAATTTGAGAGATGCGAGGTCGAATTGTTACCCACCGATTCTGAGGATGAATGCGATGCACGAGGTGAGAGGTTACCCCGATTCTGCATTCGAATCTGGAATGGGCGGACTCAAGTTGGACTCAAAGTGCGGGCTTCTAACCGTGCGCATTGGCGCTTCGACCAACCCACGCGCGCGGGCCTAGTCAGTCATCTCACGTACAACGAATATCCGCTTGAAGTCGAATCCCTGACCATTCTCGATGAGAAAGGAGTGCGCACCCTCGACGATTTCGATTGGGTTCACGGAAATGCAGAACATGCTTGGGGGTTATTGCATTAGCATCAAGTTGTTTGAAGTGTATCATGCAT
>JASMFB010000055.1 GCA_030751995.1 Candidatus Thalassarchaeaceae archaeon
TCGCCCCCTCGATGCTGGGATGGCTGGCTTTCAGGCACTCGTTCAGGACCTGGAGATCCAAGCCGAGGGGTTCGATGTCATCCGTAATTTGTGACAATCCAAAATCGATGATTGAAAGTCCTTCATCATCATCCCAGAGAATGTTGTGGGTAGTCAAATCTCCATGACTGATGCCAGCGGCATGAATTTGACGAATAATGGCTCCCAATTCCTCAAGCATTTCCGAACCGCCGCCGCCCCTGAGATGTTCAAACAGGGGAGCCCCGGGCATTCGACTGGTGATCATCCAACCGGCGGGTGCATCGATGGCCAACAATTCAGGGACAGGTGAGCCTGAGAGATGAAGACGTCGAAGCAGTCGAACTTCGGCGGACATTCGAGATTTGGTAAGACGAGCATCGAGATCTGGGTGCCTCCACGTGCGGGGCTGTCTCTGTTTCAGAATCGCATCCCGGCCCATCCACGTACCCGCGTGAACGATAGCCTCTGCACCTTGATGCAGCATTTCTGCCCCGACCCACGGCCCCGTCATCGCTTCCCGGAGATGAGATGAGTTCAAAGCGGTTGCACATGACGGCAAATCGAATGGGACTGATATTACCAACCGTGCCATTACCACGCGCGGAATTCGATTCCCTAGCATTTTCTGAAGAAGAAATTGAGGCTGAAGCCATTCGTCTACAGGCGGCCATTCAACAGCATCAGAGATGGCCACTGGAAACGTGCCGCAGTATTGCGCCATTGACCTTGGAAATCAATCGTTTGAAGAAAGAGAATGATGTCTTTCTGATTGCCCACACCTACCAAACTCCAGACATCATCTACGGGGTGGCGGATGAAGTTGCAGATTCCTATACTCTCTCAAAGGCAGCCAGAGATGCGCCACAGCAGACAATTCTCTTCTCAAGTGTTCGATTCATGGCTGAAACTGCGAAGATTGTCAGCCCGCACAAGACTGTACTCCACCCATCCCCTGAAGCAGGTTGTAGTTTGTCGGATGGAATCACGGCTCAAGATGTTCTGGACTTGCGTGCAAAATACCCCGGGGTGCCAGTCGCCTGTTACATCAACACAACCGCGGCGGTCAAGGCGGAGTGCGATGTCAGTGTAACCAGTAGCAACTACATGCGCATCTGCGAGAGATTGCCTGGCGACCGTCTGATTTTCGTCCCGGATCGCTTCATGGGCGCCCACCTCCAAACAGCCTTGGCTGGGAAGAAAGAAGTCATCGTATACGATGGAGAGTGTGAAGTTCACGCGGTTTTCACTGGCGAAAAAGTGAGGGAATGGAAAGAGCGGATTGGCGAGAATCTCTCAGTTCTAGCACATCCGGAATGCAATGTAGACGTCCTCGAAGAAGCTGATTTCGTCGGCTCTTCCGAGAAATTGATTCGTGAGGCGATTCGCCTAGGTGCAGAGGGTGCGCCCGACGTAATGCTGATTACTGAATGTGGCACTGCGGAACGAGTGCTAGCAGAAACTGAAGATGATCTCAATCTGTATGGGGCCTGTGTGATGTGCCGCCACATGAAAGCGACACAATTGGAAGACATCCTACAGGCTTTGAAAGAACCAAGACCAGATCAAATCATCGAAATAGATGCTGAAATCATTGCTCGGGCACAGAGGAATCTGGATGAGATGTTTCGGCTTGCCGAATAATCACTCTTCCTCTTTAGAATGGCGCGTGGGCAAAATATGCCCTTCGTTCTCCTTCAATCGTTGCGCGGTCCAAGTGATGAGAAGAAGGGGCAAGAGAAGAATCGACAATTGCAATATGTTGGATGAATACGGTTCAAGAACTACTTCCGTCGTGAAAATACGGATTTCAGTCTCGTTGTCCTCATCGACTTGTAGCCAGGCGATATGATCCTCCATCACCTGTGGTTCAATCTGATCAATCTCATCTTCAGCGTGCAATTGGTACGATTGATTCGCTGCAATATCGTGGTAATCCACTTCCCAATCCAGATACGTATCCAATGGATTGTTGGACATGAGGAATTGTTGGTGTTGCCATGCAACATATCCGTGACCGATGCTCGGGGCGGCAACGGGGAAAACAGGGTCTCCAAGGATACGCTGTTCACCGTTTGACAAATCGACCAACACCAGACGATCTATGGCACTCAAATTGACCAGTGCCACCAGATGGCCTTCGTCCAGTGCGATGTCAGTGACTGTGGCATTCAGGTAATCCACAGGGGAATCAGTCATGTGGAACACTTGCTCGTCTCGCCCTTCATCAATCATTGAATCGATTTCAACGGTAATGTGGCTTTGAATTCCAGCGGTGGTTTGAACATGAATCAACGTGGGCTCAGCAGCTTCGACATAGGCTACGCGATTGTCGTCAGCCGCAATAATTGAAACGGGGCCATTCGGAGAAGTGGGGAGTGATGTCGGGGCATTCGTTCCTCCGCGTAGGCGAATCTCGACTTCGCCGTCGTTCAACATGACCATGCGTGGCCAAGCATCATCACCGTTAGGCAACATAGCGATGTCATCGAACAGGGGCCCAGTCACCCATTCGCCCTCCCATTGATTCGTACTGAGGTTGAAGAATTCCAATTGATATCCATGCCATACCACAATGTGTGATTCGCCAATCAGAATCTCCACCGGATAGTTTCCCCAAGTTGTCATGAGTCCGATGTTACTCTGATAGGACTCTTCGGTTGAAAGATTCCACAAGGTCACAGTGATATTCCCGTCGTCAATGGTTTCGTAACTGGCCAACCAACCATCTGCTCCTGCTGGGGAACCGGGGTGAGTCACCCCTTCTGCGGGGAAGTGTTGGTGGGTTGCATCCCAGAGCAATGTGCCACCTGTGCCCGCAAGAAGAAGCATGATGGCCACCCCAGTCTGTCGGCTTCCTGGAACTCGTAACCAAGAAAACCATCCAGAAAGGATGGTTTGAACCTCTTTGAGGGGGCGTCGCCAGTCGGCCAATAACCAAGAAACACGATGGAGGAAGGATCGTTCATCTAGCCACCACCAAACACTGGGTGAAATTCGTTCAGATATGTGTACTGCAAGCATTCCTACGGCAATGCCGCCGACGATATCGAGGACCCAATGAATTCCCAAATAGAGAATGGTGAAGGAGGTCAACAGGGTGTATCCGATCAGGCAATATCTCCAAATCTTCCATCGTCCATCAAGGTCATTACGAGCATAACAATACCAGATTGCAAAGGGAATTCCCATGTGCAAACTCGGCATACCATTGGTGAACGGATCAATTCGAGTGAACCAGGTTTGAATCTCAGGGGTGAGTTGGTACCCGAGTGTCTCCATCGCAGGGATGTAATCACCTGTCACGCGGACATTGAAGAAGAGATAGAATGGGAGTGCCAAGAGATATGTCAGGAGAAGCGTGAGGGCAATACGATCAGCCATTTGTCGATCGTCGAAATAACATGTGTAAACAAAGGCATTGAAGATAATCATCATGTAACCAGCGACATAGAAATGAGTCAACCCTGTGGTCAACAATTCATTCTCAAAGGTCTGTTGGATCCACAGAACTATGTCGCCTTCTACCGCATAGATGTAGGCTGTCATGTCGATGCGGGTATTGGCCATTAGAATTCGGTCAATTCCATCGAAAATATCCTTTAAAATATAAATCGAAAATACGACAATTCCGTGCATCCAATACCGTCGAAACATATCTTGGAAACCGGTCAGCGTAATCCGTGCCCACGGTGGTTTCAAGAAAGGCATGAGGGCGAGAGAAATTAGGATTGCACCCGTCACCCATGTGATGTATACGCCCGTATCGTTGAGCAACCATACGGACTCCATAACGTGTCTAGGGCCCATCTGATGAAGAGGGTTGCCACTCAGAGAATCTCTGGGGCATCATCTTCGCCCTTGGCGAGTTCCTCGAGAAGATTCTTCACAATCACATCGAATGCTTGTGCAGTTTCGCCTTCCGGTTCGGCAACAATTCTGTGCACACCATCATCCCCCCCGCGTACTACACCGGGATCGAATGGAAGCGCGCCCAAGAACGGGACTTCAAATTCCTCAGCTGCGGCTTCACCACCGCCTTGCTTGAACAGATTGAGGGTGACTGACCAATCCCCAGCATCGTCAGAAGTTGCTTCCAACGGCAAGCCGCGTGGACCCATGACGGAGATTGTGCTGTTGGGTTCGGCCTTGCCCCGGATGGTGTAGCCACTCATGTTTTCGACCACTCCGAGGACTGGAATTTTGACGGTTTTCGAGAAATTGATTGATTTTCGACTGTCGAGTAGAGCAACGTCCTGAGGTGTTGTGACGATAACCATGCCATCGATGTTAGGGAGGGATTGAGCAACAGTCAGAGGCTCATCACTGGTACCCGGTGGGAAATCGATGATGAGGGCGTCGAGTTTGCCCCAAGCAACGTCACCAATGAATTGCTGAATTGCACCGAGTTTGATGGGGCCACGCCAGATGATTGGTTTGTCTGGGTCTTCCAAAAGGAAGGCCATGGACATCACCTTGAGGCCGTTCGGGCCATCGGCAGGGTGGATCTGATTGTCCTCAACATGGAGTTCCGTCTCTTCTATGCCGAGCATCTTCGGAATATTGGGGCCTGTGATATCAATATCGAGAATTCCGACCTTCTTTCCTTGTCTGGCCAGACTCAAGGCAAGCCCAGTGGCAACAGTCGATTTTCCGACGCCGCCCTTGCCAGAAAGAACCATGATTTTGTGGCCGATATCTTCAGCGAGACGGGTCATTCGAAGTTTACGTCGCATCTGTGCGTAGGCCTGCTCCATCTGCGCTTTCTGGTCCGCAGTGACCTCTTCGGGCCCATCCTTCTCAGCTTCCTCACTAGGATTATGATGTGAAATTGGTCCCGCCATATCACTCTCTCCGATAGTGCCGACTCAGAACCCGTACTTCAAGGCGTGGCTGAATCAAAATCTCCTGATTCTACTGAGAGGATTGATAAAACCCTAGATGTGTTCCTTGGCCATGCGTGTTCTGTTTGTCTGTGTAGGAAACACCTGTCGAAGTCAGATGGCCGAAGGGTGGGCGCGCCATCTCGGATTGGAGGCAGTCAGTGCGGGAACGATTCCCGGAGTTGCGGTTGCAGGAAATGCGGTTGAAGTGATGAACGAGAAAGGCATCGAAATCTCACATCAGCAACCGACGTTCGTGGGTGATGTGGATCATACAACCTTCGACAAAGTGTTCAGCATGGGCTGTGGAGTTTCATGTCCTAACATTCCTCTTGACGGAGATTGGGACTTGGATGATCCGTTCGAAAAAAGTCTCGATGAATATCGAAAAACAAGGGATGCAATCGAGGCGCATGTGCGCGGTCTAATCGAATAATTGGTACGAGTGCCGAGATTTGAACTCGGGTTCAGGCGTTGGCAACGCCCGGTGATAACCACTACACTACACTCGTGTAAATATCGGGAACCAAGAATCACTTTTGTAAGCGTCGGTGGTGAATCGTGGCCTATTTCCAATGGTCACCTGAAGAGGTCATCATCTCTTTCAAACCACCTTTTCGAATCCAAACGAAGATTCCTGCGGCCACTAGAGCAAGCAGGAGGCCGATGACGCCTAGAATTATCCAAACATTACTGGCACCTTCCAATACGGCTTGGCCACCGCCGCCGCCTTCACCTGAAGTCCCCAATTCAACCGAGAAGGTGCGGTCGTTGACCGGGGTTTGAGCTAGTTGTTGGTCGATGCCGCGAATGTCGATTGTGGTCGCCCCACCAGGCACGCCCGGCCGGACCTCTACCAATACTGACCAGATGCCATCACCAGCCACTGCATCGGCACCGATACCGTCGTCACGCATGGCGATCCAATTATCACTCTGGCCAGCTGGTGCAAGAAGTCCCAAACGTGCCTGCACAATTGTCACCGGATCCAGATCTGTCACCCGTGCAGTCATTGTGTATTGATTCGTGCCCGTTAGAGGGATCTCAAGACTGCTGATAATTTCACCATTGTCGTAGAATGTGACCTCTGAAATGGCTGGACCCTCGTTCAAAATGTGTAGGCTGGGTAACTCTTCACCGGTTCCAAACTGAGTGGTCGAGCCACTGCCGCCGGCTCCATCCTCGAGTCGTACAGACAGGACTTGGTCGCCGCTTGGAATGGTTTGGGGAACGATTACTTCGCCAATCCAATCGCCATCAACAAGAGATAGCCATGTGACATTTCCGCCCCATTGGGTGGTATCTACACCAACCGCAGTGACGCCAGAACCGTCATTCGCGATCAATGTGACAGAGGTTACATCCCCCCGATTGACAGTGTTTGGAGAATAAGCATAGGACGAGATACGAGGCAGACGATTGAGAACTTGGATGTCATGGGACTCACTGGTGGTGACCCAATCATCAGACACCTCAATCTGGATGCTGACGTCACCATCGACAATGCCAGAATATTGAATCTCAGCGGTGAAGGTCTCGTCGTGAATTGAGGTGTCGCCCTCAAGTCCAATGTCGTTGAGTGTGATTGTACCCATTGATAGAGCAGAAAGGTCAGCGGTCACACTGCGGACGTTCCAATCGACATCGTCAACTTCGACCTCCAAGTGAACACTGCTTGCACCCTCATTGGTGATTGAACCTTCACGGATTGAGACAGATACGATACTGGGTGCGGTGTTCTCTGCTTCGGTGATGATTGACGGAGATAGTACGCGCGCGAGGGATTGAGTCTCGCTGAATTCCAATGTATCACCATCATCCAAATCTAGAATCACATTTCTTGTGACCTCAGCAACAAGTCCTGCGAGAATACCTTCGCTGATGACGGCCCCGGATGCCAATCCATCGTCGCCATAGGTCCCTTCCCAGTAAGTCACGGGAATGGTGTGTCCATCTCGTACCACGGTACCTGTACTCGTTGCGGTCACGCTGAGTTGCATTAATTCAGAACCAATCAGATCTACACGGTCACCGATTGTGAGCCCAGCAGGAGCCAGCCCTGTCTCGCGGGTGATGTCGACATCTCCGAGCGTGCTGTTCGCCTCGGGAGCTTCGAGGTCTACTTGGATAGGGCTTCTCTCAGGGAATTCGTCTCCATCTGAAGGCTCACCGCCTTCCATTGAATCCCAACGCAAGCGCACTGTACGATTATCCCAATGTTCCTGGGGGACCTCGTATTCCCAAGTCTTGTTGTGTACGGCTTCCATATCGAATGGATTGTTGCCAATTCCAGATAGGTTCAGCCAAGATTCTGTGAAAATCACATTGGTATCAAAGGCAATACCGGTTGCATTCTCTTGCGAGTGATCTGTCGCTACAATGTCACGAACGATGCCGAAGTCACCATTGACATCTCCGGAGAATGTTCCATCGACGTGGAGTTTGTCGCCGGTCTTCATGCCGTCAACCGATTCGGAGAAGATCTCGTACACTGTCGCATTGACAACCATTGTACTGTTCTCTTCCTCGTCACTGAAATCGAATGCGCCATCACCCTGAATACGATTGAGTGAAGAATGGAATTGCCCGTTCTCCCAGCGTTCACGATTGATAATCTGATTGATATCTAAATCCATATGGTAATCTTCACTATGAATTTCCATGTCTGCTGTTCCCTCAAATTCTGTGTTTGAGAGAATTCTCTGGCCATCGAGGTCGTGAGTCTCGATCAGAAGTAGAGCGAGTGTCCCGTTGGCTTCCATCGTCTCACCACCACCTTCTGAATACAAGTGAATGCCACCGTTGGCTTCGAGACGCAATTGTTCTTCAACGACGCCTTGATTCAAACTTCGAATGATGTAGGAATTCACCACATTACCGAAGATTTCAGTATCGACGCCGTCCTCACTGTTGTTGACACCAATCGTTCCGTTGCCACGCATCTCGAAGATTTGGCTCTGTAGATCCATGCCATTGACTGTCTCGTTCAACCAAACCGTGTCCAACCAGAGTAGAATGGCGACCGTCCCGGTGCCCCCCTCGGTAGATTCCTCGATTGAGAGTGTGCCCGAGCCAAGTTCATTGGATTCGAGGATGTCGCCTGTCCTCTGTTGCCAGCCCTGTCCGATGAAAGTCAGATTCCAAGACTCGCTCGCGGTGAAATTGACAGAATTCTGAATAAGGTTCCAATTCGTTACGCGCGTAATCTCGTGGTCCGAAAGTGGCTCGTTCCAAATCGTGACCTGTATGGTGCGCGATCCAATGATACTGGAAGGGGAACAACAGCCGTTCTGCCAGACCTCGACCTTGATCTCATCTTTCCAATTCAATGTTGAATTAACAGTGAGGCTCAACTCAGTGTTGTTCCCCCCCGTCCAATCCATGGCCCAATTGCCAATTGGATTTCCTTCAACATCGTCGTGTGTGACGGTGACTGCAAGTTCATCGAGTTCTGAAAAAGAGAGGGATTCACTCAGAACAATTCGGTATCCATGGGTGATGTTGTCATTACCATCATCTACCCATTCAGTGAGAATTGTAGCTGAAACACCGCTCACCTGCGCACCTGCAAGTGGAGAAAGAGCCACAGATATCATCAAAATGATTCCGAAAAGGCTACTGCGGACAGAATTTTCTCTCGACATGGTGCCACCTCTGCAATATATTGGTGCTGTGTTCCTTATTCAATGCTTACGCGCCCTGAATCGACTTCAACGCCTGACTGCGTGGTTATACGGTGATGGCCGCAGTTTATCTACCGTCGGGCGAAGCCCGAGTCATGCGCAAGGCATTGGTATTGATGATGACAACTTGCATTCTGTTCGCAGGATGCATAGAAGGACTAACTGAAGAGGTCGAGCAAAAAATCGAGGAGGCGGCTCCTGGATGCAACGACCCGACTGCACTCAACTATGATGAAGACGACACATCGGACTCAACATGTATGAATCAGGAAATGATGGGTGCTGCAATCGATGATTTCTCTACTTTGATGGAAGCGGATGAGGTGCCTGCGAATATGGGCGTCAAAATCACCATGACCGGAGTAGATGAAGAGATGGACATGGGCGCATACAGTGTCGAAGCAACGATGGCTGAGAATGAAAATACGGTTCACAGTGGCTCGGAGGTCACCATCAGTAGCATGGGCATGACCATTTCACAGGCATGGACCATCACAAGCAGTGATGAAAACAACACCCTCATCAAAATCGGTTACATGGATCAATCTTTCTTGATGAGCTCGGCCATGTCGATGGAGGATGTGGTTGCTGCTGCTGACGCTGAAGAAACTGAGGAGCAGTCTTCAGGTGAGATGGACATGGAGATGCCTGACGCTGCAGACATGGTTACCATGTTGGGTGCGTGGGGCGATTGTGTAGAGTGTCCAATGCCGACCGCACATGCATATGATGGGGAAGATCTCACGGTAACCTACCAGATAGATGCACAAAATATTGAGATGGATTTCTCAATGAATGCCGATGGAACATGGATGATGACGTCCTATTCCTATGACACGGGCAATGAAAGCATGGGCGTTGAAATTCTCTCTGGTGAAGAAGTGGCTGCACTACTCACGATTGATATGACACTTGGATACGAAGCATTGCCATTCACACTTGAAGAAGCAGATGCTGAAGATGATGATGTATTCATTTGTGACAATGGACAAGAAATCCCAGCAGATTGGGAAAATGATGGTTTTGCTGACTGTTCGGATGGATCTGACGAAAATATTCACGATTGGACTGATTATGATGGTGGATATTGTGAATGGATTTCAGAGGATACCTGGTGGCAATGCAAGTATTCTGAAGAGGATGAAGACTGGGACATTATGTGGTACTACTGCGAAAACCACGACGTAGACTGGCACTGCACTGACGATAAGGGACAGAGTGCGGATTACGAGCACTCGGCTAACGGTACAGAGTGGTCGGAACCTGAGATCTTT
>JASMFB010000056.1 GCA_030751995.1 Candidatus Thalassarchaeaceae archaeon
CACTCGATGTATCGATCACGGCCGACGACTTGAGTAGTTACCAGTGGAACACTCAATTCGAGGTTCGTTAGAATCAATCTTTGCAATTCCCTTGCGTCCTTTCCTTGTGCGGCACCAGTGCCCACCGCGCCTAGGAATTTGCCTACACACACACGGCTTCGAATCTCGTCGAGTCGTTCTAGGTGTCGTCTGAATTCATCTAGGAATACTGCAATTTTGAGGCCGAATGTGATTGGTACTGCAGCTTGGCCATGGGTTCTACCCAGCATGACAGTGTCTCGCTCACGTTCTGCCAAATCGGCCAAAGTGCCAATGAGAGTTGACAGGATTTCTCTGTGAATATCGACACTATCTTTGATTTGCAATCCAACCGCTGTATCGACTATGTCATTGCTTGTAGCACCGAGGTGAATACACCACCCTGCTTCGCCAGCGGCTTCAGCCATCGCTTTGGTGAGGGCCATGATGTCATGCCTAGTCTCACTTTCAATTTCATCGACTCGTTCTACAGTAACCGATTCAGGATTAGCTATTGCTGCAACAGCAGCATAATCCTCAGCTGATACACGGCCGAGTTGGTTGTGGGCCCAAATTAGTGCTCTTTCAACCTCAAGTTGGCGCGTATGGCGTCCTTGCTGACTCCATACCATCTTGATGGGCTCTCGTCCATATCGGTAATCCAGAGGGCTAACAGGCATAGAACGACCCAGTTGTGGGGCAAGGGGCGCCCGTTTTGAGGGTGCCGCTTCGAATCCCATTGTCCATCAAACCAATTCAGCCCCCCAAATGTCCACCCATCCTCTTCGTCCTGTCCAATGGATTGTATGTTGTGTTTTGATTGCATAATTCATCCAGGGGGCATCCAAAACAGCCGTTTCGAATTCACCTCCCTCGCCATCCATATTGAATCGGTGATTAATTGATTGATTTTCCAATTCAATCACATCTGCATGGCTTAGAATTCGACCCACCCACTCTTCCCCCAGACCATCTGTAGACACCGACGTGATCATTATTCGATGTCCATGGGAAACTAATTCCCGCATGTGTGAACCTGCATCATGATGCCAAAGAGGTGTGAATGATTTGATGTTGAGTCGAGCACACATCTGCTCTACGCGGGTCTTTTGATAATCGCTTCTTATCGCACCTACAACTAAACCTTCTATTGGCTCAGCGGGTCGTAATCTACGCATATTAGAAGGCCACTTCCAACCTTCCGGCCACATCGATTCATCCATTTCGATTTTTGACCATGTCTGCGAACGAGGTTTTCGGCTGCCATGAACGATACGTTCTAGTGCATTTTCAAGAATCTGCATTTCTGTTTCTTCATCACCATCAATTGCTAGAGGCAGCCACGCTATTTCTGCGCTTGCTGCTTGCATTCCAGCCAATGCTGTTGTAGGTACCTGAAACATCATTGAATCGTCCCCAGTTACCCGAATTGTAACCAATCCAGCGACCTCCCATCCACGCAATGTTGCCCACCATGTGGAATAGGACGAATCCTTCCCTCCGGACGCCAGAACGAGAACTCGCATACACGTGTGAGGACAATTCAAGTCGATAGACCCGCCGCCCCCTGTGTTGAAGAACCTCCACGCGCGCGCATGATTCAGCCGACGAAGGTTCATAGGGGACTCCAAAGGTCGGCGGAGGGATTCAGATGCAACCGAGTGGAAGAGGTTACGACCATGGTATCACAACATTCAGCCCAGACGGCCGCTTATTCCAGGTGGAATATGCCCGTGAATCGGTCAAGCGTGGCACAACAACGGCCGGATTGAAGTACCGCGACGGCGTAATTCTTGTTGTCGACAAGCGAATTTCTAGCCGTCTCATTATCCCAGAATCGATTGAGAAGGTCTACAAAATTGATGATCACCTAGGTTTTGCGACGTCAGGTCTGGTGGCCGATGCACGGCAACTTGTTGAACGCGCGCGTGTCCAGTGCCAGATTAATCGAATCACATACAGTGACCGTATTCCCGTCGATGCACTAGCTAAGAGAATCTGTGATTTCAAGCAATCATTCACTCAATATGGTGGTTCACGACCATTTGGTACAGCTTTGTTAATTGCTGGGGTTGATGATAACGGCCTTCATCTCTACGAAACAGATCCATCTGGAGCATACCAATCCTATCACGCGGGGGCCATTGGCCGCGGACGAAACACCGTAGTTGATCACTTCGAAAGCAATTGGAAACCCAATCTTACTCTCAATGCCGGAATCAAGATGGGACTTGAGGCTCTACGTGAGTCTATTGAAGCCAAACTCAACAAGGATGCAGTGGAGGTCGCCGTCATTGATGCTGATGGTTACCGTGTGCTTAGTCGTGAAGAGACAATAGCCCACATTGACAAATTGAAACCCGCATACGAAGATGAGTGAGTGGAATCATGGTAAGTTTGGATGACGCTGTCGTCGCCCGAATGGAGAAGGGTGGTAAGCGTTACGAGATTCTTGTCGACCCCGATTTGGTTGAATCATTCAAATCTGACCCTACGTCTGTATCACTTGACGACCTACTAGCGACCGATGAGGTATGGCACGATGCTCGAAGCGGAGAAAGGCCAACTGAAGAAAAACTCATCTCGACATTTGGGACGAATGATCTAATGGAATGCATAACAACTATTCTTTCGAAGGGATCAATACAATTGACGACTGTGCAGCGCAGAAAAATCATTTCTGATAAGCGCCAGCAAATTATCTCAGAAATTTCACGAACTGCAATAGATCCACGTAGTAAAGCACCACATCCGGCTACCCGCATCGAATTAGCCTTGGATGAATTGCGTTGGAATCCAGACCCGTTTCTATCGGTAGAACGTCAAATAAAAGATGCCGTTAATGTTCTACGTCCTGTAATTCCGCTATCGTTTGAAACAATCAAGCTGGCCTTCCGAGTTTCAGGTTCTGCCTACGGCTCAGTTCAACGAGAAGTTCGCAGCGATGTCATCAAAGAACAATGGTTGGATAATGGCGATTGGGCATTTGTTGTAGAGATCCCTGCTGGGATGAAGGGTGAATACCTGTCTAAGGTTGCAAAAAGGGACCCAAATACAGAGGTTAAGGAACTGAATTGAGCATAGTCGCACACCCCTACGGGGTGGGCACCGTTAAAGAGGGGTGTTTGGTCGGCGGGCCGGAGTGAATACGATATGAGTGAAGACAGCACCCCCTCGGAGCATGACTCTGGTGCTGTGCGACTCGTCCATCCGGGCGAGCGAATCGGTGCCGACGAAGGCGTCGAAGTCGGACACGGAGTACGCCAAATAAATGGCGAATTTGTGGCCATGCGCATGGGAACCCTGCGAGAGAATGGAAATACCATCAGCATTGAACCGCTGAGCAGCCGATACGTGCCTAGGGCCGGAGATTTGGTAGTTGGTTTAGTTGAAGGGATGACTAACAATATCTGGTTCCTTGATATCGGTGCATCATTCAACGCAATTTTACCGATGAGTCTTGCTCCATGGAAGGTAGAATTTGGTGCAGTTCGCGAACATCTCAATGTAGGTGAAGCAGTACTTTGTCGAGTTCAAGAAGTCGACGAGACACATTCTGCAGTCGCGACGATGAAAGGCATGGGCCTTCGAAAGTTGAAGTCTGGCCTTTTAGAAGAAATCCCCCCACATATTATTCCTCAAGTCATTGGAAAGGGAGGCAGCATGCTGCAGTCCCTAAAAGATCTGGGCGATTGCCGGTTGGTCGTTGGACAAAACGGTAGAGTTTGGATTGATGGAGAGCACGATGGGATGCGTGATTTGCGAGCAGCATTACAACTGATTCGCGACACTGCACACCTTCCGGGGTTGAAAAATCGTATCGATGCGTTGGCGAATGAGTGAGTGAGAGTTAAGGAAGTGAAATTATGGGATATGGAGATTACCAATGTATGGATGAAAACGGCATTCGAGAGGATGGTCGTAAGGCAGATGAAATGCGCCCCGTTGAAATTGAATGCGGCGTCGTACCTGTCGCCGATGGGAGTGCCTACATCAAGTGGGGAAAGAACGAGGCTATTGCCGCTGTTTATGGGCCGATGGAATGCCATCCGCGCAAGGTTCAGCGTCAAGATAGGGCCATTCTCGATGTCCGCTACAACATGGCACCATTCAGCACAACAGATCGTATTCGCCCTGGCTTCAATCGTCGAAGCCGAGAAATTAGCAAGGTTACCCGCGATGCACTAGAGAGTGTCGTCGACCTTGAACTATATCCTCGAAGTAAGGTTCGAGTTGAGATTGAAATCATCTGTGCTGAAGCCGGAACTCGTTGCTGTGGAATCACCGCCGCGAGCGTAGCATTGGCAGATGCGGGAATTCCGATGAGTGACATGGTCGTCAGTGTGGCAGCAGGCAAATGTAACGGCATCGTACTAATGGATTTGAACAAGCCTGAGGACAATTACGGTGAGGCAGATCTTCCAATGGGCATCTTGCCTATGACGGATGAATTGGTGTTTTTGCAAATGGACGGTGATTTGAGCATGGATGAGTTTAAGATTGCATGGGATTACAACATCAAGGCGGCTCACGACGTACACAAAATCATGATTGAAGCACTCCAGAAGCGCTACGGAGGTGATGTTTGATGGCCATTCCAATCATCCCCAGCCTACTTCGTGATAATCTCGAAGCTCTTGCTGCCGATGATCAACGTCTTGACGGTCGTTCACGATTCGCAGGGCGAGAACTTGAGATTGAAGTTGGTTGCCTTGCTAATGCAGAAGGCTCATGCCGAGTACGAATGGGTGATACCATTGTGTTCGCAGGTGTCAAGTTCCAAATTATGACCCCTTACCCAGACCGTCCAACACAGGGCGGACTAATGACTAGTGCAGAAATTCGTCCTGTATGCGGCCCCAATTGGGAGCCAGGCCCTCCATCTGAGGCAAGCATCGAGATGGGTCGAGTTGTCGATCGAGGTATTCGTGAATCTGGATGCATCGATACTAGTGGACTATGTATTCTTCCCGGTGAGAAAGCATGGCAGGTAATCCTCGATTTATTTGCAATCAGTGATGATGGCAATATGTTCGATGCGTTTGCTCTGGCAGCAATCGCAGCACTACGTACAGCCACAGTTCCTGCCGAAAGGTTCGACGTTGGCGAGGACTACAAATTACCTGTAGCTGGTACACCAATCATGTGCTCATATCAGAAGGTCGGAGGTCGATTCGTCTTTGACGCCACCAAGCGAGAAGAACTCGGTGGGGACGAAAGAATACACATTACATTGGGCAATGAAGGACATGTTCATTCACTCCAGAAGGGTCTAAGGGGAGTGTTTACCGCGGACGAATTCAACGAAATCATGGATGCTGCACAGTCACGTTGCGCAGAACTTCGCGATATCGTTCACAATCTGGAGGAGTCACAGTGAGTAAGAGAACACAGAAAACGGGAGCAACAGCACGTTTCGGAAGCCGCTATGGAGTAAGTGTTCGCCGTCGCGCTGGCATAGCCATCGCAAAGGTGAAGCGCGCATATACATGCCCAGTTTGTCAATATCCGAAAGTGAAGCGTAAGGTCAGTGGGATTTGGGGTTGTAGAAAATGCGGCCACACATTTGCCGGTGGTGTATGGGAACCCTTTACGCGCGCGAGTGATACCAATAACAGAATCATTCGCCGTGGTCTTGAAGGTGCAACAGCAACCGATATGGCTGTTATTGCGTCACAGAAAGCAATCGAATATGAGCGCTCTCAAGTGGAGGCAGCCGAGCGTGGTGACGAAGAAGAGTGAGGCCTGGTTGGCCACAATTACAACGTCTAGCCCCCATCATGCTGCATTAGCAGCCAGTTTGGCCTGCGAAGAGGTTCAGTACGATTTGGGAAAGTCAAATTCAATTCAGGTAGTCATTCATGGAGGTAGCGCCTCAGATTTGAGGGCAAAATTCAATTCGACGATGCGCTCATTGCGAGCTGCGAGCGAAGCATTATCGAGCATCCAATGAAGTGGTCAGTATGAGTGATAAGATTCCGATTGAACAAATAGTACAAGAATTGCAGATTGTATCACAACAAGTTGTTTCATTGCAAACACAAGTTCGTGAATTAGAAACAACCATTCAACACTTGTCTAGCCAAATTGAAGGGAATTCAGTGTATCAGCAAGTGGGGCCATTGCTAGTTGAAGTCGAAGATCTTGATGCTTTGAACAAGAGTCTGAGTGAAACCTGCACTCAATTGTCCGATCACGCTGAAAAATTGAGTAATCGTGAGAATGAATTGAGATCAGCGTATGAAAATGCGGTCAAACAATTTGAGTCAGCGTAGGTGATGCATTGAGTCAAACGCGTGTCGATGACATGGAACGTCTCAATCAATGGATTGGAGCAGCGATTAAACGTGGTGCTATTGCAGTACTCACTCACCGAAATGGCGACATGGATACTGTAGGTTCCGCATGTGCATTAGCCAACATCATCGGACCATCGGCACGTGCATGTGGAATTCACTTATCGACAATGGCCCGTTCGATGATAGGAAAAACAAATGCCGATTTCCTAACTCTTGATCAACATGCTCCATCATGGCCACGTAATTTAGGTGGCTTGATAATCGTCGATGCCGCAGGACCTAGTCAACCTGGTATTGAATTGCCTGATGTTCCAAAATGCATTATCGATCATCATTCCGCCGGCAAATCCTTCGAATTTGGCGACTCTGATTTGGAAATCAATTGGAATACCTGTTCTACCGCTGAAATCATTTTTGCGTGGGGCGAACAATATGCGAGTACACGAATAGATAACCAATCACGAATGTTGCTATTAGCGGGAATCATTACGGATACTGGCCGATTTAGACACGCCAATGCAGATGCATTGGCAACAGCAGGACAATTGTCTGATGATGCTGATATCGATTTTTCTGGATTCATCGAGGATATGGAATCAGTAGAACTGAACAATTCACAGCGTGTAGCAATCACAAAGGCACTATCTCGAGTCCAAACATTGGACGCAGGCCGCTGGTTTTTGTCATATACTAGAGCTGGAACAAACGAGGGAATTGTGGCACGATCCCTGATTACAGCTGGAGCCGATATCGCACTAGTTTCACGCCGGTCTAATGGAGAAACACGCCTTACAGCAAGAGCGTGTCGCGCGGCAACCCGTGGAGGCATACATCTTGGTTCATTGATGGAAAAGATGGTTGAACGCAGCGGAGGTGAAGGTGGTGGACATGCAGGCGCTGCTGGATGGACTGGCCCGATTGATGATACAGATGCGACATCTGGATTCATTTCGATATTGATGTCAAATCAAGGAGATGAAGTTAGTGGATCCTAGACTTGTTGTTTCTAAATTGATATCTGGTCAAGGGTCGGAAATTATACCCAAGGGTCAACATGAGGCATTGATTGTAGCTGAGCAAGCCATTGGTGAGGGCAAGACACAGTTAATCGGCGACATCATGCCACACTTGAATGAAATTGAATCACACATTATCCAATATCGAAATGCACAACTAACAAATGACGCTGATTCAGCACAAAAATCGTTGTCAACTGCACTAGATATCAGTCGTTCGAAGCAACATAGAGATCACCTATTAGAGGCAAGAATTAGAATGGAATGGGGAATTTTGAGAGCCAGTTTAGGAGAATTCGAACAAGCCGGAATAGATTTGAAATGGGCATTAGAGCGAATTGGAGCAATTTCAGAGGGTCATCGGTGGCATGGAATGGCATTGTTGAATATGGCCACGTGGCACCTCAATCGAGGTGAATCAGGAATGGCTCTAGCTATGCACTCTGAAATTTCTAGACACGGCCCTCATTTGGTAGAAATAGTTGCTTTGTCAAGACGGCAAGCGGCCGAGATATTAATTGAGAAGAATCATATTTTCAGCGCACTACGTAATCTTTGGATTGCTCACCATGGATTTCGTCAGTCGAATATGGAGGAGGCTGCAGTTGAAGCAGGATTGCATTGGATTGATATTGGATTAACAGAAGTTTCAGTCGATGCACCAGAAATGAACCAGGCAATTGAAATGGCTACTCCACGCTCAGCAGGAGAGGCAAAGCCGCGAGTCTGGATTAACCCAAACGATCTCATTATGATGTGTGATTGGATAAATTCACGTACTGATGATACTGAAGCAATTGCAGTATTGGAAGACGCTTATCTTGCTCTCCAATCATAACTAGAAAACAATTGTAATTCAGATAAATCCCATGCCAAGGGAACTGGGGGGGTCAGGCACCAACCGACTTCGGAGATGCTTGCATCGACAGATTCCCATGAAATTGGTGTCGGCTCTACATCAATTTCAATCCACACAACATCACCACCACCCTCAGCAAGATTAGGTGCGATTTGCAACGCAGTGCCTAATAAGCCAGTTTCTTCGAACACTTCTCTGAGGGCTGCTATTTCACTATCTTCACCATCTTCGACCCACCCACCAGGTAGTTCCCATCCTCGTTCGATGTTTCTGACCATCAACCAACATGATTCCTCATCATCAATCGGTGCCGGGGGTGAACTCGAGGGAGTTACCCATGCGACTACCCATGGTTTAGCCATCAAATCCCTCATGGTATGTGGACATCATCATCAGAATCCAACCCATTCTGAGCCTGTTCAAGATATGGTTCAGCCCACATTTCTCCACGCGTCAATAGTCTGCGCGAAAGGAAGAATGCAGCTGCGAATTCACCTTCACCCAACAATCTCTTCAGATTATCCTCATCAAGATTAATTGAAACATCGGCCACCTCGTCATCTATTTGTTCAACATCATCAACATCAAATTGTGTTGCCAATGATTGCATTTTAGAGAGGAATTGGTCACGAATTTCAATAGATGGTTGTTTCCACGGTAATCGTTCACCTGTCTGTATTTGTGATTCCATACGTTCACGGAATGAATCACGCAAATCAAGATGTGGTGCATGTGATTGAGCCTGATCATAACACAACCATGCTTCGTCAAATGAACCACGACGTTCGTGTGCACGTCCTAAATCTGCCCACATTTCAAAATTTTGGGGCCTATTTGAGAGAAGCAACCGAGCCAAGGGAATACAAACATCATCACTGTGTGATTTCCACATACGCTCCACTCTACGACCAAACAATACGTTACAACGTGGATCGGTCAAATCGAGTTGATCAAACCTTTCGCAAAACACCTCGAGTTTCTCCTTGTCCATTGAATTAAACCAAAGATCGGGATCTAAATGGTCTCTGATTAGCGCTGCTTCAAGCAGTTCCTGGCCAACATCAAGAATTGGCACTCCCTCTAATTGATTCACTTGTTCAGGGTCCCTTCCCAAAACTGCAAACAAGTCACTAAGTAGTGCTCTCAATCCAATTTCATCTGATTTTTTCACTTTGATATTGGCTAATACACGCCAATTTTCAGGATGTGTAAAATCATACAAAAGTGCCTGTCTTGCGTTCTGTTCAGCCCATTCTGAATTCTCAACTGAACGTTCTGGGTCCGACTCAACCAGTCTCAGAAATTTGGTCGCCTGTGTTCGATGACGATCACCCAAACTACGACGGGGATGTTGAAGCCGGCCAGCCAATCCTTCAGCCACATTATCACCTATTGTACTGAGGTAAATGGCCCCATGTCAACACCTGGATTTAATGTCGCATCATAGCCAATTTTCGCTGTCGTTCCATCATCTCCTCTAGATGGGTCCAAACTACTGCCTTTCTGCCCGGACAGAATTATCGTATCGCTATCGGGTTGCCATCTAGTCATCATCGCCCATTCGACTCGCACTGG
>JASMFB010000057.1 GCA_030751995.1 Candidatus Thalassarchaeaceae archaeon
GTCTTCAACGAATGCTTGTAGTTGAGTGCCGACACCTGCGCGTGCTGTCTGCCCATCGGGGATGATGACATTTGCAGCACCACCAACATCGACACTGACGTTTGATACTGCGACGTGGTTGCCCCACTGAGCCGCGACTGTATGCTGTCCAGTCTCGGTTGGGCTATACAGGCCGGTATTATCGATAATGCCTGAAGAAGTCGACCAACTGAATGTCAATCCCGGCACGGGATTCCCATATTGGTCCAAACCATGTGCTATGATTGGGATGATATCATCCACAGTAATCGAATAGTTCTCTTGTGCCATCCCCAATCCGAGTGGAGCGCCCGGTCGAATGAGGACTTCTTGACTGCCCGATACACTGGCTCCATCTGTTCCGATGGTAACGATACCCGATTGTGTGGGTGAGAGGCGCCCGTTGCCATCAATCGAACCGGAGGTAGTCGACCATGAGACTGCAGCATTGATGATTGTACCACGCTCTGAACGAATCTGGCTGGAGAAATCAAGGGTGCTATCTGCATCCGAAATACCCAATTTTGGTTGAATGTCGATCCAAGACGGGGAACTGCTGAGTGAGGAAGGATTGGCCCATCTGAATGTAATCTCTACTACAGGACGGTGTGAAGGTAACGAGGATTCAGAGGAATGGAAAGATGCAACGCCATTTTCACTGCCAAAACCGGGCGTCAAAAGGAACCCTGCACGAGAATCTTGACCATTGATCTGGCGATATTGAGCCAGTTCAACTGTCTGTGTCACATCTAATTCCACTGTCGATGTGTTTGGTGTAATCAATTGACTGTCTTGCTGCGCACCACTGTCTAAGTTTCCAAGGCAACCGGGAGTTGCCCACTGGGAATTGATATTTCGTAACATCCACGTTGCATCATCCAACATCCAATCCTGACGAAGTACGCTCCATGCTTGAGTGTCTACGGGTCCCGACGATACATCAAGATGTAATCGAAGAGAAGCATTCTCAATCGTTGTGTTTGTTGGAAATCCTACCGAATTTAGATCTAAGGCCAACAATCCGATGCGCGTCTCCGCTTGACCATCGGTCCAACCAACTTCAAATCGAGAAAGGGTGTCTCTGGTTGATGTTGTATTTCCACTATCTAGGGTGGTATCCATTCCAATCGAATAGGTGACAGTCCACGTTCCATCGCCGTTGTCCGTTAGAGAACTATTAGTGAGTTTCGAGGGGGATTCAGAGTCAAGAATCTGCGAAGGGGGCAAAAGTCCCGAGATAATCTGAATCAGGAGTAATCCAACGAGTAAGGCTGCCCCCCCTCCTGACCGAGTCTCCACTCGCATAGAGCGGCGACAGAACTCATGGGACTTGAATGACCCGTCGGACCGTCCGCCTACGGCGGACGGTCAAATCAGGTTGAATAGGCCTATTCGGTCCACTCTGCCCAGTCGTCCATGCTGGAGTCTCGATACCACCAGACGCCGTCGTCATCTTCCCACCATTCGGTGCCGTCCTCATCGACGCGATAGTTGGGGTCATCTTCAGGACTGTAATCATCCTGTGATTCTGGTTCCGAATAGGATTCAGTGGCCGGTGCAGGCTCTGGCGCATTATATTCCTCATCGTCAAAGAGATCGTCGTCATATTCGTCGTCACTATCTCCACGGCGCATGAGAATGATGACCACAGCGAGGACTCCAATCAACAGAGTTGCAACGAAGGCCATTCCAATCCACGACCATGGTGCGTTGGCTTCAAAGAAGCCAGCGATGGTGGTATCAACTGAAATCTGAACTTGATCGCACACAGCGCCTGAGCAAATGGTGATTGTATTCATGCCCTCATTCAACATGTAAACTTCCGCAGATGTATCATTCAAAATCGTATCTTGATTCAAAGAATCTAGGTCCTCATCGATGAAGACATCCGTTAGAGAGATTGGGACTACATTTCCAAACTGATCGAATCCAGTAACGTCAATTGTCACCATCGCCTGCTGTTCCACCTGGAGGATGGTTCCAGACCCTCCTGATGAACTGGCGGTTGCACTGAGACTGAACAGACTTGCGTAATCAACAGTCACATTCCAAGTGCCTGAGCATGTACTGCAATTTCCAGCGCTGTAACTCAATTCGTAGAACTGGTTGGTCGTACCAGTGAATCGATAATTTCCAATCTCCAATAATGGATTGGAGTTTGCTGCTATGATTTCACCGTCATCGAATCCAAGGGCGGTGCTGCTCCAAGAAATCAGGTCCGTTTGGAACTGATTTCCATCGGCATCGGCAACCCAAATCTCGGCAAGCGGGTAATCGCCGGCAGTGATGCGAGTCGAAGTTTGAACAACCAGAGTGCCGGACTCATCGAATGTCGAGTAGGCCTTGTGCCAAATGTTGGCTACTTGTCCGACGGTCACGTTTACTGTCGACATGGATTGAACATTGTTGCTTCCAAACGCACAGATTGTGTATCTGCCGACCGTGGTCGCCTCCCAGACGTAATTGTCATCGCGCATCGAGGTTGAAATATCCGTCCATCCCGATACTGTTGCAGAACAGGTCTGTGGTGCGAGCTCGGTGGTTGAATCCCATACAACCCATTGTAAGGAATCCTCAGGGAGGTCGTTGCCGTGTCCATCCAGTGCATTTGGTGCCAAATCATACGATTGATCAGCAGTAATCGTGTCATCCGCAGCCGTAGTGATTGAATTGAGCGCCCCGGGCATTACGGTGAATGTCACACCACTGTATACGGACTGCTCCCCAATCACTGGTACGCTAAACACATAGAGGACGTTTACAGTCCAATCACCGACGAGGACCGCTTCAAACACGGCCGTTGTGCCATAGCCTTCAAGCCAACTTTCGCCCCCAGCCGGTAGACCGGTGGTGTCCATGCTCCAAGTCGCTGAAACACTCCACTCGTTGCCATCAGCATCAGATGTGAAGGCGGAGATGGTAGCGGAATCTTGACCACTTACCAGTATGTTGTTAGTAGTACGAGCTTCGATAGTCACAGGAATTCCATGATCTACAGCCATCGGAATCACCACATCGACTCCCTCAATGGATGCCTTGACCCAAGAGGAGCCTTGCTCAGCCGCATCCCAAGTAGTGGGTGAACCTGCATTGACCATTCCATTCAGCCAAGTCCAGCCGCTGATGGGAAGATCGACGGTTTCCCTATTGCCCTGAACATCGATTCTTACAACATTCAATGTCACAGAATCATCAGAAGTCATCGAGATGCTTTCCAATGTCGGTGAACTCGTGACGATTATTGTGTTGGATGGACCCACCGCGGTTACTTCAACATCCGAGATGTCACCATAGGTGACATCGATAGAGCGTTCACTGTGAATACCCAAATCACTGTCGACCCATACATTCCAAGTTCCAATCTGATCGCCAGTGAATGCCCCGCTTGCATTGTCCATCGCACCGTTTTGTGCACCCCATGTCAGTGTTCCTGATGAGCTGACATCTTTCGGATTGCCCTTCTGATCATAGACCTCAATATTCAGAGTGGTGGTATTACCAGCCTCAATTGTGGTGTCTCCAGTGATGATGAAGTAGGACGGTGCCCCAGTATTGACTGTGATTTGAATCGATACGGATTGGGAACCCCATGAGACGTTCATCCACTGAGTGCCTGTAGACCATGGTAGCCAACTTATCGCACTGGCTGGAGTGGTGACTGAATAATCCATGCTTGATGGATTATAGGTCACGCCTTGAGAGAACGTTCCATTGGTAATTGTCAAGGTGATAATTTCACCCGGTACAACGTTGGCATTTGCATCGATGACCTCAAGCATGGTCAGGTTGAACACTTCATCTGCAGTCAGCGATATGGCTAATGGGACGACGACCAAAATGGTCGGTACGCCTGCCGTGACTGTGAGGTTGACTGTTTCAACAACTTGCCCATAAGACGCAGAGATAGTTATGATTCCAGTGTGATCGGGAATGAAATATCCAGTTGTATCAATGGTTCCATCCGAGCATGCCCAGATGACATCGCCAGCAAGTGTGTTACTACCCGCATCCAGTAATGAACCGGAGAATTGTATACTGGTGTCTGCATCCGTGGTGGTCGGTCCAGAAAGACTGATCGAATCCACGAGTGTGTAGTTGAAGTGTAACATTGGCCTGTCAGAGTTGCCGAATTCGTCTTCAGCGGCCTCGCTAGTCGTGACATCAATGAGCATGTGACCAGCGTTCGCTGCACCCATGATAACAATCGAAACCGTGCCATTCATGGTCGTCATGGCACCGCCAACATCGAAGTGGAGCCACCCTCCAACGAAGTTGCTGTAAATTCGAACGGTGTCCAAAGGTGTTGCGATATAATCCGTGCCCGACTGTAGGCCGTATGCGGACCAGTTGAGACCGGTTGCAGCCGAATTCCAAGTCGCGCCGCCCTCGTCATAATTCGGATTGATGAGTGCGTAAGCAGTCAGGTCGAGATAATTCGCGGCCGAAAATTCACTGATTCCACTAGAATATACCGACAATGTTGCAGAATGTGTGTTGACGGGTAATTGGCCCAGTGGACCCATTTGCCCCATGTCGATTTGATACAATCCGTAACAACGGTTGGTCGCCAATGAATCACAACCCGTTCCAATGTGCAAAGTATCCTCTGCACCGTGAGCCGTATCAACAGCACCTTCACTCATGTAGGTGTCCCAAATTGGAACGTGACCTAGTGCATTGACGTCGGAACCCTCTTGGATTTCGATGCTGTAAACGTGATTGCCCTCAAATGTGGTGGTTGGATCACCGATTCCGAATGTCCAAGGGACGGAACGTGGACCGGGAACAGAACTGTTGAGTGCCTGTACGGACCATGTGTAAATTTCACCTGTTGCAAGATCGAAGTCTGGCGTCCAGTGGGAAGCTGTAGGCGCGGAGCCGATGGTGAATCCAGAATTGCTGTTTGAGTCCCACGACTTGTAGGTCTGTGTGCCACTTGCATTGGATAGGAGCAAGACGTATCCAGTCGCATCCGCTAGCGTATCCCAAACCAATGTGGGTCGTGGTTCGATGCCCAAGGTGTATTGGCCAACACTGTACACGACTTCCAATTGCTCTGGAGAGACTAGTGTCACTTGTGCAGGAGATGAGGCATTGTTTGGATTGTCAACATATTCAATCTCAAGTTTGGGGGCAAGTTGGGATGAACCGTCGGCTGAATTGAAGTAAACCGTTCCAGCCCAACTGGTCTGTAAGGCCATGTTCATCACACCGTTGCTTGCCCATGCAGAGCGAGCGATGCCAGTTACATCCCATTCGTACCATACACCAGCAACGGAAGAAACCGCAGTCATCGATGATGCGACGGTTGAGTTACACTGTGTGTTTGGATTGTAATTGTTCCAAGTCACGGTGGATTCAGTAAAACCGCTGCAATCGTGAATGGCAATGCTGTGTGCACCAGTTCCCGCTACACTAGAGACATACATCGACAATGTGACTGCAGTTGGCAACATTGTGGTTGGATAAGGGTATTCGCCCAAATCAATAGACATCAGGCCAACAGCGTCGTGCGCCGGGTCTGACGGATCCATTCCCACTGCGATGGTTGCCGATGTTCCGTAATTCGTTGTTCGACCAAACGTATTGGATGTTACATACGAGTCAGGCATGGTTGGCAGAAGTCCGGTGTCCTCGAACACTGCGCCACGTTGCATTGTCACAGTGTAATTTCCAGCCCCATCATCACTACCTTGTCCTTCAGGAACACGTGATTGGAATGGAGCAGACCAATTGCTGTAGACGCCGTCTTGAACGGCACGAATCCGCAGATGGTTCCAATGATCACCTTGCGCTGTAATCGCAGGGACGTATATCGTCAAATTGGTCAAATCAAAACTGATGTTGCCCCCCCATGTGGTTGAATCACTCGAATCGAAAATCGCTGTATCAATTGTGAATCTATCGTTGGTTGCATATTGAATCTGCCAAGCATCAATGTTGCTTGCGGCAGGATGGTTCCATTGGGCGGCGAGAGGGTCTTGTGGGGTTGGCCTCAAAGCATTAGCATCCCAAGTGGTGAATGGACTGTTCATCGTTAACGACGAATCCCAAGAAGGGTCTGTAGTCACAGATTGCGTACCTGCACGATAGGTGATGTTGAGTATTGGCCTGAACGACTGATAGACACCTGTAGCATCCTCTTGGACGAAAGAGTGTCGCGCGTAGAGGTTGGGGTCTTCAGAAGCGAATAGCAGATTGAGAACATCTGAACCACTGCTGCGGGCGTACTGCATCAGGTGCGTGACATTCCACGAATACCAACCACTGCTGCTGACATCGGTTGTACTGATGGGCATGTCTGCATCGTTTGCACCATTTGCACCTGGAGTTTGCCAAGAATTGTTGGTTGCACATGAATTCCAAGTGACACTACCTTCTACCCAAGAACAGTGTACATTGGAGACTGAAATGGGGGTGGTTGAACTACTTGATCCGCCGATTCGATACATCTCGACACTGGCGTCGACAACCTGCCATGGATTGTTGTCCATAATCGGTACGTTGGATACATCGAACCGTAGGATTGAACGAGATTCGTGTCCTGCATTCGTGCATGCAGGGCCACCATTGGAACTACCGACGTTCAAGTTGTTTGCAGTGTTCCCGAAAGCCGTATTTGGATTGCAGGAATCGATGTATGCACCCTGTGCAACATCATAGGTGCTCGTCGCAGAATATGCATTTCCATTCGCCAAATTAACCCAATAATCAGTGCTATTGACCGCATCGCCGATGTCATTTGGTACGATGAAGTCTTCAATCGCTGAACGTGGACCGTACATTCCATCCTGAATTGGTTGAACCATCCACGAAATTCGACTGTCGTGCACAGCCTCTGCACTTGAATCATACATGGTCAGGTTTGACATATCAAACGTGCAAGTTGCACAGGTCCGACTGTCGATGACGTCGACACCCCCCCATGGCCCGGCATCCGTTTCGTAAGCCAAAATGCGCCAATCCGTGATATTGGATGTTGATGAATGGCTCCATGATGCTGTGAGGTTGTCATTGGCTGACATTGAAGGGAAATCCCACATAATATCTCCATTCGCAGGAGATACAATGGTCGCAGCCTGTGAAGGTACTGTTCCAGTTCCACTGGTCCATTTGAGTTGAATTTCGGGCTCGTTCGCATCGAATTGAGTTTCAGTACTCTCCAGAACAATCTGGTCGGTAGAGAATTGTTCAACGCTCAACATCAGACCGACGCTGTCGTCCCCTCGTGCAATTGCAGCTTGGACGATTTCGGTGATGTCCATGCTCATTCGGCTGCTGGAAGCGGGATCGAACGCGATATCGATCCAATCAGAACGATCCATGAGGCCATAACCGCCCAATGAACTCCAATTCGTGGAGCCATCGTAGGTTCGACCAGTGGCCTGTTCATCCCAATCCTTCAGAGTCTCATGGATTGCAATGTTGGGTGCGCTTGAATTGTTTGTTGCTACATGGAAATCGATGGCAGCGCCAACCAAGCGTGCACCTGAGGGATGAGGTAGAGCACCGGGGCCGTCGATTGGGATTTCAACCAACACACTCGACCAACCTGAGATGAAGAGTGTGTCTTCATCCGCATGGGTGTCATTTAGGGCATTTGATGTCCAAGAAATCCAAGTGTCTGTGAACAGCGGCATACTTCCATCCGAAAGGATGTCGCCATGACCCATGTCCACTTGATAGGTTGAAGAATCAATTTGAGTCACATCAAGATCTGGAATGACGAAACTGGTGCCTGCAGTCCACAAACCAATTTGGCCGCTCGCTGAGATACCTCGTGCGCGCCAGTAGAATTCCTCACCGGCACTGAGGTCGTTGGCGAATGTGAACGATGTGCCACTGAAGGAACTCGTGTCAATCCACGATGAAAATGTCAAGAGGGAACTGGAACTGAAACTGTTGTCTCCATCCACTTGTACCTGCCATGCATTGGCTGCAGTAGTACCAGTTTCATTCCAATCGAGTGTTGGAGTTTGATCCACAGCGAAGGTGTAATCTCCACTGAGTATCCAATCACCATTGGCTGGTGACATGTCAATCGGTACATTGGGAGCGGCATTCGAACCGTTGGTGTAAATGATGACCAATTCTGGCATCGAAGCGCCACCTCGGTCGTAGAAAGAGACGGCATTCCAACTCTCAGAAACTAAGATGAAATCAACTTGTGAATCGGTTCGCATTGCACTTTGAACTGCTGCGGTCACGTTCCACTCGTACCAAGTGTTGTCAGCATCGATATCTGTGGTGTCAAGCGCTTGCACGCGCTCATTGCCACTGGCCCCAGGAGCGTTCCAAGGAGTTACGCCATCAGTCGTGTTCCAAGTAGCATAACCTTCCTTCCAATCGTGTTCACTGCTCTCGTACATCGTCATCGGAATTGCAAACGAACTGATGCCGGATTGTGGCAAGGTACGAAGACGCATGGTCGCTGAAATGATAGCCAAACCATCGGGCATAACGTGGCTGCTCAAATCGCAACCAACAAGTGCGACTTGATTGTCTGAAAGTGAGAGGTCTTGGCCATCTAGATTCATGCCTGAGGCTGCGCCTCCCTCAAGAGTGAGGTCGCCACAGTAGGGTAGTTCGAGTGCACTTTGACTGGTACCATTGCCATGGCGATAACGCAGTTCGTGCTCGCCTCCACCTAGGCTTGTAGAGTTGATTTCGGAGATGAAGAGTTTCGTGTTCGACCACGGACTCTGTTCATCGTCCTCGACGATTGACAATCTCCATTGATAGGACTGGGCCCAATCAAGATTCCAACCTGATGGAATCTCATACTCCCCGTTGGTTAGATCAAAGCCACTGTTGGAGCGACTATCGGCACGGAGTAGGATGGAGTCGCCGAATCCGTATTCGGCCAATTCGATGATGGCTTCGGCTCCCAAAACGGGGTCCCAAGTCAGGGTTGGCGTGGTTGTGCTCTGCAATTCCCAATTGACCACATCCCATGCTGCACTGTTGAGCGCGGGTGTAATGTTAGTCGCCACAGATGTAGGTGTCCCATCACCCCATGAATATCGAATATCGAGATGTGGACGATATGATAGAGGTTCATCACCAGTAGCGATTTCCATTTCCTCGCCGGCCAAACCTTCGCCGGTGAGGATGAAATCTAGATCTCCAGTATGTCCAGCGTGAAGATATGCCTGAACATATGAGGTCGCATCGAAAGACAGGGTCGAATAGGATTGGTTTCCATTCAATGTCGAAAGGAGGGCGTTCTCAGAAATATGGTCAATTCCTCCCTCTCCCCAAGCGATTCCGTTGCTGCTGTTTACATAATTCAGTTCCTTGAAGACATGGCCTGTGTTTGAGTCCATCATCCAAGCCGAAATCATCGGCTCTCCCTGGCAGATGAGTCCGATCGAACTTGAGGCAATATATTCTGTTGGAACCTCACCATCTATTCAAATTACGGACCAAACTCCTGTCTTCTCCGTCAACGGCCAAGTTAGGG
>JASMFB010000058.1 GCA_030751995.1 Candidatus Thalassarchaeaceae archaeon
GAGTGCGTAGATGTTTGTGTTCTCATACGCCCAACTAGAATTTGGAGTGAGTGCACCTGCAAACAAGGACGTGATTTGGGGGTAGGTGACCAATAATGCGGAAATGAGGCACAACGCAATGACGAAACCCCATGGCTTGGGTTGGTGGCGACGATGGTTCTCGTTGGTTGCATTCCTCCATGCCTCAGCCTGTTCGGCCGTTGCCCCGTAGGCCTCAGGTGGGTAACCAGGGGCATCTGGATCAATGGCAGTGAGCATTCTCGGATCTTCTGGTTCCGGGAGATACTCTAGATGGCGGTAAGGGTCTGGTGTCATCGAATTCGCCCCGTAGGGGCGACAGGGGGTTCATGGCCCCTTCGCCAACAGGTGCATGGCACTTGCTGGTTTGTCACAGACGCTAGGCGTCCGATTCGATCTTTCACAATCAGAATGCCTGACTACGTCTGCCACTGAACTTCCAGAACAGGCCGATGATGCCGGCAATAATGATGGCGACAATCACACCAAGCCAACTGTTGGCTTCTGTCGAAACTTCTGGCTGATAGTTGATTTTGAAAATTTCATCATCAGGATCATTTTCCAATTGATCAGCGGTTGAATTGATTTGCAATTTGTATGATATTGAACCGATATCATCCACTGGGTCAATATCAATTGTGAATGTGGTCGTTTCGCCCATTGGTACATCCTGTGTTAGGGTGCCAACGATGATATCCGGGGCGTCCTCGACTGGCTTGATTACCACTACTTCGACGTCGCGTGCGTCGACCAACCCAGAATTTTCTACATTGACATAGAGCTGAGTGGTTTGACCCAATGCTGCGAATCCTCCTTGCGCTAGTCCGATAGCATCCCAATCTGTAATCTCAAGGTTCGGTAGTGCGGTCTTGATGGTCAAAGAAACCACCGCAGAAGTCGTGTTGTCCTCACTGAGCACAGTGATTGTAATTGGGAATTCCGCTTCTCCAACCCACACTTCTGAAGCGTGAATGGTCACTGAATAAGCCTGAGTATTTCGTGGACCGACCTCGATTGCTGATGCACCTGTGACACTCCATAGCGGAGTGAGGGCCTCGGGTAATTCTGAGATTTGGAATGAGTAGGTGTCATCTCCGTTTCCAGGGTTCGAGAAAAAGAATGCAAAGTTTTCATCGTGGCCCGGTTGAATACCTATGAATTCGGGGAGTTCATCAGTTATTTCTACACCATATTGTTGAGGGACGAACAACTTGAGTTCATACTCATTGGTTGACTGATCGCTGTGTGTCATCTTGATCAGCATTGAATGGCCCTCATCATATGATTCAGCAACGGTTTCGTTGGGTGCTGTGATTCGAAGACGAAGGTCTGCTGTTGTGTTAACATCCAAACCTAGTTCGTAGGAACGTGAGATCTCCCAGATGTCTTCGCCGGTTGTCTCATTGGTTCCATTCCATACTTCAACGGTCCAGAATACAGCATCGCCGCCATTCATTTCAACGGTTAGCAGGTACAAGTCCTTGTGGTCATTGCCATTGTAAGTGAGTTCGAGATTAATCTCACCAACTGTGAATTCATCGCCATCTTCAGCGTCATTATTGATGATTGTAAACTCATCACCATCCTCTTCTGATTGCTGAATCGATGTGTGGTTCTCACCAACCGTGAAAGAAATTGAGTGATCTAGTTGAACACTGAACAGAACTTGCTGCTCGGGTGATTCAACGCCGCCACCGACAACTTCCGCACTCTTTCCTCCATTGTAGGTCATCTCGAGACCATTCTCTGTGGTCGTAAATGTTCCACTGATACTGTAATCTCCAGCAGGTAGAAGCAGAGATATTTCTCCATTGGAATCCACAGTTTCATTCCAACTGTATGCGTTTCCGTTAGAGAAGACAAGGTTGTCTCCGCTATCGATGAGTTCGCCGTCCCCAAGTGTATGTTCAACTCCATCGTAGTCTATCCACTTGGTAGTAACTGGTAGAAGGCTGGCTGGTGAAAGCGTGGCATTGGCCTCGCCACCTTCGGCAACCGCTGCCTCAAGGAAAGACATGGCCGCAAACAGGCCTTCGTCGCCATCATATGTGGCGTACAAGATCCAATTGCCTGGTTCAATGTCAGCCGCCCATGTTCCATTCCATGTGCCATTCACCAACACCTTGTTCGGAATTAGAGAATCAAATGCAAGGCCCGATTCTGGAATCAATACCAAATTGATGTCATCGGCAATGAGGTGCCATTCAGAAGGTAAGATGTGTGTAATTTCTCCGCCAACTGTGACAATTCCTGCTGTCAATTCGATGTCAGTAGAATTCGCTGTGTAACCTACCTCAAGTGTGGCTGAACCATTGCTGAATCCAGTCTTGCTCGCGAATACATCGTAGGTGTCGTTAACTGGAACGAAAATTCTCCACGTACCCAAGATATCCGTAGTCAAATCAACGGGACCAAAGGTGGTGCTGTTCACAGTTACATTGGCATCTGCAATACCTTCAGCATAACTCCATTCATCATCATCATTGATGTCGCGGAACAGATTTCCAGCAATTTCTACCCACTTGTTCAATGAGAGATTCGTGTCAGGGTTTCCTGAACCCGAGGCAAAGTTTAGAGTAACATTGTCAAGAATCCAACGCAAATTGTTGTCAGTTCGATTCAGACTCAATGTCCATGTACCCGGCATCAGAGAACTGTCAATTAGACCAGTTTCATCACTTGGGCCAAGGCTGAATTCGCCAAGCCCATCTTCGCTGATTGCCGTTACCGAAAATCCGCTCAGTAATTCGCCGCTACCGGCTTCTACTAACGTGAGGTTGAATTGAGCCGCTTCAACGGATTGCCATTCGATACTAGTTCCCGGTGTATTGGAATTCACATTCAGTGTTGCTCGGAAGATCTGCAACGGATCATCAGTGGCGTTATCTCCATCATCATTAATGAAATCTAGAATGTGGACCAGCCAATCGCCCTCGGGCATGTATTCGATTATCGTACCGTTTTCATCTGTATCGATGGTGAATGAGTCGGTGCCATTGACTTGTTCAAAGTACACTGTCCAATTGGCCATTATGCCACCAGATTCGTTGCTCAATGTGATTGCTGTGTGCCATTCAGGGAGGAGTCCCATTTCAGCTTCATAATCCTCAGCACCAATTGCGATATCGATGAGTCCATTCGAGTTCGACAAAAGAGTGTTGAAATCGGTAGCATTCTCATCTCGTGCATCCTTTGCATCAGTTTCAAAGCCCCACTGTCCAACACGAAGTTCGAGTTCAATCGTGCCATTGTCCCAACGAGCGTCGTCTGCACTGATGTTGACATTGTTGGAATCATCGAAGGAGTTAATCGGAATCAAACGGAAGTCTAGAGTTGTGGCCGTTCCATTTGAGATATTGCCATCAATGGAATGATCGATGAATGTTGCAATCGTTGTGTTCACGTATGCTGGTTCTGCAATGAGATACAGTGTTGCATTGTCTCCAAATGGTGAGTATGTGTATGGTTCGACATTCAAGCCCTCATTGTTGATGCTGAGGGTCCAGTTTCTGGTTTCATTCACTCCACCTTCCAATACTCGCGCTGTGAATCGTCCTTGGGCTGTGTCAACTGGCCATTGCCACGTGACTCCAGTCAAACTGTCAAAAGTTTCCAACATGAATGGATATTCCCCGAATCCGGGGACGGAGTGTGTGTATGCATTGCCTAACTCATACAGGAATAAATCGCCAGCAGCACCCACGCTGTTCTCTGGGTACAAGGCATCGTCCTCACCAGAGAAATCAATGCCACCACTTGGCACAGTGAAATGCTTACCAGTGAGCAAGTTTCCAACGATCACATGCACGGTCAAGTTCACCTCTGCACCCACGGGGATTTGGAAGGAGAATGTTCCATTCTCATCTGTCATTGTTGTTTCAGTAATGCTGCCACCCCATTGGATGTTGACCATCTGATTGTGATAGGGTTCCGGATCCTCGAATGGTTTGTCACTTGTATCGTACATCACACTACCATTGACCCAAGCAGATTCAACATACTGCAATACCATGCCCGTGATATTCTCTACAAGTTCGATCTCTTCGTAAAGGATGTAATCATCATCTAGAATACTCTCGACCACCCATGTGTCGCGAGGCAATTCGATGTTGTACGAACCATTTCCATTGTCACGCGCGTCGATGGTAATTGGCGTGAACTGGTTGGAGAACGTCAGATTCTGACCTTCGACGGGTTGGTCTTGATGATCCAGCAAGAGGAATTCTATGTCGTACATCGGCAGAATATTTTCGATGTCTGTAGGGGTGACATTTCCTGCATTGTCTTGTGATACTGTGATTGTATCTGAACGATATTCGTCAAATCCGTCCTGATCACGGTCCATGATGACGACATAGTTGCCCTCCAATACAGGACCGACCCCGAAGGTACCATTCTCATCTGTCTCAAACCAACATGGAGACCAAGCAACATCTCCACAAGGTTCTGTGACATTAGCATCCATTTCTTCGAAATCCACAAGTTCCAAACGACCCGTGACGATTTCACTTGGACCACCGTCCATGGAAATCATACTGGCTGTTCCTTGAATCCAAGTTCCAGGCAATAACAATTCGATGTTCTTCGCTTCAGGACTGTCTCGAGACAGAGGGACGATTAGTGGCGACGGTAGAACCGCTTCTTCACCATTCTCAAAGAGTACGGCCACGTGGTAAGTTCCGGGAATTGCATCTACAAGGTGGAACGAACCAGGTTTGACCATGTCTCCACTGAAATAACCCGTTCCGTGGAAGGTGCCTGTACCGTTGATAGTTCCATACGTAGAGAGATTCGTATCGGTCGCATCAACCACGAATGTACCCGAACCAATGATGGTTTCTCGATACATCGGGGTCGTGAAGAAAGATGTTCCATTCGAAGTAAATCGACCATCCACTCCTTGGACATCACCATCGATTAGGAAGGTGTCAGTAACATTTGCATCTTCAAGACAATAGGTTGCTGCATCGGGCATTGAACCGTTCACACATGCGATTCCAGATGAATCGGCGATAGTTCCAACGAATGTTCCTCGACCGAGGAGGTTGCCAGTTCCTGTGTAGGAATGATCTTGTAGAATACTGCGTGTGTAGTTTCCAGTAAAGTCAGTTGCAGTGACAACACCAGATTCTGTCATCATCGAACCTGGTCCGGTGAAGGTCACTTCACCGGTTGCACCAGGTCCGTATTGATGCTCGCCCTCGATTTCACCATCAGAAGTGGTGATGAAATAGGCATCTTGTCTTGTTTCATCCCAGATGTTTGAAATGCGTAGGTCCATGTTTGCAAGAGGTTCCCCGCCGAAATCAGCGTCACCCTGCCATTCGATTGTGCCCGTGGCACCAGATGCACCAATGCGGATCTCCATGTTGAGTACAGCAGCGCCATTTGAGTGGCCCTGATCGCCTGTGATATTGATTGAGGCTTCTCCCAACCAAGTTGAACCGGATACATTTGCAAGAATGCCGGTGATTGGATTGATATCGCGGTCTTCATTGACATCGGTCACCAAATCGACTGCCCAACCCTGTGCATCTTGGGAACTCGCGGTCGTCAGCGTGTCTCTTGTTTCAATCAAGTTGGATTCTCCCATGAATGCAGTGACGCGTATGCGCCCACTGGGTACAGTGATGCTGTAATGCCCTTCATCGTCAGCTTGTGCTGTTCCGATTGGAACCCAATAGGTTCGAGCATCAGTATCGGTTGGATCCTCGCCACTGAAAGCATCGCGCTCAATGAGTAACTTTGCGTTGGGTACAACACCAATCTCTCCGAGTACGACATCGCCTTCAAGCGTAGCACCCGAGTAATACTTGAGGACCTTGACGCCTGTGTTTGCAGTAGAGATTGTCTGTGGGTCATCTTCGTTTGCATCGTACCAATTAGCCAATACGAAATGGTTCATCATTGCACCAGGCAATGGGAAAGCGTAGGTCAGTGGTGTGTCGGGAGTACCATACCCACTGAAGTGCTGTTTGGGCTGTGCAATTCGGTTGAGGTTGTCCAAACCCAGTTGTGGACTGCCATAGCCAATGTATGCACGAGCAATCATCGTTTCAAAGAATTCAGGTTGCTGATCTACACGGATATCAACCAACTGGATGACGTCGCCGCCACTACCAGATTGAGTCGCGAGTAAGTCGGCCAAGTAGGCGGCCTCAAACTCAGCTCCAGTCATCTCTTGCTCAGGACGATCTCCGCGCTGAGTGATGTAGATGGACTCGATGTAGTCTTCAGGGTCTAGACCGCTGAGTGTCGTAGGTGCATAGAAAATTCCAGTAGGGTTCCCATAGTGCATTCCACTCTCAGCATATTGGTAACCACCGATTGGATACAATCGGTTGTCAACAGCGAAGTAGCGAATGTCGTTGTTACGAATCACGGTCTCGCCTGGGCCACCATCGTAGGTTGCCACCTCGTACTCGATTGAAGTCAAATCGTGATACAGGTCGACCAACTCATCCAAACTAAAGACGTGGGTTAGTAGATCACGTGCGATTGCATAGCGAGCATTCTGACGGTGCAGAGACGTCGATACGTCGTTGAAATCATCGTAAAGGTCACTGGTGTACCAGTAATCGCCGATGATGTAGTGAGTCGCTTCACAAGAGAATGAGTTTGAAGCATCGTAGTTCTCATCGCCAGGAGAACGACCGTTGTCATCGATGATGGATTCGCCACCACTTGGACAGGTCTCAAGCCAGTCAACCTTGCCGTTCTGGTTGAATTCGTGCATGGCTGTGCCGATATCGGGGTATTCTCCTATCAATTCACGGTCTTCATAAAGACGGAAGAGTTCAGAAGTTGAACGGGTGCCGTCATCATTCATCACATATCCCTGAGCTACGATAACATCGTCTGCTGAACCAATGACTGTGAATGAACGATCGCGCACACCCTGACTGTCTGACATCGAGTTGATTGCTACCCATTCATCCCATGTGGCATCGCTCTGTGTTGCAGAGTTGAAGTGGCTCTGCATTGCCTGAGCGAATGCACGTGTGAATTGATTATCATCTTGGACGCCTTGGTCATCGTTGTACTCTTGACGCATATCGCCCTCGCCGAGAGTGATAATGAACAGAGCAAGGGTGTCGGATTCGCCGCCAGCGAGCAGCATGTTACCAGCAGCTGGAATTCCAGACTGGAAGTTGTCCGCTACGGTTGGGTGTTGGCCCTGAGCTAATGCTTGGAATCCATAATCCCACCAGGATACGAAGGCGGGTCGTTCTGAGAACGATACGTCAGAATCTTGGTGTTCGAGCCAATCATAGGCTTGATTCCACGCACGACCATTGAAACCGGGTCCAAATGTACCCATGTACCAACATTCACCCTGACAAGTGGCCCTCTCATCCTCTTCTTGATCTACTCCAAAATTAGAGTAAGGAGATGAGTCGAGCATGGACCAGCCAAAGAGTTCGGCTCGCATAGCATCAGGCATCAAATCGTGGATGACATCATCGACCTGCTTTTCAGCGACTTCGCCCCGAGGAATGCCAGAATCGATTCCGTACACAGCGTGTTGGCTGAACAAAAGAAGCAGAACTAGTCCGATTGCCGGGACTCCGGGATGTTTTCGGCCCGCACGAATCGTGGAACTGAAACGCGCTTGAGATCCTGTAACTCCCATACGTCGCCATGATTTGGAGAAATCCTTGACACCGCTAAAGCGCCAAAGGCCGACGATTGCGGCCGAACCCATGATGGCCATCACAGGTGTTGCGTTGAACATGAATCGTCCTGCGGACCATGCCATGTATGAGGCCAATAGAATCCATACTGAGAGAACAAGATGAGTTTGCCCACGGGTGCGGAATCCTCGCCATAATGCGATGACACCCATGCCTAGTGCAAGCATGAATACTAGTGGACCGAAGTTAGCGAACAGTTGTCCTCGACTTGGGGCCTGTGCCTCAGCAATCGTGCCGAACACCTTGTTCTTAGTGAAATAGAACCCACCAGTAGTGAGAACGTCCCACCCATTCGAGATGTCCAACAGTTGCAGAATGTACAACGAGCCCAAAAGAGCCGTTGTAATTCCTGAACCCATGATGATGACCATCAGCCATGGCTTGTCACGGAATGCAGTGACAATCCATCCATTGATAATTGTGAATCCAACGATGTAGAACAACGGTTGGAAACCGCTCGCGTCCCAAATCAGGTTCAGTTGCATGTTGCCGTAGAATGGCAATGGCAACAGGAAGGTAGTCAGCATCATCACTGTGATCGCTGCTGTCAGTGGCATGCTGTCTCTACGACGAATCAAATTGAGAGCCGTCTGCATGAAGAATGCGGCGTAGATGATAGCAAGACCGTAAACGAATCCTTTCCATCCGAGAGCGACCGTTGCAAATGAAACACCAGCAAGAATGGCTTGTGCCATTGCCGCAGGGTGTTGTTTGAATGCAGCCCGAATACCCTTGACCATATGCAATGGATTCCAATCTGAATCCTCGAGCAACCTGTCACTACCAATCGAATCGACGGCACATAGCCAGAAATAAAATCCGAGTGACATGAACAGAATCACAAACGCATCGTGGTCTGCCAGAGCGAATGTGCTGTGGCTGACGTGACCAGGCATGAGTGCCATGAGCCATGCGCCGATTGCACCGGCACCAGTACCAAAGAATCGCTTGCATGTCGCTGCAATTGGGAGTACAGTCAATGCACCGTAAACAGCAGGCATACCAGCGATGGACCACCATGCTGCATCGTAGACATCGCCTTCCAAGAAGGGGTCCAATGCAGAGCCACCAAGCGCCAATGTCCAACTGAACAAGGGCGGTCGGGGATTGATTGAGCCAACCGGATATGCACGATCCATATCGATGACGAAGTGGCTATTCTGTGCAAGGATGTAGTCGATGGCGCGCTTCATGTACCAAGGGTCAGAGCCCCCAGTCATGTCCCATTCACCGGTCCCTGCGGCGTTCATTGCAGGGATGACGTTCCACATTACGCGGACAGCCAGAGCGGTGAGTAGTGCACAAGCGACGGTGATGCCATACCAGTGCTTCCCCCACCAAAGTCGGGCTTGGCCGTGCCCTCGGCGTTCGGGACCACGCAGGAGTCGTCCGGAGAATCCGAAATACAGAATTCCAGC
>JASMFB010000059.1 GCA_030751995.1 Candidatus Thalassarchaeaceae archaeon
AGGCGATTCCGCTCGTCTCACAGTGCTTCTTGGTCGGCGACGCACGGAAATTCTGTAGTGCGCTACTGACTCTAGATGTGTCGGCGATTTTGCGCGACAAATTCGGCATGGATGGAGCACACTTACCCAAGGATCCAGCCAAGCAAATTGCACTCTTAAACGAAAAAGGTCACCAACTTTCAGAATACACAGACAGTGCAGAGATTCATGCTGAAATTGAAGCTCAGGTGATGGAACTCAACAAGCAATTTGCTCCACCTGAGCAAATAAAGAAGTTCACAATTCTACCAAGGGACTTCACTGTTGATGATGGAGAGTTGACCCCTACCTTGAAGATTCGACGAATTCAAATTCGTGAGAATTGGGCTTCTCAAATCGAAGATATGTATGCTTGAATTCGAACCTCTCGCGTGTGCGCACGGTGGCCTACGGCCACCGCCGATGGACTCAAGCGCTGCCTAGACCTCCCATTTGCATGGCGAGTGGGGCCTCCGCACCGGCTGCTGATGATGCTGTCAGCGCCTTTGATGCATCGGGCGTTCCGCTGCGTGTAGTCACAGCAGCCTCACTATTCGATGGCCATGATGCGGCCATCAATGTCATGCGGCGTTTGATTCAGGCTGCAGGTTGTGAAGTGATTCATCTTGGCCATGATCGAAGTGCACTCGATGTGGTGAAGGCGGCCATCGAAGAGGATGCGCATGCGATTGCCCTCACATCCTATCAAGGCGGCCACATGGAATATTTCACCTACATTCGAGAGTTGCTCAATGCTGCAGGGAGGGCGGATATCCAAATCTTCGGTGGTGGTGGGGGCACCATCACACCACCTGAGATTCGTGATCTGCATGCTGCCGGAATAACCCGAATCTACTCGCCGGATGACGGTCGACAAATGGGGCTTCTCGGCATGATTGATGACTTGGTCCAACAAACCAGACAATGCGACCTGCTCGCAGAGGACATCGGCCTAGATGGTCCAGTGACACCTGAACAAAGAGAGAAGGTGGCTCGACTCATATCAATCGCAGAGAATGCGGACTCGGTGACCTTTGCTCAATCTCTCAAAGTATGCCGCAGTCGACCGATGGAGACACGTGTTCCTGTCATCGGATTCACTGGCACAGGAGGGGCTGGGAAATCGAGTCTGCTCGATGAACTCATGCGTCGTATCACCACGCAGAACCCGCAACTCAATGTCGCGATTCTATGCACTGATCCAACCCGAAAGCGAACGGGTGGTGCCCTACTTGGTGACCGCATTCGCATGAACACGCTCGTCACTGATCGACTCTACATGCGCAGTCTGGCCAGTCGCTCCAGCGGCAAGGAACTGTCCGAGAAGACCCGAGAGGCCATCGAGGTCTGTCAGGCGGTCGGATACGACCTCATCTTCGTGGAGACCAGTGGAATCGGGCAGGGCAGTGATGCAATCACAGATGTCAGCGACATCAGCCTGTATGTCATGACCAGCGAGTTCGGAGCACACACCCAACTGGAGAAGATTGAGATGCTGGATGTGGCTGATTTGGTCGTCCTCAACAAATTCGAGAAGCGAGGCGCTGAAGATGCATTGCGAGCCATTCGAAAGCAGGTCAAGCGCAATCGAAACCTCTTCGAGGTCGAGGACGGGGCGCTACCAGTAGTCCCCACAATCGCCAACCAATTTGCCGATCCCGGCGTGGATCTGCTCTGGGAGAGACTCGCGGCAATCCTCTCCGAACGTCACGGCATGATTCTCGCGGCGCAAGAACCACAGTTACCAGAGAGCGGTATGCCCGAACCCCAGCACATCATTCCCCCGGAGAGAATCCATTACCTCGCAGATATCTCCAGAACGGTGCGTGATTACCATTCGCGCACGGGGGAGATGTCCCAGAAGGTTCGACTAGTCCAGCAGTTGGAAGCCACAGCCCGACATATGGCTGGTCTAGCAGATGGTACAGGAACCACTCTTTCTACCGGGGCTGCTACCGCTGTTGCCGATGTTAGAATTCAAGCAGAAGAGGTGCGCAACACCATTCATCCAATCGCATGGAAGATGATTTCAGAATTCGAGGAGATGGCTGAGCAGTACCGCAGTGGGACCTACACCTATCAGGTCAGAGGAAAGGACTTCTCAGTTGATACCACGACTGAATCATTGTCCCATTCAAGCATTCCTCGCGTCGCCCTACCCAACTTTGCGGATGCAGGGGATCTCCTTGGGTGGCTGCGTCGTGAGAACGTACCGGGTTCATTCCCCTACACTGCAGGTGTCTTCCCGTTCAAGCGAGCCGATGAGTTGCCCACGAGGATGTTTGCGGGTGAAGGACCTGCGTCTCGAACCAACAAGCGGTTCCACTACCTCTCGGAGGGTGAGGACTATGCTCGACTGTCCACGGCCTTCGACAGCGTCACGTTGTATGGAAGAGATCCACACACACGGCCCGACATCTATGGCAAGGTTGGAGAATCGGGCGTCAGCATTTACACTGTGGATGAGATGAGCACGCTGTTCGACGGCTTCGATTTGTGCGGTTCAAACACCAGCGTGTCGATGACCATCAACGGGCCTGCCGCAATCGTACTGGCCATGTTCTTCAATGCAGCAATCCGACAGCAGGTGTCTAAGTTCAGCGATGAGAATGGTCGCGAGCCAACAGAAGAAGAACTTGTGGAAATTACCGAAAACACCCTCCAAACAGTGCGTGGCACTGTACAAGCAGACATTCTCAAGGAAGATCAGGCCCAGAACACCTGCATCTTCTCGACCGAGTTCAGCCTCAAACTGATGGGTGACGTACAGCAGTTCTACATCGACCAAGGTGTACGAAACCACTACTCTGTGAGCATTTCAGGATATCATATAGCAGAGGCGGGGGCCAATCCAATCAGCCAACTGGCGTTCACCTTGGCCAACGGCTTCACCTACGTCGAATACTACCGCAGCCGCGGTATGGAAATTGATGAGTTCGCGCCGAACCTATCCTTCTTCTTCTCCAATGGTCTAGATCCCGAATACACCGTGATTGGGCGTGTGGCACGCCGCATCTGGGCGGTAGCCATGCGCGACATGTACAGCGGCAACGAGCGCTCTCAGAAACTGAAGTACCATATCCAGACGTCTGGTAGATCTCTGCACGCTCAGGAGATTGACTTCAACGATATTCGCACCACACTACAGGCACTTCTGGCCGTTCAAGACCAAGCCAACAGTTTGCACACCAACGCGTACGATGAAGCCATCACGACCCCTACTGAGGATAGTGTTCGCCGAGCGCTAGCCGTCCAACTGATTGTCAACAAGGAGAGTGGGTGGACCAAAACAGAGAATCCTCTTCAGGGATCGTTCATCGTTGACGAACTAACGGATTTGGTCGAGGAGGCTGTGCTCACCGAGTTTGAGCGTATTGCTGAGCGCGGTGGGGTGCTGGGTGCGATGGAGACGATGTACCAACGAGGTAAGATTCAGGACGAGTCGCTCTACTACGAAGAACAGAAGCATTCAGGTGAGTTGCCAATCACTGGTGTCAACTACTTCGAGAATCCGAACGCTGTTGTTTTCGATGAATCCAACGCCGATGATTTCGACATGGAACTGGCTCGAGCCACGCCCGAAGAGAAGCAAGGCTGCCTTTCTCGGCTCGCCCAGTTCCACAAGGCCCATGCCAAGGAGGCTCCTGATGCACTCGCACGCCTGCAAGAGGTTGCAGGAACAGGTGGCAACGTGTTCGCTGAATTGATGGAGACTGTGAAAGTAGCAAGTCTGGGACAGATTACTGAGGCTCTATTCGAAGTCGGCGGCCAATACCGCCGCAATATGTGAGTTCACTCGGCGTCTTCGCCAGGTGTCATCTTGTCCCACAGAAGGACGCCGAGCATTGCACCCATAATTGGACCGACAGTGTAGATGATGAGATCGATATTGTTCTCCATGTCACCAAAGACCCAGACGCCAGCCCAGCGAGCTGGATTCATCGCTGCGCCCGTCAAAGGGCCACCCATCAGGATGTCTGCCATTACAGTGAGGCCGATGCCGAAGCCGGCAATACCTGCAGGGGCCCTGTCGTCAACCGCTGTGCCCATGATGGCACTCATCAGTAGGAAGGTTAGAACAGCCTCAATCAGAATGGCCTGTTGAGTGCTGACCTCAATAATCGAATCTCCAGGCGCAGGAATACCGACGCCTCCAGCGCCAATGGAATAGAGAATACCTCCAGCGAGAGTCGCGCCAGCCAACTGTGCAGCGATGTACTGCATGCCGAGTTTGGGCGTGATTCGATTGCTGGCCATCATGCCGACCGTGATGGCCGGATTGACGTGCCCACCGGAGATGTTCATGGTCGCTGTGACCATCACTGCGAGGATGATACCATGAGCGGCGGCCACGGCCAGAAGATCCCCTCCAGTGACCCATATTGAGCCCGCGCCAATGAACGTCAAGGCGAACGTGGCTATTCCTTCAGCATACAACTTGGCTTGCGTTTCTTTGCACATATGATCACTCTGAATCTTTAGATTCAGACTTGACCCGTCGAAGTGCGTCTATGAATCATGCGGAGAGATTCACATTCAATGCACATAATTCGAGGGGTTAGAAACCACCCGATAGTACGGCTATGCAACCGAAGAATCCGATGACTGGATACGAGACAAGCGCCACCGTTGCGCCAATTCCCATCGCTTTTCCACCGCTCGCAGCAAATCCGTAGATGATCATCCCGATGGCGGCCAGAGGTGCGGCCATGCACATCAACGATGAGATAACCGATAATGCTTCAATCGTTGCGTAATTATCGCTCACCTCATCCATTGCTTCTCGGTCATAGGTTTCCACACGGAGGTCGAAGGTAGTTCCATAATCACCCCCATCATCATAATGGATGATGCCGGATTGCTGAGTCCAACCTCCGACCGTTTCGAGAATGCTGTATTCCATTTCAAATTCTGAGTCGTGGTCTTCACCATCATCGAAGTGCAGAACACCCTCGGAGGCATTCCAATGGCCCACTTGTTCTCTATTGTCGTGACCATTGTTCCAAGTCTCCTTGATGATGATGAATCCGCCATCTGATTGGGTTCGACATTCATACCAGGCATCCTCGGATAGCCAATATGGTAGCTCACACCAGTCGACCGTGTCGTTCTCGTCGAGAGTGAGGTTTGCAGAGTATGCTGTGTCGTTCACGAGAACCAAATCGATCACATGATCTGTGCCCCTATAGAGGGTCAGCATAGAATCATCCGATTCGCATTCATACCATTCATTTGGCCCAGGATCAGATTCCTTCACCCAGCAACTCTCAAGAAGTCGATCTTCAGACATACTGAAATTCGCTGTGTAGGACGTTCCATCTCCCCTTTCCAGATCGATATTCGTAAACTCCCAAGCCTCATCTTCCCACGGATCCATTGATTCTGCAATCATCATTAGAATCAAAGGGAGAATCATCAGGAACAGTGGCACCCCTAGGCCAATGAAGAATTTCTTCCAGACAAAGGGCTCTTGCTTTACTGCATACATTTGACCATCGGGGCCTGTGACGTACTTGTATTCCGCAGAAGCGTCCGGTGCGCCCGACAAGGCCTCTACGCCTGTGAGTGTCGCTGTTGAACCGGTCAAACTAGGAGTGTCCGCAGAAATAATCGGGGAATCGGGTTCGTATTCATCACTCATCGGCTACCTCTCCCTGTGCCATCGGCAGACTGCCCAGTAAATTGCGCTTCTCATCGGGCGTTAAAAGTGCCATGCCTGCCAGTGCCAATTCCTTGCGAATTGGTTCAAGGACAGTCTCCTCCAAATCTCCTCGGTAAAACATGTTGTATGTGTCGAACGGGATGAGGCGCAGGTCGGGACTGACGATGTGAACGCAAGTCTTCTTGACGCTACGGAGATCGAAGGAATGGGCATCGATGAAATCCATAATGATGATTCGAAATACATTGTCGTATGAGAATTCAGCCGGCATCTCTAGTTCAGGAAGACAACACAGCAACTGTGCAAGAGAATGTCCAGCGGAATCGGGGCTGTGTGCAGTGGAAAGCAAATCCAGAATCTTGGCTTTCAATACCTGATCCTGTTCAAACTGGATGGTTGAACGTGGACCTGCTAACAGCGTCTCATCATCGATGTGTCGCGTGAGAGGGACGGTGGTTTGACCCATTCGAAGGGCGTAAGCCATCGATATGGAATCTGGGTGACAGGGGACAGGAAGCATGTCCTCGACCTCAAAGGTGTCAGATTGTTCACCAATCATTCGACGGACTTCAGAAAGCGTCAACCGATCTTTGGCCATATCGTAATCATCGTGTCGTCCCGCCTGCTGAATGGGTTGGAAAGTTACACCGCGCACACAATTCCAAGACTGGGCATGCTCGATGATGGAGCCAATCTCGTGGTCATTGAGGCCCTTCTGTAGCGTGACAACAAGGGTTGTTGAGACATTGTGCGCCTCTAGATTCTCAAGTGCCCTCTGGCGAACATCTCGAAGATCTGCACCTCGAAGGCGCATCAGCGGTTCACGCTCTAAACTGTCGAACTGCAGGTAGAGTTCGAAGCCTGGTTTGTATTCCCCCAGTCTAGCGGCGAAATCAGGCTCATTGGCGATGCGTATGCCATTGGTGTTGACCATCAAATGTCGAACGGGGCGTTCACGAACCGCATCGAGAATATCAAAGAAATTTGGATGGAGTGTGGGCTCACCGCCTGAGATTTGGATGACGTCTGGTTCTAACTCGTTCTCGACGACAGCATCGAGCATCTCGATGATGTGCTCCAGTGTACGGTAGTCCTCCTTCCGTTCAGGCCCACTACCTGCATAACAGATGGGGCACTTGAGATTGCAATGGTCGGTCACTTCAATCAACGTGAGGCAGGAGTGTTGCTCGTGGGAAGGGCAGAGGCCACAATCATAGGGACAACCATACTTCATCGGAGTATTCCAACGTTCAGGCATTTCACTGGGTTTGACATAGACCTCGCGGCAGCGACGATAGTAATCCGCATCATCCGAAAGTAGAACCTTTTCGCGCTTGGCACATGAGTAACAGAGCTTGTCCATGTAGACATTATTCTCCTGAATAATGATCTTCCCTTCGGTACGACGTAAGCAATCAGAGCAGACGCTGGTGGCCGAATCATAGTACAGGTAATCCCTGACCTTGCCGCTCATGTCTGCTGGTGGTTGACTTCGTCTATTGAACGTTCACCCGGCTTGCCGTAGGTGAAGAACCACAGCAATCCGAGCACACATGCCCATTGAATTGGAGTGAGTCCAAACAATTCCACGGGCGTAGTATCCTTGAATGAATCAATGATGATTCTCCAGATGAGATATAGTGACATGAACATATGAAATCGTTGACCGATTTCAGGTGTTTCCCATTTCTGCAAGAAAGTCCAAATCGCTCCGAGGGCGAGAATGTCGTACAACTGAGTCGGATGACGTGCCCCGTCTCCAAAATCAACACCCCATGGCAAATCGGTGTGAAAGCCGTAGGTCGCATCGGGTAGGCCCGTCAAGAAGCAACCGATGCGCCCGATGGCCATCGAGATGATGAGGGGCGTCACATATACGTCCCCAGTACGAACCGAGATTTTGAGAATCTTCTTTGCGATCTCTATGCCAATGGTGCCACCCAACAATCCACCAACAATGGTTTTCCCGCCGAGAAACAGAATCGGTACATCTGAACCAATCTGATTAGAATGTTCGAGGAGAGCCAATGTGCGAGCACCGACGAGGGCACCAACCAATGCAGCCAAAATCAACCAGGCCCTATTCTCGCTATCGACTGTGTCTCCATGGATTCGCCGCTCCCGCATGAGAAAGATGAATCCTGCAGCGTATCCTAGAATCTCAAACACGAGATGGGCAGGTACGCCCCAGAAGTAGACAGGGAATTCCACAGGGCCGGGTTAGACCTACGGTCCTTAACGCTGAGCAGAGAGTCTAGAAAGAAAAAAGTCCGCCAGAGGCACCGAAGCGCCTCTGACGAACTTGTAAGTTATCGTGAGGGTTTGCCGAGGTTCGACTCACTCTTCTTCGAAGAGTTGGTCACCGAGCATCAATGCTGCGGCTGAACCAATACCACCGACAATCATGGTTCCAAAGACTGTAACCATGTTTGCATCTGACCATGCAGATGTTACGATGATGCTTCCGATGCTGCTAGCAGTCGACAATTCGATTCCAGCAGTGATGAGAACCGCTGCGAAAGCGGCAGATTCCCATGCTCCTAGACGCGACCAGACTGTCATCAACAAGAAGCCACCGACTAGAGCGGTGACGACTTCGGGCACTCCCATGTCTGTTGCTCCACCAGTGGCTAGTCCCGAGACATCCATGCCCCAAAACAGTACACCAGCACCGATGAGGGCGCCAAGAACCTGCATTGCAAAGTTCGTTGCACCTGTTTCCCAGTCGGTTTCACCTGCAGCCATGCGGCCAATCGTGATTATTGGCAAAATCTCGGATCCCTTGAAGGTCATCCACATGATTGCCAGAGTTACACCTGCGACTCCTGCAGCTGCTGCAGACCCGTGTTCACTGGTGCCTGCCCAATCTCCGAAAACCAGTAGCGTAACCGCCAAACTGCCGATGATTTCACCCATCATTCCTTTTTCATTTGTCATTTCTATTTCCATCCTACCCGATTTTATCGAGCGATTGTGGCCTCTTGAGTGAATATATAAAGACGGGGTATCGAAAAAATACGGAAATGATGGTTTATACGCACTTTTTCTCGCGCGGAGACCTGTTCGGATAAAGGATGATTGTCGCCAAAATGGCTTCCAGTGATACGTTTATCCCTGACAATTCCCGCAATAGAAGGTTGAGCGGCCCGATTGGACAATTCTGCGGACCAAATTCGTGCACCCTGGAGATGTACATTTCTGGCCTTCGCGGTCGTAAACTGCGAACTCATGTGGGAAATAGCCTAAATCTCCGTCAATTCCCTTAAATTGTCCATCTCGAAGGGTAGA
>JASMFB010000005.1:0-20435 GCA_030751995.1 Candidatus Thalassarchaeaceae archaeon
GTGAGAACCAGAATCAAATCGCCCAAAAGTGAGAGGCTTCTGAGCAGGGAATGTTGTGCACTTGGATCAATGGTCACCCGAGAGGAACCGTCTTCACTGAACATGACGATATTATCGCCGGAACTTGAAGCGGTCGTCAAATCCGTTGGGGTCCCATCTGGACATATGACATTCGTTGGTTGAGCGTCGCCGATTTCCAACGTAGATAGGCCGTTGTCACCTTTGAACCAAAGCATTCCTTCGCCATCAATTGCGATTGTGCTGACGCCTATAGAGCCGGCAATTCGGTGGACATTGCGGTCTGCACTGACGCCATATATCGCATCACCACCTCCTACAATCGCGATGAATGAAGAATCATCCATTGGAACGATTGTATGGAATGGGGAACCGGCTCCACGATGCAACAAGACAAGTTGCGGCGATGACCCTGAACCACCAGCCGCATCGATGAGAACTTCAGATGATGCCTGGCCTTGCGCAGGATTACTGCCCGCCATGTCGTGACCAATGATTAGGGCGCCACCAGAAACAACCTCTACTTCGTCCATGACGATTGTTGAAATCGGATATGATGCACCTTCACTGACATTCAATCCAGACCAAGTATGAACCAAGCGTTCTGAACCGTCCTCAACAATCAACCAACCATCATTGAGGTCACCATCCAGTGAAACAATCTCCGGGGAGGTGTCTGGCCAATTGAATGAGCGGGGCGCAATACTGCTCGAACCTGCATTCATGATTCCGATCCAGCCATCTTCACCCCCGGCCACCCATTGGCTCTCAGTACCACCAATCGCCGTGACGTTGCAACTACAATCCAACACTGACCAAGTGCCTTGACTGTTACGAATCATCATCTCTAAATCGTCACCATTGTCGACCAAAGCCAAGGCTTGTTCTCCATCTGTATCCCACATAATGTCGACAACGGAGCCGGAAAGACCTGTATCTGAAACAGAAACGCCAGGCAAAACTTGAGCTTGATTCACCCAAACCGCCCCAAAGAGGATGAAAATGCCGAGTGCCCCCATGGCCACCCAAGGTCGTTCTCGGGGGGAATCGACGAAGGCAAACAGTCGCTCGATGATGTTGTCCACGGAGGGGCTGTGACCAATGAAGTTGAAGAACATGTCCGCTAACCAGTGTGTATAGCCACCGTAGGTGGCCGGATGGATTCATATACGGGCTGTCGGTGGCCGTCGACCGAGGAAGTCATTATGGCACGTAAGCCCGCGAAAATGTACCGCCGACTCAAGGGTCAGGCGTACACGCGTCGCAAGTATACTGGCGGTGTTCCCAATAATCGGATTATGCGCTTCCACATGGGCAACCGCAAGGCTGCTGAAGCCGATGAATTTCCTGTAATAATCAAACTCACTGTCGATGAGAGTTGCCAAGTTCGCCACTCGGCTCTTGAGGCAGCTCGCCAAGTTTCCAATGCAACCATTCGAGGTGCGGCTGGGGAAGAAGGCTATGCACTTCGCGTGCACGTATACCCACATCACATTTTGAGAGAAAACAAGCAGGCAACAGGTGCTGGTGCAGATCGTGTATCGCAAGGTATGCGCTGCGCGTTCGGCAAGAACGTGGGTACAGCGGCTCGTTGCAAGCGTGGAACTACTGTAATCTCAATTTCGACCAACCCCAAGAATTTCCTCACCGCAAAGGACGCTCTACGAAAGGCTAGCATGAAGATTCCAAGTCCTTGCTCAACTGAGGTTGTCAAGGGTCGAGAACACCTCAAGGGACTCGTCTGAGTTTTTGAGGCACCTTTTCTTAGTTGCGGTTATGCTTCAGGGCGCCGGCAACGTTTATCCTCCGAGTTGAGGCTAGGTCGCGCTGAAGGAGAGACTTCAAAATGGAAAATCAACAGTTAGATGACTACTTTGGCTATACAGAAGCCGGTAGTTCGTTAGAAGGAGAAATGAGAGCAGGTGTCACGACGTTTTTGACAATGGCATACATCTTGGTAGTAAATCCAGGGATGTTGAGCATTGCAGGAATTCCGTTCAATGATGCACTGTTCGCGACAGCGATGGCAGCCTTTGTAGGTTGTACAATCATGGGGCTATGGGCCAATCAGCCCTACGCATTGGCCCCAGGAATGGGTTTGAATGCATACTTTGTGTTCAGCGTGGTTTTGACGCAAGGCGTTGCTTGGGAACTCGCACTCGCTGCAGTTCTAGTCGAAGGTGTACTGTTCATGATTATTTCACTACCACAGGTCGGATGGAGATCACAAATGATTAATGCAATCCCGAAGGATCTCAAGATTGCAACCATGGCAGGAATAGGTATGTTCCTCGCCATTATTGGTTTGCGTGAAATGGGTTGGATTCAGGATGACTTTGCCACTCTGGTGAACATCGGACAGCATGAAACATGGACACACACATCTGGTGAACTTTGGGCCATGGTCGGTCTATTGGCAATTGCTATCATGATGGCGCGTGGAATGAAGGGTGCAATCATCTACGGCGTCATGGGCGTCACCGCAATCGCTTGGATTATGAACGCGATGGGGATGGCTGTTACAGATCCATACAACGGGAATGCCGAAGTCGTTGCACCAGCTCTTGATGCAATCTTCTCAACAGATGGTGTTTCAACGGGAGCTGTTGGTTCAGCATTAGGGGCCTTTAGCGACATTGGGGACAACTTGTCTGCATTCCTCTTGGTGATGATTACTTTCTTGTTCGTCGATATCTTTGACACCGCAGGCACGCTTTACGGTGTTGGAAAGATGGCAGGGAAAGTTGATGCTGACGACAATATCGAGAATGCAGATGAAGCCTTCATGGCAGATGCAGGAGCTACCATCGTCGGTGCACTTTGCGGCACAAGTACGACAACGACCTACATTGAATCCGCAGCGGGTATAGAAGAAGGTGGCAAGACCGGATTGACCGCCGTGGTTGTCGGTGTGCTCATGCTCATGGGCATGTTCCTATCGGGACTTCTGCAAGCAATCCCTGCATTCGCAGTTGCACCAGCACTTGTGGTTGTAGGTGCAATGATGATGCGCGGTGCTGCCGACATTGATTGGGCAGACAAGGAAATGGCAATCCCTGCCTTCATCACCATGGTCATGATGCCATTCACTTATTCCATCGCAGATGGAATCGCCTGGGGTATCATCGCCTACGTGGCCATCAAGGTAGGTATGGGCAAGATGGACCAAATCAACAAGGTCATGGGAACACTCTGTGTCCTCATGGTCATGTTCTACCTAGGCCCTGGTGGCGAGACCACATTCGAGTGGCTCGTCAACATGATCCTCTGAGCAAGATAACACAATGGGAATTGCCCGGGTCCTTCGGGGCCCGGGCTCTATCCCTCAATAGTTCATTTTCGACTCGGTGTAGTGAATTACACCTAATGTCAGTACATACATCGGCTTTTTCGGAAAACCGCTCAAACGGCCGTTTTCAGCAGATTGGCAGTAGAACCTTTCATAAGGTCATTGAGCACGAACGGGGTTAATCGCTCAGGTAGCGATAGAAAAAGGTGAAAGAAATGGATATAGATATGAAAGCAATGAAAGCTGAGATGGGCGGTGCGTTCATGCTTGTTTTCGGTGTCGCAGCATTGGCTGCTGATGGCGGAGTAGCATGGGCAATTGCTCTAGCAGTGACGTGGATGGCGTTTACGGGCGCACACCTACTACCTGTTGTCACATGGTGTCACATCATGACTGGTGATTTGGGAGATGCAGAAGGGAACTGGATGGCAAACGGTCTACGTTTGGTTTGGCAAGTGGTCGGTGCACTACTAGCCATCGTCCTGATGACTGAAATGGGCGAAGTTGGTCCAGATTGGGCATACAGCGAAGACATGTGGATCGCAGGTGTTGGTGACGACATTTGGGGTCTCTTGGCTATGGTTGCAGCAGGTGCTGTCTTCTGGCAGATTCACACTCGCTGTGACACTGCATGGGTCAGTGCATTCGCAATTCTTGCACTCGGTGGCGCAATGGGCGGCATTGGTGCAGCTGATGCAATGGCAAGTTCCCTACTAGATGGCGGTTCCACAACTGTAACCGTTCTAGCTGACTGGGTTCTCATGAGCGCAGTTGTCGGTGTTGGTGCCTTGGTAGGCAACACTGTTGACGGCCTGATTGGCGAAGAAGAGTAAGTAAAACCACTCGAAACGCACATCACAAGATAACACACATGTCCCTCAAGGGCGCTTCGGTGCCCTTGGGGGATTTTTTTTTAATCAAATTCTTCAAAACTGTGACGCTGTCTCGCTGCCCATGGGCGAGCAGAAGACAACCATCGACATGCGTGTCGAACTGCTCAAGGAAAGTGTCGTCAAAGCCCCAGTTGTCTGGAAGGAAGGATACCCCTACTTCGTCCACCCACTCTCAGATGGAGTGCCTAGGCAAACTGCAGAACTGCTTACTGCTGCCCACGATTTAATCTCGGAGAACGTTGATTGGGATTCTATTGACATCATTCTAGGCATTGAAGCAATGGGGATTCCTTTGGCAGCAGCCCTGTGCCTTTCAAGTGGAAAACCCCTCGTCATCGGTAGGAAGAGACAGTATGGACTCCCTGGTGAAGTTGCCATCGATCAATCGACAGGATACTCAAAGGGGGAAATTTACCTCAATGATATCGACGCAGGGGCACGAGTACTGGTTGTCGATGATGTCGTAAGCACAGGTGGCACACTCCTCCCTATATTGAGGGCCTTGGACCTATCGAAAGCTGTGGTCCAGGATTGTTGGATTGTCTTTGAGAAGGGCGAAGGGATGAACAAGATTCGAGCAGAGGGTGATTGGCCACTCAACAGTCTTGTGCGAATCGAGATGCAAGGTGACAAAATCGTACTTCTCGATTGATTTCACCCTAAAGGGTGAATTCATCAAGGAGATGTCTGACCGCGTACAAGGTGAACCCATGGATATGGACCGTCATGACTTCGAACTCGATGAGTTGATCGAGCGTATCAAGTCGAATGACAATCGCCTAGTTGCATTGCAAGTTCCTGAAGGATTAAAGATGCAAGCATTAGACATGATGGATGCTATAGAAGAAGAAACATCGGCTAAAATCATACTTGCTGCAGACCCCTGCTATGGAGCCTGTGATTTGGTTCACGACAAGATGCAGCGGATGGGGGTAGAACTCGTTGCACACATGGGTCACTCTCAGATGAATATCGATTCTGGGATGCCAACCCAATTCATCAACGTCACATACGAGGGTGATCCAGCCATCGACCCAGTATTGCCAATCCTCGCACAACATCACGCTATTGCAGAGCAGCGATTGGCAGAGGCGCAATCCGGACAATCAGTTGACTCGGAGGAAGCGCAGGAACGGTTCCTAGATGCTGTTGGACGAGTTGCACCACTCACTGGAACCAAACTGGGATTGGTGGGCAGCATCCAGCACCTGCATCTGATTTTCGATTACAAAGAGCGACTTGAGGCGGCGGGTTTTGAGGTAGAAGTTCCCGTAGGTGGGGCTCGATTGACATTCCCTGGCCAAGTCTTGGGTTGCAATTATTCAGGTGACCAAGACGACATTGGGCACTATCTATTCCTTGGAAGCGGGGATTTCCACCCCATCGGCCTTGTCCTTCACACAGGCAAGCCATTAGCGATGCTTGATCCGTATTCAGGTGATGCAGAAGAGATGTCGTTTGAGCGAATCGAGAGAATCCTAAGGCAGCGGTTCGGACTCATAATGGCTTGCGACAAAGCACAATCTTTTGGCATTCTGATTGGAGAGAAACCCGGTCAAATGCGCCGCACGCTTGCATTGAGAATGAAGAAGATGCTTGAGAAGCATGGCAAAAAGGGGTACCTGTTGGCATTGGAACACATCGGTCCTGAACTGATTGACTTCTACCCCGTGGATGCCTTTGTCAACACAGCGTGTCCACGAATCGCGATTGATGATTCGGTGCGATATGCCAAACCTCTGATTACACCATTTGAGCTTGAAGTGGCTCTAGGCGAGAAACAGTGGGAAACTGGATACCAGTTTGATGAGATTCCTTGAGGTCTCGCGCGCGCACACATCACGCCATCGGGGGCGCGCGCGTGTGTGGCATTCCATATCTTCAAGAACAGCCAACAGTGGGAGACCCTGATGGCAGAATACCTGAATCGGATTGGCGCGGGCCTCATCTTGCTCGATGCGGCGCCGCTTTCCTATGATTGGTCGCCACCAAATCTTGTAGGCCGCGAGTATGAACAAGAGCATCTCGGTGCGATGTTTGCAAGCATCGCAACGCCTGGGGTGTCGTGTCGAGCAGTAATTACCGGCAATGTTGGTAGTGGGAAAACGGTCCTCAGTCGTGCCTTTGCAGATGATTTGACTCGTCATCTTTCAGGAGTGAGGGCAATACAATCAGTACACGTCAATTGTCGCAATCACCCGACGACCTCACAGGTTTTGCAACGGATTGCGAAGGCACTCGATGATCGGCATCCCGACCGAGGGTTCTCCGCTTCGGAAGTCATCCAAGGTATTCGGCGCAATCTTCGAACGCACAACCAACACATGTTGCTCATTCTCGATGAGGTCGACCACCTAATGCGAAGAGAAGGAGGAGACTTGCTTTACCAACTCCTTCGAATTGACGAGGGGCGGGATGAAGCGGGGACGTTGTCACTGATTCTCATCAGCCAAGAGCAGGTCCTGGACCAACTTGAGGGTGCGGTCATCTCTCGTTTTGGTCGATCGAATCACTTGGCGCTGAAACCCTATTCTGAAACACAACTGGCTGCTATTGCAGAACAACGTGCTACCCTTGCAACCCGCACGGGTTCTGTAAGTGAGGAAATTCTTACTTTGATTGGGCAGGCCTCTGCAGACACAGGTGATGCGCGCGTCGCCATCGAGTTGCTGGAGGCGGCAGTCATGCGAGCTGAGAAAGGAGGATTTCAGGAAGTAGCGGCTAGCCATGTACAACGAGATGCGGTAGCTCGTGGCCGTGTTGTCGAACCGAGTGTGGTCGACGAACTCAACCAGCATGAACAAATGATACTACTTGCCATCTGTCGTCGACTTCGACGTGATCCAGAAGTGACCTCCGGGGATGCTGAGAAATTGTACCAAGTTGTATGCGAGGAATACGAGGCTAAGCCACGTGGGCATACAACATTCTGGAAATATCTGAAAACACTAGAGATGCGAGGTCTGATGGAATCTCGCACCGGAACAGCAAGCGCCGGCAGAGGGCGGACGCAGCACATCACGATGCCACACAGTTTGCCCGGCCAACTTGAAAACCGCCTTGAGCATGCCCTAAAGCAATGATTTCGGAGGATGTGTCGAATCCACCTACGGTGGAATCGGCCGAACCGCTCTTATAGGGGGCATCTGTCGCCGAGTCGCACGAGGTTTGAGCATGGCTGAGCAGGTATTCAAAGCGGTAGTCAACGACACCGACCCCTCCAGTGGAGGAAAGTCGTATGCAGTGGACATCAGCGGTTCAAATTACAATCATTTTCTAGGCAAGAAAATTGGTGACTCCGTCGATGGAATATTCGTCGGCGATGGTGATGTTAGTCTCGGCGGATTCAAACTTGAAATTACAGGTGGTTCGGACCTGACAGGGACTCCAATGCGTGGAGATCTCCATGGTGGCGGTCGAAAGAAAGTACTCGTCAGTCCATCGACCGGATTCAAAGGTCACAAAATTGTGAAGAAGAAGGGTGGACGATATCGCTACACCTACGATGGACTGCGAAAGCGCCGGGCCTTCCGTGGCAACGTCATCTCCTCGGACACACGTCAAATCAATCTCAAGGTTGTCGAGAGTGGAAGCAAATCACTCTCTGACGTCTTCTCACCCGCAAGCAACGATGATGCAAGCGGAGCTGACAGTGAGGAGTGAAAGGAGCTGTGACACCAAATGGCCAAGAAGCGTGAGCTCCCCGGCCAGCCAAAGGTGAACATCGGACTCGTTGGACACGTGGACCACGGCAAGACGACGCTGACTCAAGCACTGTCGGGCACATGGACCGATACCCATTCAGAAGAACGTAAGCGTGGCATCAGCATCAAGTTGGGCTATGCAGATACTGCATTCTACCGAACCAAAGGTGGAGAGGCATATGCCATGGGGAAGCGTCCCGATGGTGGCGATGATGCAGAGAAAGAATTGCTCCGTGTAGTATCCTTTGTGGATGCACCGGGCCACGAGACTCTGATGGCCGTCATGATTTCGGGTTCATCCATCATGGATGGTGCTCTACTATTGATTGCAGCCAACGAAGAATGTCCACAACCCCAGACTAGAGAACATCTGATGGCACTAGAGATTGCAGGTATCGAGAATATTGTCGTTGTTCAGAACAAGGTGGATTTGGTAAGCCGCGAAAGAGCAATCAAATCTCATGGTGAAATCCAGGCCTTCCTCAAAGGAACAATAGCAGAGGAGGCTCCAATCATCCCAGTCAGTGCGCACCATGATGTCAATCTGGATATTCTAATCGATGCTATTGAGGATACCATTCCCACGCCCGACCTTCGGGAAAAAGAGAATGGGCTGATGTATGTGGCTCGTTCCTTTGACATCAATCGCCCGGGAACTCGCCCTGCAAAATTGAAGGGTGGAATCATTGGTGGGTCCGTGGTATCTGGTAAATTCAAGAAAGGCGATGAAATTCTAATTGCACCTGGCAGGAAAATCGCCGAAGGAAGTAAAGCTCGCTGGGAACCCATTGAAACTAAGATTGCGAGTGTTCAGAGCGGTGGATTGGATCTGAAGTCAGTTCACGCAGGTGGGTTGTGTGGAATCGCCACACCACTGGACCCATTCCACACCAAGTCAGACAACTTGTCGGGCCAAGTCATGGCAAAGGCCGGTGAATTGCCGCCCGTTTGGGAAACACTGGATATCAAACTCAATCTGCTCAAAGAAATGGTTGGCAGCGGAGAAGGTGAAGCTGAATCAGTTCGCCCCCTACAACCCGGTGAGATGCTCATGCTCAATTCAGCAACTGCAACCAGTGTCGGTGTTGTCTCTGCAGTCAAAGGCAAGGATGCCTCCCTGAATCTAAGACTCCCTATTTGTGCACTGACTGGAAGTAGGATCACTCTCTCTCGTCGCGTGGGCAGCCGTTGGCGTCTGATTGGACACGGCGTCATTGCGGGGTGAGACCTTGACGGGCGTGCTCGTCGATGCTTGCGGCTGGGTTGCAGTTGTAGATGCTAGAATCAACATCGACTTGGAACTTGAATCCCAGATTGGTCCAGTTGAACTCAAGGTCACTGAAGCCGTCGTCGAAGAGTTGAGTCGGTTGGCTGAACGTGAATCAAGACCTCTCCTTCTCGAACTGCTACATGATCGGGCTGAAGTTGTCTCAGGAGAAGGAGAACATACCGATGATGAGTTGCTCAATCTGGCAACTACGAATGGTTGGCCTGTACTGACTGTGGACAGGGCACTCAAGGCCCGATTGCATGGAGACAATGCATCGGTAATCGAGGTGCATGGCCACAAGACTCTGCGCCTAATTGAGTAGGTTGATTGTATGCCGACATTCAGCGAAGATAAGCGCTGGGTCTGGGATTATTCTGCTGAACGGTGGATTCCTGCCAATCAAGTCGAAAAGATTGCAGAACTGAAAGATAGGGGGGTGACGGAAATCGTCATCGAACCAGGGCTGGCGATGACCGAGGATTTGGGAACTACCCATCAAGGCGAATGGAATGGTACGAATCTCAAACTATTTGCGATGGCGATGGCGTTTTTCTTACCGGGACTAGATTACAGTGTACTCGGATGTATTAAGCCACGAAAAAACAAACAAATTGGGTTGGGAATCGGGATATTGTGCCTATGTACATTTTTTATGGGAACCGCTATTTTTGCCCCATTGGCATTAATTATCTGGATTCATGGATTAGTCACCGTTGCCGGACGAGCTAGGGATAGAGTGGAAGAACTCGGCGGTTATACCAATGACATTAGAGGCCGAAGGATACAGCGGAAGGTTGGGATTTGATGAATTTGAAACATACTTTCGCTACGGGCGCGGGAACTGGGGCAATATTAGCATCGTTAGTGGCGTTGATTATGTTGACGATAGGGCTTGAAATTCCCTCTTTTGGGGCTGCCCTAGCGGTATTCCTTGGAATGATTATCGTTTCCGCATTTGCGGTGAAAAAAATATCGCAAAGAATTGGTTGTTGTGATCCAAGCCTAAAGCAACTAATTCCAATTTCATTTCTAACCTTTATTCTACCCATATTAGGTGCGGCATTCGGAGCCCCGAATAGCGATTTAGATACTCTGGCAATTCTGATTCTCCTGGGTACAATAGGTGGATTATTTTGGGCCACGCCCTTTGCGCTGTGGAACCACTTTAGGAATCGGGGTTCTGATTCGGATTGATTGCGCGTCAAAACCTCAATCAAGTGGATGAGTGATGGGTATTCCATTCTTGTCGGTCATGTTCAATGACCATCGCAGCGTTTTGATGACGCCTCGAAGAGCGGTGATATTTCGAATCGCCTCAGCATTGGATCTACGATCCATCTTGGCGCTCTTGAAATGCTCTTCCCACAATTGCTTGCGCTCTTCAGCTTCGTGCAGCATATCGCGCAGTTCTTCTTCGCTTCGACCTTGCCCATTATTGGAACTCATATTCGGGCGGGGCAACGACCACCCTTTTTCAAACTGGCGTCGGCATGCACTCCATATCTAGGGGAGAGTGAAGAGATTATCATCGTCATGCCCATCCAACAAACCAATTTTCACAGCACAATCAATCCATGCGTGTGCGTAATTGATGGCTCCGAAGGCACGGACCAAATCTCCTTGCTCGGCAAACCATTTTGCATCTGAAGTGTAGGAGTCGGCCATTTCCATCATCGTCGACAAGCGCACTCCTTCAGCACTGTCTGGGTCATGTAGAGGTGTGGATTTCTCTCTTGCGGAGGCAGTGAGTGAAACATATCGTTCGATTAACTGCGCGGTGACTTCAACATGAGGTTCAGACATCAGCACCCTCCCGTTGAGAGATTAATCGGCGTATGTCTTCTGCACGGCCCAGTGACTCGTAGAGTTCGATTGCACGACTGAGCATGCCTGCATCTTCAGCATCACGGGCGGCTTCAAAGATGACCTGTCGCTGCTCCCAATCAAGCCGTCGAATTTCTCCTGATGAAATCTCTTCGAACAGGAGTCGTCGTCGACTGACCAAGTGTGGCCCAATCCACATCCGAACAAGACCGTCACGAGTTGCCGTCAACATCCGATCACCAAGATTGGAAGCGAGTAAATCACCAGCAGGTCGACGTTCAAAGTTATCTTCAGGGGGTAATCGAATCAAATCCCCTGCGACGTCGAGGGCCCACCAACCTTCACCGGTCCAAGCCGCATCCAATGGGACCAAGCCATCCCCTGGGATACGGTCAATCCGATCCCATCCGAAAGGATTTGGGACACCTTCTTGCAAACTGCCATCAACGTGTTGAACCAAAACGCGTCCACTGTGTAATCGAGATACCCAAGACCAGCGTGTGGTCTCTATTCGGCGTTGGGCATCGTCACCACCCAATCTCAGTGCCCGCAGACAACCATCATCATCTTGAGCAAGCAATATCTCACGGTCAAGCCAGCCAATCATCTTCTGAAGAGAACCTGGGCGAAGGCGACGAATTCCTCGGCCACGACGATTGAACAAATGGATGTGGTCGCCTCGATCAGACAATAGCCAGCCACCGCCGGGACGGCGCACAACGTCGCGGAATCCGCCAGCTACTGCGCGACCTTCACCAATGAGTTCCCCTGTGGACAAATCCAACAGGAAGAAGGCGGTGCCCGCGAGAACAGCGACGTTTGTGCCGTCGTGTTCCAGTCTGTATACATCGAATGAGAATTCACGACGCCAAACGAAATCCCCATCTGCATTCAATCTTCGAACCACACTCCCTGCTGCGATGAGGGAGTCTTCGCCCAAACATGCTAGCGCTCCCACGCGACCTTCGACTTGGTGACTCCAAGCAATTTCCCAGCGATCGTCCGTCATGTTTAGACCTCCATGTGGCCATCTGAGAAATGTGCCTTGGCTTGATCAGAAATCCGGAACAATCGGGTTCTCCCCTTTTTCCGCACAGAGAGGATTCCGGCCTTGTGCAGGGCATTGAAAATCTGAGATAAGCGAGGTCGGCCAACCGCAAGATAGGCTTGCAATGCAGCATCGGAAGGAGATATCTCTCGAGCAATCGAGGCTTCAACGATGGAAATCTCGGCATCGCTGAGAGATGACACCTTTTCAAAATCCAAGGCGAAGGTAGAGGTGGCTGGCCCCGGTCTATCCCGACGGAGGCTGTCCCCGATTGATTTGGCAGCAACTGGATCCATGACTGGAGTCGGTTCTGGCTCAGGCAGGGAGTCTGCAATCCAATAGGTCGTCTCGTCGGATTCAATCTCGGGCTCCTCGGTTGGGAAATGCATCGTTTTGTCGGGTTTTGCCGCCATAGGACCTGTGGCTTGTGGCCGCAGGGCATTGTCCAAGCCAATCTCAACATTGGCCGAACGATGACGTGCAGCGAGCCCGCCAAAGGCATTTGTCGGAGCAGGAGGTTCGGTTCCCGGTTCCATCTGTAGTACAGCGCCACCCAATGCTTGCGACATGTCGGGCTCCTCAGCGTCATTGACATCCAAAGATGGTAACTCAAAATCAGGTTCTGGTTCATCGATCTCTTCATGTATCTCTTCGACGGGATCCTCGGGGAATTCTGGTTCGGGCTCTGGTTCCGTTTCAGGAATATCCCAATGGAATTCGATCTCTGGCTCTGGTCCAGGCTCTGGCTCTGGTTCCGTTTCCGCCTCCGATTCGAGTACTGGTTCAATCTCATCATCCAGTGATTCAAGTGGCTGAACTTCAGGAGGCATTCGACTTCTTGCATCATTGGGCTCCAAGTCCATCGATTGTAGCAACTCCTTTTTGCGAGTGAAGGCTGTCGATGCCCCACGTTCTGAATCAATCAAATCCCGAAGATGACGGACCAATGTGGCCGGCCTCCCACCGGTGTGCGATAGTGCTTCATCGATGAGAGAGCGAGGAGCAGACCAGCCCTGATTGCTGACTTTGCTTATTCGTGCATCGATTAGAGATCTGATTTCAGTGGAGTCAAAGTCCGGCAAAGGCTCTGTGATATCGTATACATCCTGCAAATCATCGGACCAAGCAGCCAATTGTGCGGGGGTCAGTGCGACGATGACCAATGCACGTAACCTGAGAAGAACAGGGGTCAGTCTCTCAAACACCTGATCCAAATCGGCCCCACCTACACCAGGGAAATCGAAGGTTATGAGGGGGAGATCGTCACTTTTTCCCTCAAGCTTAGCCACCATCTCCTCGATTAGCGTGTTCGTTGTTGGCGGGGCATCATATCCTACAATTCTGCAATACATCTCACTTAGGAGAGTGTTTCCGGGAGTTTCTTCAGGGTAATATGAGAACGGAAGTGGACTCGGAGATAGATTGCTCAAAACCTGTAGAATCGAAGTTCGTCCCGAACCACGTTCCCCTTGGAGGATCATTAGACGTGGGCTGCCAAAGCGCAGATGATGGCGCAAATCGGACATCAATGCACTTCGGCCAATGAACAAGGAGTAATCATTGGCTTCGATGGGGCGGGGCGAGAAGGGGTTCGCACGCATATGAGGGAGGTGCAAGGCCTTCGTAGCAGTTTTCGACATCTGGGCAGCGAACTTTACTTGGGTTTAACAAGTTAACGCAATTCTAACAGATGCAGAATCCGGTTTGGAAGCGTTGAAGATGGTACCGTGGCATATTCTACCCCAAATAAGTTCTTTTTTCATATACATAAAATATCCAATTAACGCATTGTTAACGCATTGTTAACGCGTATAATGCGTTAGTAACGCTTTGTTAACGCTTCAGGCATAGTTAGGCATCTCGTATTTTTAGCCAATCTATAGGGTTTGGAACAGTACGACTAGGAATCCTTTAGGAGGGTCTTCCGAAGGAGTATAACGAGGATTGCGTATGCCTGTTGAGAACAGTCGTCTGAAGGGATTCTACAAACTGAGTGTCAAAGAGCGTCGTGAGAAGGTTGCAGAACTGGCGAATCTCGACCAGGAAGCAATTGATGCATTGGCCGCAACCGGCGAACTTTCGGAAGCAGCGGCCGATCGAATCATCGAAAATGTCATCGGAACACTGGCGCTTCCTGTCGGAATTGCGACGAATTTCATCATCGATGATGAACATTACATCGTACCCTTTGCCCTAGAAGAACCCTCAGTTGTAGCAGCTGCCAGCAACATGGCCAAGCGTTGCCATGCAAAGGGGGGTTTTGTCTCAAACAATACCGACCCGATTATGATTGGACAAATTCAAGTCGTCGGGTGTGACGATGCATTTGCGGCGAAAGGTGCCGTTTTGGAAGCCAAAGACGGTCTTATTGCCGCTTGCAATGAAGTTGATCCTATTCTGGTCAAGTTCGGAGGTGGTTGCAGGAATCTCGAGGCCAGAGTCATAGACACAGAATCCGGCCCAATGGTCATTGTACACATCCTCGTCGATTGTCGTGATGCCATGGGAGCGAATGCAGTCAATACAATGGCAGAAACCATTGCTCCAAGAATCGAAGCGATTACTGGCGGCACGGTGATTCTCAGGATTATCAGCAATCTGGCTATTCACCGTCTAGCCCGGGTCAGTGCAACATTCACGCCCGAAGAGATGTCAAATGCAGGGGATGCAGCACAAGGCGCTGATGTCATTGAGGGTATCTTACAAGCGTACCATTTCGCGGCTGCAGACCCTTTTAGAGCAACAACGCACAACAAAGGCATCATGAATGCAATCTCGCCAATTGGTGTAGCCTGCGGTCAAGATTGGCGGGCAATAGAATCAGGGGCCCATTCCTATGCATCGTTTGAGCGAACCTATGGCTCCCTAACTCACTGGGAGAAAGACGCCGACGGGAATCTAGTCGGTTCCATCGAGTTGCCGATGCCCGTGGGACTTGTCGGAGGTGCTGTTCGTGTTCATCCTGTGGCTAAGGCCAACGTGGCCATAATGGGGGCCAGAACTGCGGATGATTTGGCCAAAGTAATGGCGGCAGCTGGATTGGCTCAGAATCTTGGTGCCTTACGCGCACTTGCAACCGTAGGAATTCAGGCAGGCCACATGAAATTGCATGCGAGAAACATGGCTGTGACGGCGGGCGCGGAAGATCACGAAGTCGATGCTGTGGTAGATATGATCCGGGCCAGTGGGGAAAGAATTACTGCAGCCGCAATTGAAAGCGCACTGAATGATCTCAGAGAAGGATAGTCACTCCTCTTCATCTTCGACGATGATTTCAGCGCTAGATTCGTCCCATCCTTCGGTGACAGGCACCTCGGGTGCATCTTGAATATCATCGTCACCATCACCAAGGCTTGCGGCCAATTCTGCACCATCCATTCCCATGTTCGATGCGTGTTCCCTGAACCACTTGCGTACTTTCTTTGATTCAGCATATGGGCAACCAAACATCTCGGCAAAGCGTCGTGTTGTTGTCAGTCGACGGGAAAGTCCATCTCTGCGCCTGTCAATCAATCCAAGATGAGCAAGGTCTCGAACGTGTTCATAGGCACGCTGCCCAATCATATCGACCAACTGACTCTGTGCCATGGGTTGATGATAAGCGATGAGTGCGGCGGCGGCAAGCAAGCGCTGAGGAATTTCGGTTCTGAATGAAGATGGAATGTGGTTGGCCAACTTGGGTTTGACTTCCATGACCCAACGGCCACTGACGTCGGTCAATTGTAGGGCACCACCTGGTCTTCGTTTCATTGTGTGCTGAAGTGATTCAAGACTGGTCACAATCTCACCAGGGGTAGTTTGCATAGATTCTGCCAATTCATCGACAGAAAGAGATCTCCCTGCACCGAATAGAGTGGCTTCAAGAAGAGTGCGGAGGTTGACTTCACTCACCATCTTCGCCCCCTAAGTCTTGATTGGAGCTAATGCCGAGTTCCGATTTGATGGTGGTAAAATCGCCAATCTTGGGCCATTTGTCCTGCAGGAAAATATCCCCATGTGGATATTCCATTTGCCAGAGGTCAGTGAAACCACGATGGGTTAGGAATAGTGCTGAGACGAAGCCTGCGACTTGCCCCTCAACTTCAGCCTCCTTCAGGGCCCATCCTTCTGTAGCAGAATGTTCGGCGAGTTTGCTCGAGACTTGATCAAGGGTAACTGGGGCCCCTTCTGGACTGGCGGCCCGAAGGGCCTCCCAACAACGGCGGATGTCTTCTTCCAAGTCTTCCTTGTGCATTCGAGTGGTCACATTGGACATCCAATCCGAGACTTCAGCAGCGTGTTTGATTCTACTAGCCTCTCGGATTCGGCGTTCCTCTGCATCTTGATGGGCACCTTGCAATGACAAGAGTAGTTCAGCCAATGTGACGGGTCGGCCTTCTTCACGTTTGATACGCCCATCCAGAAGATCTGGTAGAGAATGCGTAGTCTGACCAGTAATGATTCCGACACTGAAATTGTATTCCTCATCCTCAAATTCGGTTTGCCAACCTTCCAACGCCCAAGGGTCGTCTTCCCACTCCTCATCTGCTCGTTCTGCGCGCTCAAGAAGAGTCGAAGCTTGTCCATGGAGAATTTGCCAAGCCATTCGAATGAGGCGCCCGCAAGTTGGGAGATCGACATTTTCAGCGTCTTTGGTTCTCTCATTGAATTGTTCGATGAATACGGACAAATCAACATCCCAAGGATCTAAACTGGCATCATTGAACATTTGGAATACCAATGCTACTGAGCGGTCGAATGGGTCAATGAGACTCTGGTGCTCAGCACTTTCTAAATCTGCTATCTCAATCAGTCGATCGATGTATCGATGCTTGTCGAGATTGGAGTCATCCTGTTCGCCAAGCAACTGCTTGACTATGGGAGTCTGCATTTGACGGGTCTCGAGTAGAGACATCGAAATCACTCCTGTTCCTCAACTTCAGGGGCTTCGGTTTCCTCGGCCTCTTCTTCGGTTTCCTCGGCCTCTTCTTCGGTTTCCTCGGCCTCTTCTTCTGCCGTTTTTGCGTCGACTGCGCGAACCCATTCGTTCCTCTCTACCATGTCCTCTTTGTCATCCGCAGCACGATCTGCAAGTGAGGTGATTGTCACGTCAGGGCCATCTGATTCGATGATCTCGGGGCCTTCATTGTCTACCTCGTCGGCTTCATCCCCACTCTTATCTCCCTCCGTAGGAGCATCTAGTAGAGATCCACCTAGGCTAGCAGGTGCAGGTAATTCTTCTGGAACAGATTCCATCTTTGATGGGTCCGGAAGATCCTTCGTCAATTCGGCCTTCTGCTCCAGGGAGGCTTCTGCGGCCTTAAGTTCAGCTTCTGCGGCCGCGCCGAGTTCAATCGCTTGTTCACGGTCAAAGTCGGTAATTCGACGGCTGCAGCCATCTCCTGCGTGTGTGATGCCGATGTGGTGATCAGCCATTTGCAGACTGACCTTTCGTAGCGTTACCATGATGAATTGGGCACGTTGACTGCGAAGTCGGCACAATCCTGCAATCAGTTCAGCATTGAAAGCATCTAGATTCTGGTCAACTTCATCGAAGTAGTAGAATGGGCTGGGTTCGTAATCTTGGATAGCAAAAATCAATGCCAATGCGGCCATCGATTTCTCCCCCCCAGACAGGAGTCTGAGTTTGCTCTTGCTGGATTTCCCCTTTGGTTGACACCACATCTCTAGGCCACCCGCGAAGGGATCCTTGGGGTTCTCAAGGCGAAGTTCCGCCTTACCACCATCTGAGAGGCGGTCATACACTCGCTTGAAATTTTTAGAAACGATTCCTAACACTGTGGTCAATCGAGACTTGCGTTCACCTTCTAACTTCCCAGTGAGTTCGATGAGGTCGGTTCGACGCTTTCGAAGGACGACCGAATCATCGGTGATGCGGGTTAGGCGTTCTTCGGCCTCATCGTATTGTTCGATGGCCATCATGTTCACATCGCCAAGATTGCCTATTCGTCGTTCGATGTTTCGAACACTGGATTCTGCATCACCTACACTGGGCAAATCGATATCTTCAGACAGAGGTTGGATGTTCTGCGAGGCCATGTCCTGAGTGAGTTCTTCGAGGAGGCCGCGTTTGTTCTCAATCTCTTGTGAAAGTTCATCACAGCGATTGCGAAGTGATTCGCGGGTTGCACTGTTCTGCTCAAGAGCAGCCTTGATGCCAGCACGATCTTCACGAAGTGACTTTGAGCGCTCATTGAGTTCGCGATGTTCTTCGGCAACTTGTTCGTGAGCTTCGCTCACCGTTCCCAATTCGATGTTCAAGGTTTCGATCTCAGCATTGAGTTCCTCAATGCGGGCTTCACTCTTTTCAACGATGGTGTTTTGCTCAGAAATTCGGCGTTCTATTTCATCGACATTGCGTTGCAACAGTTCGGTGTTTGCATTTCCAGTAGCTAGTTTGGACTCCGCTTCAATCTTAGCCTGCATCGCAGCGTTTCGTAATTCATCGCTGGCCCGGAGTCTCTCAGATACATGTTCAGGAGATGATGACAGGAGGCTGTCTGAGGCGTTCTGACGAGCGGTGACTGAGGATTCGTAGGCTTCAGTTGCAGCATCTGCACGTTCCTGTGCCTTTCGATGTACATTCTTGTATTCAGTGAGTTGAGCATTACAGACCTTGACTTTGTCATCTGCCGATTCAAAGTCTGTATTTGCACGCTTCATGTCTTCTTGCCATACCCGTAGTTTCAGACTGGAATCGTCGGTCCCAAGATTGTTGATGCGATCACGGAGACGGTGCTGATTCTGGCGTGATTCAGCGAGAGCGGCGTTCACTGTATTGGAGAGTAATTCTAGGCGGCTGAGTTCAGATTCCGCCTGCTGGACCGCATTCATCCCTGCGATATTGCCGCCGAACTGTGGACGACGTCCTCGAACGGCTCCACCAACCATGGCACCACTGGCCTCTGTTATACTGCCATCTAGGGTGACCATGCGTACTCCTCCCATGTGACGGCGCGCTGTGCCCATATCTCGAACGATGAGAGTGTCTCGAACAGCGTGTTTGACTGCAGATTCGATTGATTCATCATAAATCAGAAGATCGAATGCAAACCCAATGACACCGTCTTGGCGTGAAGTCATGACTGCCTTTCCACCAGGTCTGCGCAAGGTTAGTTTGTTGAGAGGTAGGAATGTGGCTCTACCCGCCCGATTGTCACGGAGCCACTTGATACAAGTGGCCGCAGTTTCATCATCTCGGACGATGATGCTGTTCATCCCACCGCCGAGCGCAAATGCCAATGCCTCTTCGTGCTCAGCATCCTTCGGTTCGCATAATTGACCCAACGGGCCCAGAATCCCCTGAACTTGGCCTGAATCTTTGAGTGACATGACGGCAGATACGGCTTGAGCAAGTCCGGCTTTCGCGCCTGATTTGTTCTCCATCTCACCCTGTGCTCGGGCTAGGGAACGCTCAGCTTCACGGACCTGGCGCTCTACATCCTCAGTTTGTTCCATCAGTGTACGCTCTTCGCGCTGGAGACGAGTGAGTTCTTCGGCCAACTGGCCACGATCGTTATTGCCATCGCCAATCTGCAAATCTTCACCAATCAACTGTTGGTCGTCTCTTGTTAGGCGGGCATCGGCGAGAGACTCTTCGAGTTCGGCGAGGCGTTCCTCTGTCATCGTGACCTGATTGAGAGCGCGGTCGGCCTCAAGTGATGCTGTGACTCGAGTTTCGTCAGCCTTGGTGACTGCTTCGGTGGCCTTCCCAAAGGCTCGATTGAGGTCGTGTGTGGCACGATCCCCGCCTGAAATTGCATCACGTGCAGCCTTTTCTTCGGCCGTGGCGGATGTCATGTCAGCATCAGCCTTGACTAGGGCTCCTTCGGCTTCGGATAGATCCACTTGATGTTGTTCAAACGCATCTTGGGCACTGGACTGTTCTTTCGAAAGAACTGTGAGTTCGTCCCGAGCCTCTTCAACGGCTGATTCTGAATCTGAAATTCGATCCTTGCGAGTTTCGACGTCCACCTGTAATTTTCGAAGTCGTTCGCCGAGAGCCTTGCCATCGTCGCCAAGCACCGAGTTGAGTTGCCGTTCAATATCGGCGATTTCATCATCCAACTCTAGTAATTCCGAACTGGTCTCTCGGATTGATTCGGATAATCCTTCGATTCGAGAAAGATATCCTGTTCTTTCGTCAGCAATCATCTGGATGTCGTTCAGGCGTGAGCGATGACGCGCGTGGATGGCGGTAACTCTGGCATTTTCCAAAGCGTCCGCAAGATTGCGATATTTCATCGCCTGTTCTCGCTCCTTGCTGAGGGTTTTCAGGCGAATCTTGAGTTCATCTTCGAGAAGAGTGATGCGTTCAAGGTATTCCTCTGCCTTCTTTCGTTGTCTATCAGCACGTTTGATTTCATCGTCATAGGCTGTGACACCAGCG
>JASMFB010000005.1:20445-36533 GCA_030751995.1 Candidatus Thalassarchaeaceae archaeon
CATCAAGCACTTTGCGTCGTTCTCGGGTGGTCATGGTAGACAAAAGAGTGACGTCGCCCTGAAGGACGATATTGTAGCCATCGCCACGTGCTCCGGCCTCGGTAAGAATTCGCCTGAATTCAGTACTGGTGGACGAACGCTCGTTCAGATAGTAAGCCGTGACAGAATCATTCTTTCGATTCAACTTGACCGTTCGAGTGAATCGAACCTCGTCAGTATCTACTCGTAGACGACGATTGCCGGAAGCATCCTTGGCGTTGTCAAACACCAGAGTTGCGGTACAAGAGCGGGCGGGTTTGTCCTTCTTGCCTCCGTTGAAGATGAGGTCCTTCACGTTCTGAGCTCGCAGACTCTTGGCACTGCGCGGACCAAGCACAAATTGAACTGCATCGCCACAGTTACTCTTCCCACTTCCATTGGGGCCAGTAATTGCTGTGAAACCCAATTCAAAGGGTATCACCATCTCCCCTTTGAATGATTTAAAATTCTCTAACTCTATCGCCTTCAGATACATCCCATCTCACCTGTTTGTGTATCGCGAAGATACACGTCAGAATGCTGTCGAATTTACAACCGCTATAAACACCACCCCTCGCGTACGCGAGCAGAGTTAGATTTTTCATTAAGATTCGCGGCGCCGTGATGCGTTTAGTTATCAGCCCAAAGTCCCACTGTTTCCACATTGGTTACAACCGGCTCCATTGCAGTAGTGGCAAGTCCGTCCAACTTTATCTTCCCAATTGTCATCTGCATTGACTTGGAATGGATCCTCAAAGTCATCTAGCATCAGTGCTCGACGAAGGTCCCCCACAGAGAAATCTCCACCGAGGTGGCGTTCGGCTGGACCCCTGAATCGACGGGATCCTGAATCCCTGGTGCTCGAACGACCCCGTCCTCTCTTACGCATCGAACCTCCGACCAAGGATATGAGCAGGGCGATGGTTAACAGAAGGAGAGAGACGCCGTTGGGGAAAGAGAAACCAAACAGTTCACTGGCGTCTAGTGGCTGGCCATTCTCAGTCAGCATACCAAACAAATCTGCCGTTCCCACCAATGCAACAAGCATACCGATTCTCTGGAGGTTCTTCCCTTGACGCTCGTTTCGATTGAGGTGTCGTTTGCTTGAGAACAACGAACGGAGCGCCTTCCATGTCACCAACACACCCACGAACATGAGAAGAGCATCGATTGGTTCCCAAGTCCCTAGGGGTTGCAGACATTCTGAAATGCCCACGCTGTTCAAATCAGCCTGAATCGCCGATTCACTACATGCGCCACTGAAAACCATGGTCAGGACGAGTTTGTTCATTTCGCCACTGCCCATCTGGTAAAAGCCGATATGAAGATTCCAGAGTGTGAGGACAGAGAGTAACAGGCCGACCGCGAGTTTAGCGACGTGCTTGCCTCGACCCATTGTGTTCAATGTATACCGGACGAGTATTATGACTATCGACGGGTTCCCCCGGAGAGGGTAACGTTGAATGCAATAATGCCAACCACGGAATGGGAAGGGTGAGTGATATTGGCCGATGTTGTGGTTGTCGGATCTGGAATTGCGGGCCTATTTGTGGCGACCCGCTGTGCTAGGGCAGGATTGTCGACCCTCGTTGTGACTAAGAAAAATCTCTCGGATTCATCCACGAATTGGGCGCAAGGAGGAATCGCTGCTGCGATGTCTAATACTGATCTTCAAGCCCATATCAATGACACCATAGAAGCCGGTTGTGGCCTCAGTCAACCGGAAATTGTCGAAATGGTTGTGAGGGAAGCCGCCGATCGTATAGAGGATTTGATTTCATCAGGAGTTCGATTCGATTCCAACGAAGAGGGTTTTGATTTGGCCATGGAAGGTGGACATTCATCGCGACGAATTCTGCATACAAAGGATGCGACGGGGGCAGAAATAGAACGAGCACTCATCGTGGAAGCGAGAGCGTCTCCGAATCTAGAATTGTTAGAATCCCACATGGCCATAGATCTGATTCTAGAAGATAAATTAGCAGAAATCAAAGAAATTGCTGGCATTTGGATTCTTACACCGAATGGTGAAGTTCAAACAATTTCTGCACAAGCCGTGATTATTGCGACGGGTGGGGCTGGCCACATCTATCGTCAGACAACAAATCCCCCTGTTGCAACCGGGGATGGAATTGCTATGGCCCACAGAGCAGGGGCAAAAGTTCGTGATTTGGAATTCGTGCAATTCCACCCAACGGCACTGGCACTGCCTGGGGAGCGTCCGTTTCTGATTACCGAAGCACTGAGGGGGCATGGTGCAATTCTGATGACGAGCAGGGATCTAGAGAAATGGAAGGAAAGTGGAGGTGCACCTGCAGAATATTCTTTCATGCTCAATCACGATTCAAGGGGTTCCCTGGCGACCCGGGATATCGTTGCAAGAGCAGCTGACCAAGAAATGAAGAAGAGTGGAGAGAACTCTGTCTGGTTAGTCACATCCCATCTTGAAAAGAATGCGGTACAGGAACGATTTCCAACGATTCAATCTCGGTTAGATAAACATGGATTGGAACTCGGCGTAGATGCTTTGCCAGTCGCTCCAGCTGCCCACTATATGGTGGGTGGAATTTCGGTCGATGAAAATGGCTTATCTAGACAACAGCCTTCTTGTTCAAATGAATTGCAGTACCCCGGTCTATATGCAATTGGGGAAGCCGCTTGCACGGGCCTACACGGAGCCAATAGATTGGCGTCGAACAGCCTGCTGGAAGCAGTCGTATTTTCCCATAGATGTGCATCGCATGTGATTGAAAACGTATCAAGAAATCTTGATGATTCTAACCCCCCAGAATGGCGTGCTGAGGGGTTGTCAGATTTGGTTGAACATTCTCCGTTGAGGAGTGACCGAATTGCACTGCAATCAACCATGACCGATGATGTCGGGTTGGTCAAAAGAGATGCGAGATTACTACGAGCCCAACGTCGACTTGAATTGCTAAGAGAGGAAGTTGATCGTATTTGGAGAGGGAGCCTGCCAACTCAGGAAGTCATAGAATTGCGCAATATGATTCATGTTTCACGACTAGTCACGGCCGCTGCATTGAAACGTAAAGAAAACGTAGGGCTGCATCACAATTTGGATTATGATTAGACGCGGGTACTCTGCTCAATTCCCTTCACGAGAGCATGCAATGTTTGATTTCGAGGTGTGGGGATGCCTAGGGCTTCTCCACGCTTGACGACTTCGCCACAGATTGAATCAATCTCTGTTTCACGGCCAGCCATGATGTCCTGCAACATACTCACACGATTGTCAGCTGTTGCCCGGCAAAGGTCCTCGAGCGATTGTGCTAGATCAAAATCAGTCAGATCAACCCCCTCTGCAGATGCGATGCGAGCCGCCTCCTCCATCGCGGCCAGACCTGTTTCAAACAGTTCGGGTTGTAGGAGCATCTCGCCGTTCAGTACACCGGCGATGGCACAAACGGGATTGATAGCAACATTCAGTAACAGTTTCGTCCAGATGGTCTTGTCGATATCTTCTGACCATATGGGGTGTAAGCCGGCTTCATCGAAGGCGGACATGAGGATGTCTATTCTGGGCTCAACTGGTTCAAGGTCACTGCCTTCAAAGGCCCCCATCTTGATGGTGCCACGACTAGTCCAACGAACTTCGCCAGGCCCAATTCGAATGGCCCCATGTGTGGTTGATGCGCCAATGACACGGTGCTTGCCGACAAAATTTGCTAGTTTGTCCATGTGTCCAATTCCATTGGACAAACACATTGCAAGCCCATTGAGTGACAAAACTTTGTCAGCGATTCGGCACAAATCGAGAATATCGTAACTCTTCCCGCATAGAATTGCATAATCGGCCCAACCTTGCATTTCTACAGGAATCTCCCCTTGGGTGGTGTCGAGAACGGTCCAACGATCTGGTGCCAGCGCTACGGTACGGCCATCTGGCGTATCCAGAAGGAGGCCGACGGCTTCGAGGGCTTGAGCCGTTTCTCCGCGCGCGCATAGCAGTACTTCGCATCCCGCGCGCGCGAGGCGCGAGGCAACCAAGCCACCTATGGCGCCCACGCCCAGCACAGCTACGCGCATCAGTCACCACCTCCATCGCATCCTTCGGTTGCGATGCAATGTGCCACAAGATGCAGGGTCCAAAGGTCCTCGGTCGATTCGAACCAAAATAACTGGAAAATATCCGGATTCCCTGTGGCCGTCCCGTTGATGATAGGGACATGTTCACCGGGTCCTAGGGTGAAATCAGAGATGTTCCATTCGGCGGTGACTCCGAAAGCCGCGGTTTCAATCCTGACATCGATGGGTTGGTCGTCGACATTGACCCAACTAGGGATTACGTTAGTCCAACCCCCTCCTCCGGCATGATTCAATGTGCCATTTGTGGGAACAAGATTTGCATACCAGCTTTTCTGCCCATGGCCACAGACGATAATGCGGCCTGAATCCGGTAGGATGATTGTGCCGTTCTCACGATTCTCCGGCAGTGGTGCGAGTGGGATATCGGAGAGGTTCAGAATCCAAGATCCATTCTCATCTGTCGGAATCGAGGTGCTAACTCTGTCCATTGGGCAGATAAGAGGGTCCTCCTCTTCGAGCAGTGCGATGTATTCCCAGTCGCTGTGCCCCCATCCTGATGCAGTGGCGGGCCATGCCCCTGATGCACGCTCTGGAGACATCCCTTCGACAGGAAGATTCCATCGGAGAGTTGTGCCGTCATCCATTGTGACCAAAAGGCCGGGAGCGAACGCTCCATCGATGAATGTGAGACGATGCGAACCAAACTGTCCAGTGATGCAGACCTCCATCTCATCCCCTGCTGGTATGGCAATTCGATCTGCGCCGTCGAACGAGAATAGTGGCGCATAGATGTGATTTGCGTCAATGGTCAAATTTCCAGCCCGCTCGTCATCCAACGTCACGTTCGTGCAATATCTAGGGGTTTCAGCATCTCCATCCCAATTCCAAGCTATATCCAACGGCATGGGCGTGACATCAGGAGTTAGGTTCACCTCATGGATTCTCGATAATCCATCTTCAAGCCATATAATCTGAAGAACAGAAGGGCCGCCAATTTGGCCAAGAGTTGGTGATGGCCATTCTACTTCCAACGATTGTTCTGAAATCGGGCCGATTTCATTGAAAATACAAGATTCCCATGGATGCCCACAACCGTCAGCAATCTGGTCATGTTCAATGGCTCCAAGCCATTGGAATTGGAATTCTATGTCCATCGACATGACGCCCTCTGTCTGGAGAGGGAGAGATATTTGGACAACCTCATCTGCGGAAAATTGGACCTCAGTAGGCCATTCGGAAGTATCAAGTCCAGCGTCCCAATTATCAAGATCCCCCACCGGCACTAAACCAGGGAATCCGAGTAATAGAAGTGCAACCATAACGATTGCAAATTGGTTTTTGCTACTTTCATCAAATCCTTTTGATTCGTTCAACACGAATGGGGCGGCACTAGATTCGGGGCTGAAGCGCCGCCATACACCCAAACCAATCAAAACCAACCATGGCCAGTATCCTCCATTCATGAGGACATAGATTCCTGCGGCGAGAATGCCAACGAAAAGCCACGTCTGAGTACTTCCCTCCTCCATTTCACCCGGATTCAATAGAGCAGAAAGGAGGCGGTCCCCTGGGAATCCAGGTAAGGGCAGTAGTAGAATCCAACCCATTGTGGTGAGTGCGATTCCCGCCAAGCCCAATGGGTGCAACCAGGCTGAACGAAGAACTATTTCTTCGGAAGTAAAGACCATGCTCAAAATGAATTCAGGTAACAAGGAGGAGTTAACCATCGTTGGAGTGCTGTCGAAATGTGGAGATGAGTTCGAGGTCAGCCAATAACCCATGAGGGTAAATGCGAATCCCGACACAATCAATGTCAACGGTGTGATGAGTGTCATTGCTGCAAGAGATTTACGATCCCTAAATGCAACCAAGTCCATCCTACGCTGACTCGTGAATCCAATCAGACCAAAGGGCCAGATCGGAGCACCCGGCGTCATTAGAAACGGGACCGCCAATGGGATGTGGTAACCTAAATCAACGCCGCTTCTAAGTCCGATTCTTCGACGCAAATCGCTGCCAACGAACATCACAAATGAGATGGGTAAGGCAAACCAGCAAAATGCATCGGCCAGTAAGTCGATATCGGTCAACTTCAATTCTGAATCCTGAAGTTGTAGCCAAGCAGCTCCGGCTAAGGTCAAGAAGAATGTGAAGACGGTCCAAATCGCAGAAATCTGGCCATTTGAAAGTCCAATTCCGCGAGGTGGTTCTGGCAGGATAATGAGGTCGTAGGGATTCCCTTCTTGCAGAATTGCAATCCAAGACAGGCCTCGCAAATGACGATTCAGTGCGTTTAGTGCATCATCAGCGTTGTCTTGCTGATTACCGAGTTTCACTTCCCAACCGATCTCGACATCGTGCATCTCTTCGATGATGTGGAACCGGCGTTGAACAATGCGCTCAAGGAGGTCTCTATGCGACCAGAGATCTGCGTCAATACGGATGGGCTCAATCACGTCTTGGCCGGTCATAGTCCCACCTCTGGTGGGACGGGCGCCCCTTCAACCGATATATGACCCACGCCTGATGGAAGTGGCGAGCAGGACCTATGGTCCTGCTCACTTGTTCTTGAATCGCTTGAGACGGAACGTCTCTTCGCGCTCCATTTCTTCAAGTCGTAATTGGATGAAAGATTGGGCCTCTTTCATTTCAGGGATGACCTTGAATTCAAGGGCGTTGACTCGGCGTTTTGTAGCCTCAATCTCGACTAGTAATCGCTTGAGTGTTGCCTCCATCTCAGCTGCTTTGACAATTCTTTCAATGAGTTTGGAATATCCGTCAGCGGCCTCATCTATGTAGGCTGATCCTCCGATGAGGCCCATGCCACGATCTACAATTGTACTAGTCAAGTTGGTGCCTTCGACACTAGGGACAACCACGCCCATGATGTTGCGTGGTTTGACTTCAACCTCAGGGTGGTTCGAAATCGCAATGGCGGCACTCTTCACGGCAAGGCCACCTTCTATTGCACCGGCCAAACTGATGCCCTGCACGGCTTCCCTGTAAGTCTGAACGAGGCCTTCTCGTGCCTCAATCATCTCTGATAGAAGCATTCGGAACTCGTGGAATAGACCATCTCGCTTTAGTTTGAGGAGATTATAGCCATTCTGTGTCTGCTTGATTCGTCGCTTAAGATTGATGAGTTCAGAACGTGTGGGTTTGATGTCCAACGCCATGATTCTCGCCTCCTTCAATCAATTAATCAGTGCACTCATTTCTTTTCTGTAGGGTGGTATTTGTCAATCCACTTCTGGTCTAATCGAACCAGATACTTGGTCGAGATATTCTGCATGAGATCCCAGCATAAATCCAGTGTCTCATCAATCGAACGGTCCTCGTCACGACTCTGGCGTAGGAACTTGTCTTCAAAGAGGGCAGAGAACTCCAACAACTGTTTGTCACGTTCGTTCAAAGCATCTTCACCGACAATGGCGACAAGTCCGCGCAATTCGCGTCCTTGAGCATATCCAGCATACATCTGATCAGAGACAGACTTGTGGTCCTCACGCGTCGTCTTCTCACCAATGGTACCTCCCATCAATCGAGATAGACTGGGTAGTACGTTGATGGGTGGATAAATACCCGAACCATGCAACTCACGGGAAATCACAATCTGGCCCTCGGTGATATATCCAGAAAGATCTGGAATGGGGTGAGTGATATCGTCACCAGGCATGGTGAGAATCGGGAACTGCGTGATGCTGCCCTTCTTACCCTTCACCAGACCTGCGCGCTCATACAGCATGGCAAGATCAGTGTACATGTAACCAGGATAACCACGTCGACCTGGAACTTCTTCACGAGCAGCACCAACCTGACGCAATGCGTCGCAGTAGTTGGTGACATCCGTGTAAACCACGAGAACGTGATAGTCTTGCTCAAATGCGAGATATTCCGCGGCGGTTAGAGCCAGTCGAGGGGTAATCAAACGCTCGACTGCAGGGTCATCTGCCAGATTGACGAACAGTACCGCGTTCTCTAGTGCACCGGTTCGCTCCAAGTCACTTCGGAAGAAATTGTATTCTTCAGCAGTGATTCCCATGGCACAGAACACCACAATGAACTCTTCATCGGAATCGGTCAATTTGGCCTGACGTGCAATCTGCAGGGCGATATCGTTGTGAGGTAGGCCAGAAGCGCTGAAAATGGGCAACTTCTGTCCACGAACAAGTGTCGTACAGCAATCGATCGCACTGATTCCAGTCTGAATGAAATCGTGAGGTGACTGACGGCTGTAGGGGTTGATTGCAGCACCGATAATGTCCGCATTTGACTCAGCGACAATGTCAGGACCGCCGTCACGCGGGCGTCCTGCACCATCGAGAATGCGTCCAATGAGGTCCTTGCTCACAGGGAGCTTGAACACGTCACCCATGAATTTGACACCAGTGCCGAGATCGACACCGGCTGTGCCTTCAAACACCTGAACGACAACAAGGTCGTCACTGGTATCGAGTACTTGCCCGTTCTTCATGGTGCCATCGGTTAAGCGCAATTGCACAATTTCACCAAAGGCAACAGGTTCTGTCTTGTTTAGGAACACAAGAGGTCCCTTTACATCTGTGATTGTTCTGTATTCTTTTCCACTCATCTAAATCACTCCTCCACTGCAGATGCAATCTGCTTTGTCATTTCCTCAACCAGTCCATCCATTCGATCGAGGTACCCTTCCTCAAATCGGGCACGCATCAAATCTGTTCGACCTGGGACGTTGACCACATCTTCGAGTTGGGCGCCGGCCGCAAGGGCTTTCTTGGCTGAATCTTGGAACGCTAGGATGGCCTTGGCCATCTGATATTGTTGATCAACGCCAGAATAGGCGTCAATTTCATGGAATGCGTTCTGCTGCAAGAAGAATTCACGAATCATTCGTGCCACTTCAAGCGTCAGTTGCTGATCCACAGGAAGTGCATCGGAACCGACCAATTGGACAATCTCCTGCAATTCGGCTTCAACTTGGAGAAGACTACTCATCTCAACGCGGACCTCAGGGAAGTCCTGAGCGATATTGTCGCGGAACCACTGATCCAAACTCTGTGGATACAGAGAATAAGAATTCAACCAATTGATTGCAGGGAAGTGTCGTTGACGCGCAAGCGGTGCATCAAGACCCCAGAACACCTTGACGATGCGCAGAGTACCCTGACTGACTGGCTCGGAAATGTCTCCACCAGGGGGAGACACAGCACCGATGACGGTGACTGAACCATCCTCTCCTTCAAGCGTCTCTACACGACCTGCTCGCTCGTAGAATTCAGCGAGTCGGCTGGACAGGTACGCAGGGTATCCTTCCTCACCGGGCATTTCTTCCAAACGGCTGGAAATCTCACGCATAGCTTCGGCCCATCGACTGGTCGAGTCGGCCATCAATGCAACATCATAACCCATATCTCGGAAGTATTCGGCAATCGTGATGCCGGTGTACACCGATGCCTCGCGGGCAGCCACGGGCATATTGGACGTGTTGGCAATCATCACAGTCCGATTCATCAGGGGCTTCCCGGTGTTTGGATCAATCAAGTGAGGGAATTCATCCAACACTTCTGTCATCTCATTACCACGCTCACCACATCCAATGTAAACCACAATCTGTGCATCGGAATATTTGGCCAGTGATTGCTGGGTCACTGTCTTGCCCGATCCGAATGGACCAGGGATTCCAGCAGCTCCACCCTTTGCAAGGGGGAATAGGAAATCCAGAATGCGCATACCGGTGACGAGCGGTGTATCTGGCGCGTATTTCTGGGTGTATGGCCGGGGTGTTCGAACCGGCCATTTCTGCATCATGGCAATCTCAGAACCATCGTCTAGATTGCAGACGATGTGGGTGACGTTGAACTCACCTGATTCGATACTAGTGACCTTGCCACCTTGACCGGGAGGAACCATGACTTTGTGAACAATGGTTTCAGTTTCCTGAACTGTACCCAAAGTCGTTCCTGCACTAACCTCGTCGCCAACCGATACGGCGGCCTCAAAGTTCCACAACTTCTCTTGGTCCAATCCATCAGCGTCAACACCTCGCTCGATGAATGTCCCCATCGTTTCTGCGAGAATCGGCAGCGGGCGCTGGATACCGTCGTAAATTTGCGTCAGTAAACCGGGTCCCAATTGAACCGATAGCGTCTGACCGGTGCGTATCACCGGCTCGCCCGGGCGGATGCCGGACGTATCTTCATACACTTGAATCACAGACTTGTCACCGTGTAGTTCGATCACTTCGCCCATCAATCCTTCATGTCCTACTCGTACAACTTCATACATCCGCGAACGGATGCCTGTGGCCGTCACCACAGGGCCTGAAATACGGTATATCACTCCATTTTCGTCACTCATTTTTCGTCACTTCCTTTTATTTGGAATCACTTCCATAGATCGACGCCAAGCGCCGATTTGATGGACTCTCGGAGGGTATTATCCTCTTCAGTCCCAATGCCCAAAACCGTGGGCGTAATGCTGTCTGCAATCCGCGAGCGGAGTCTGTCAGACAATAGAGTCAGATTTGCACTGTCAACTACGACAATGCCAACATCCTTCTGGGTGAGTAAATTTCGCATTGTATCTGCGAGTGCTTCATCGCCCTCTGGATGATACAGGCGAGTCACGCCTGCCAATTGGAAACCGAGTGTGAATTCGGGGGTGCCTACAACTGCAATCTCCATTTTTTCACCTCAGATATTCATGTGCGCTTCAATGACCTCGTCAGAAAGACCGGCCGCCTTGCCACGCACGAGCAGACGGATGTTTCTCACCTCGAGTACCTTGCTCTCGAGATAATAGATTACAGGGAAGGCAGACAAAGGATTTCGGTGACTCAATCGCCTCAATGAATCTCGTTGCTGGGATTCAAGATAACTAACGACTGGATCAAGGCCACCTGATTCACCGGCCGCCTGAATTGCTTCTTCAAGGCCCGATGTATCCATATTTGGCAATCTTCGGAGAACCTCAATCAAGGCTTCTTCGGATTCCGCCTGGGCAGCATTTCGGAGCATATTGTCCCGAAGTGTCTGTCCGCCTTCAAGCATCAATTCACTGCGCTGTTCAGTGGAGATGTTCTGTCGCAGTGCGCGCAGCAGATTGATGATGTTTCGATAATCAATCTCTGTTCGAAGGTGGGTTAACAGAGCCCTATGTTCATGTCCGCTTGATTTCAATGCAGATACTGCATCCCTGTAGTAATGTCGATCCAGCACATCCTCGTATACCTGCAATGGAGCATCCGAATCGACACCCGATATGCCAGAACCCCATGGAGTTCCGCGCATAGAAAGTGCTGCATCGGCCAATGTATTGCTCTGATTGGCAAGTTCAAGCCAATCGGTGTTTAGATCGTTCTCCTCAGGCAAAACCATATTCGCAAGATCTTCTGAAGAGACGCCACTATTGACGGCCCTCAATACAGTCTTAGCGTTGTGGTAAGAGAAGCGCAGAGCAAATACAGATACAATGCGCCGCAATCGACCTTGGCAATACCCCATGACCTCGCTCAAATCTCGATCAAGGTTGTGACTCAACGCTGCCTCAATCAAGTCAGCACCGCTGAGACGTTTTGAATACAGATTGAGTTCTTTGCTGTAGCCAGCATCGGCGATACTGGCAGCGATTGTGTCGGGTCCTTGTTGCATCAGTTGACGCATCTGGGTTTCATTCAGTAGATTGGCCTTGCGCGCCTTGCTACGAGCAGAGGCATTGGCCCAATTGCCACGACCGACTGCGATTTCACCCATTCAAAACCCTCTCATTCACCAAATAATATCGTACTGACATCGCCAAGGCTGGTCTCCCACGCTGTGCGTAGGCGACCCTCAAAGCGATAATCGATTACGACCGAGCCATCTTTGCTCTCTAGAACGAAGCCACCAATTCCATCGATATCGTCACCGAAATCGATCGATTTGGCTGATTGCGACAACGCCTTTCGATCCTTGGATACCGGGCGCAGGGACATGCCCTTGGTTCCAGCTTCCATGGCCTCTCCAACGAGAGCCTTGAGCATCTCAGAACGGCCCTTGAACTTGGCCGAACTCACCGCTTCAACGACTTGTTCCCATGTTGCGTCTAATTCTTCCCTTCGAGCAACCAGTAGGCGCTGTTGATTCGCCTGTCTAGCCGCAGCGACGGTTTCGACTGCGAGTTGTTGACTACTTCTCTCAGTTCGAGCCATGACATCTGCATGGTAGTCATCAACTTGACCTTGGGCCTCCTTCTGGATTCCTTTGGCCTCCTTCTTGGCCGCTGACTTGACCTTCTTGGCCTCGTCCTTGGCCATTGAGCCAATTTCATCTGCTATTGTGTTCAGGGACATACGTTACCTCCAATTCTATCTGTTTCTGTGGATTCCATCACAGCAAGAACATTGCTAGGAAACCGAACAGAACGACTGTCTCGGGAAGCACAGTGAACAGCAACGCGTGACCGAAGCGGTTTGGGTCCTCAGCAATCATTCCAACCGCTGCAGCGCCAATCGGACCTTGTCCGAGACCTGTTCCAATACCACAACCAGCTAGGGCAATACCTGCGCCCAACTTGGCCATCGTGTCCTTGTCATTCACCGATGCTTCGTCGCCTTCCTGAGCGGTCGCGAGGCCTGCAATCAGGCTCACCGACATCAGAACTAGCAACAACCGCAACACATTCTTCATATTCATCTTCATTTTATTACCTCCATTTTTTTTTTCTAATTAGTATAGTCTGATTATTCAATCTCCACTCTGCCAGGTTTGAACCCAAACGGCTTGAAGGGTAGGCCACTGCCTTCGTAGAACTGCATCATCCACTCGACGAAGTGGAGTCGTACAGTGTGAATGTTAGGGCTGAATACACCGAGAACCAGTGCGAACAATTGGACGCCCAACCAGACGACCAAAATGACGGGGATTAATACTAGATCGAGTGTACCCGCATGGGATAGATCGCTCAGCGTATGAGCTAGTCCTTCGTACAGCATCTCATTGCCAGTTGCAGCAATCTTGACACCGACAACACCAACTGCGAAAATTCGGACATAAGATACCACCTTAGGCAACAATCCCAACGATTCTAGAACGGCGAGAGGGATACCGACGGCACCCATCTTCTCGTAGTGATATAGCAAGACCATGACCATCAATACACCAATGCCAACCAGTACTAGGCCAATTGTGAACATATTGTCGAGTAAAGCCACATAGTCAGGATCCGTATGCCCGGGTTTCACTAAGAAAGCGTAACTGAAGAGGAAGCCTCCGACCAGAAGGAACATCCACGAACCCTTCTCAAACATTGCATCGACCCAACCATGGGCTTTGACGATGTCACGGAAGCCGAGGACGAGTCCCAGCATGATGTGGGCGACACCCATGTAGATAGTAAGGAGGATGAGGTGCTCTAGGTTTGCAGAAACGCGGTGGAATGGATAGGCGAACACGACACCGAATTTGAGTTGCAAAACGTAGTGCATCTCCCCACCATGGGGGTATAACGCGGTCATCCAAGATACCCAGCTCGGTGCGTGGGCCCCTTCCCAATGGTAGTGTCCATGGGCAGCCTCGCACTGAGCAACTCCCACGATGCCCTCGATGTCGCAATGTCCATGTGGCAAGAATTCGAAGCCTGCGAATTCGCCGTAAATGTAGCCAAAGATGACGGTTGAAAGACCAATGGCGAATAGGAATCGTGAAGCATTTCGCATGGTTTCATCTAGAGGGAATCGCTTCCACATGAAGGCACCCATTCCGATGACTGCAAGGCCATACGCCATGTCACCCAAAATCATTCCAAAGAACAAGGGATAGGTGATGAGCATGAACATTGTTGGATCTACACGGCCGTATTCGGGACGACCCATGACATCTGTAAGCATCTCAAAGGAGCGAGCATGATTACGCGGGGCAAATGCGATTGGAGGCAACTCGACCGTCTCATCGTGGTGGTGTCCATGGTGTGCGGGTTCTTCGAAATCCTCAATCTCGACATAGGTGCATACCGATGACAGGGCATCTGACACCTCGTCCGAACTTCGCGTCATGACCCAGCCATCCATCACGAAGGCATGTTCACTTACTGCTACGCGTACGGGAGAGGTGTGAATCGTCAAATCGCGCTCAAGGAGTTCAAGTCCCCCGAACAACATGCCTCCGTTCTCAGCGGACCATGATTCAGTTTCCGATTCTAGGACAGTTATTTCCGACTCCAAGGTCGCTTTTCTCTCGGAGAGTGAGGTGATTAATTCACTAGGCTTTCCTTCGCCTCCTGGGATTGTGATGGGTTGGAAATCGAGTTCACCAAGAGTGGCATGGACCTCATCTGCATCCTCATTGCGACTGAAGATTGCAACTACACCTTGTTTCCCAACATCACCGCTGATGAAAAGGATGCGGTCACCAAGGGCTTGGATAGCAGGGCGGGCCTTGGCGAGTGAGCGAACTGTTCCGACATGTGAAGTCAGGGACTCATATCCATCCATGAGTTCGAGTTCAAGACTCAATGGAGACAGTTGAGATAGCACAGCAAGGGTCTCGTCAATTTGACCAATCTCGGCACGTTTGGAATCAATTTCCTCAAACCGGGAAATCGAGGCCTCAACCATATCATCGATTGAATCGGATAGATGATTGCGAACATCCGAGGCAGGTAACAATTCGGTTTGACGTTGGGCTTCAATCAATGCAGCGCAGCCCCGGATACGAGTTAGTCGGCGACTTACATCTTCAGAAGCGTCCTCAGGTTTCCCTAATGACAAACCTTCGTCATTGCCAACATAATCGTTGATATGGACGGCCCTGAGATCAGCGACGACACGAACAGTTGCTGCCAATTGTTCTCGAGTTCCCGCCAAAATGAGACGCGACATCGATTCTGTCGTGAATTGACTCATGTGGAACACCGTGATTCAGATTGGTTCAGGATTGATGGAAGTTGGAGAGGACCACATCTATTGCCTTGGTACGATTTTTCTCGCCACTATCGTGGACGTTGGCCAATTCGGAATCTCCCTCCGAACTGACGGCGGCTGCTTCTTTTTCTGAAGCGGCTCGAGATTTCTCAAGAATCGCGTTGGCTTCTGAGTCCGAATCCTGCCGACCCTTGGATACAGTTTCTGCTGCATCTGCTCTGGCTTTCATGACCAAATTAGAGGCATCTCGCTCGGCCTTTTCAAGCGTCGCTTTGGCGTCCGCTTCGGCGTCTCTAATCGTCCTCAAAACATCGGCTCTTCCCATGGTATAACCTCTGATGGCCGAAGCGAATTAAGATGGGTTTATGATGGTAACCATAAGGCATTGAGACGTAGTCTCAAGGAGATTGTGAGAAAACCATCTGAGGATTGAACCAAATATAGGATTGGGGGCCGTCTGCACAATGGATACGGAACGCATCGGAACTGAAGATTGGGCTGAACTTCAGCGCAACCTTGAATCTACCATTCCTGTGTATGATCGAATCAATCGTTTTGCAACCCTAGGCCAGGACAAAAAATGGAGGAAAATGGTCCGCAGTAGACTTCCTGCTGAAGGTCATATTCTCGAAGTGGGGTGTGGCCCAGGTACATTTGCAGAGATGATTCCGGGCCGTGAATTGACTTGCTTGGATCCAATTCCATCGATGCTATCTGTCGCTGAAAAGCGTGTAAATTCAAAGCGAGGGTTACCCGCTATTTTTGTTGAGGGGACCGCTGAAGAAATGCCCTTTGACAACGATATTTTTGAAGGCGTTTGCTCGCTGTTCTCATTCAGAGATTGGTATGACAAACGCGCGGGTCTTGCCGAGGTGATGCGCGTACTGAAACCGGGGGGAACTTTGGTGATTGTTGATCCCGCCAAAATGAATCGAGTTCACGGATGGTTTGGATACCTCTGGATGAGGATTTGGGTGGGGTCCTACGCACGATTCATTTGTCGGATGAAAGACCATCCTTGGAAGTGGTTGACCAAGACATACGTTCACTTTGGGACAACGAAAACCTATGTCAAAATGCTTGAGGAAGAAGGATTTGAAGAGGTCAAAGCGAAAGTGATTTTTCCCGGTATGGCAACAATATGGAC
>JASMFB010000060.1 GCA_030751995.1 Candidatus Thalassarchaeaceae archaeon
GAAACTGGTGAGGGCATTGAGTCACTCATTTCTACTCTCGATTCACTTCCGGCCGCTAGGGGCCCAGCAACCGCTAGGGCCCGTGAACGGCTGTTGGCTGCTCATCAAGAATCCCTGCTCTTGCACCCCGAATTCGCCGATGTACTCAAGTCCTTGAGTCAAGGCGACGTGTCCATTGAAGATGCATTAGACATTCTTCGGCAGGGTTAGAATATGTCAGAAATTGAGTATGAAGCTGATCACGTCAAACACAGTGTTGGAGGCCGTTCAGGGCATATTTTCCGACGATTTTTCCACATGGGGATGGCTGCCATTCCGTGGGCGTATTATGTACATGGGGAGTCTATTGCCGACCTAATCTCCGTTACTCCCTTGCAATTCGTGTCCGTAATCGGAATCGCCGCAATCATCCTAGAAATATTCCGAATGAAATTCGGTATCCTCATCGTTGGCCAGAGGGAATACGAGAAGCACCAGACCAGTGCCTTAGCATGGGGCGCAGTATCCATTGCCTTGACAATTGTCGCACTTTCTCCTTGGGAAGGCTCAGGGGATAATCACGCGGGGTGGTTGACTATCCCAATCATCCTCTCGCTCACATTCGGGGATCCTGCAATGGGTGAAGCACGAAGAATGGGAGTGGATAATCGCACAGTCTATGCAATAGGAACCATCATTTGTGGACTAATTTGGATTGGATGCGGGTATTTCTTAGGCACTCCGTACTGGATGGCTCTTCTCATGGGCCCATTGACAATGGCAGCCGAATTACCGAAATTGAAGTGGATTGATGATAATGCTACAATGCTTCTGATTCCATTGGCGGTTGTACTCATCATCGCCCCGTTCCTCTGATTGCTCTTCGCTCTCTCGCTACGTTTACAAAGCGAATTCTTGTGGCCCAACCATGTCCGAAGAATTTCAGGCACCATTGACTGATGATGCACCCAGCCAAGGTCTGTACATCTTCGCGTACCTATTTTCCCTGCTTGCCTTGGCTGTAACAATGGTTCTCTACACGTAATTGCTGAAAATCATCTCAGCGCCTTGAAATGAATTGAACCCACCCCCCTGTACATGTGCGGCATCGCAGGTCTGTTTGGTCCAGACGGGGATGACGCCAGTATCGCCCATTCGATGGCTTCATTGTTGGCACACAGGGGTCCCGATGGCACTAGGTCTTGGGCAACCCCTTGTCGCCATGGAGGGATTGGTTTTGGCCACACGCGACTTTCTATTGTCGATATTTCAGGTTCAGATCAACCGTTGTATTCGGACAATGGTTGCGTGCTGATTGTCAATGGAGAAATATACAATCACAAAGAGATTAGGGAAACATCTGGTCACTATCCATGGCGTACAAAGGGTGACGGTGAAGCTATCCTCGCAGCATATGCATCTCGCGAAGATTCTACCGATTGGCTGAATCGCATCGATGGAATCTGGGGATTTGCACTTTGGGATCCAACAACTGAACACCTCATCTTGTCACGAGACCCGATGGGCGTCAAACCATTGGTTCGAACAATAACTCACGACGGAACCCTCTTGTTTTCTTCCGAAACCAAGGCACTCCGTGCGCATCCGAGTCACACTCCCGTATTGGATGAAGAAGCCCTAGTCGCTAGACTGGCCTTCGAATATCCATTGGATGACACTACATTGTTGAAAGATGTCCACCAGATTCGCCCCGGAACAGCAGAAGTGTGGGCTTTGAACGAACATGGCGCGCAACTTCAATCGGTGACGACCTATTCTCGCGATATCGTTTCACCATCCGATAATTGGGACATCACGAAGGCCCCAGCCCTATTGGAATCGTTAACCAGCAGTTTGGCTGATCGACTGATGTCTGATGTACCGCTTGGCATTGTTTTGAGTGGGGGCCTTGATTCAGCAATGGTCGCTGCGCTTGCCCATGAGGCTGCTGAACGTACGGGATATCCGGTGCCTGCCTGTTGGACTGTTGCCGAATCGGAAGACAATCCAGATTGGATGGCCGCGGCTGAGGTTTGTCAAACTCTTGATTTGGAACACCACCAACACATTTTGGCAGAAGACTCCTTTTCCAGAGCGCTTCCAGATTTGGCGTGGTTCGGTGAAGATCTAGATATTACCGTATTGTTTTTCCAGCCGTTGTTCAAACATATGTCTGAATCCGTAACCGTTGGATTATGTGGCCAAGGTTCCGATGAAATCCACGCAGGATATCCTCGATATCAGAACTTGTCTAGTCACCGGAATCTCATTCGTACTCGTCTTGAGAATTCCCAACATCCATTTGCAAACAAACTCCTCAATACAATCATCGAACAGCCTGGTTGGACTGGGGCTTCGCATCAGCCAGACGTGGTATTTGCAGATTTGACAAAAACACTCCAGTACGAACTTGACCACGGCCAGTTGACAAATTTTCAATTGCGCCTAGTCGATCGACATTCAATGGCCCAAGGATTTGAAGTGCGAGTCCCATTCTTGGGTTCAGCACACCGCAATACCGCACACAGTTTGCCCTTGGATTGGCGACTCAGTGGGTCACGTGAGAAGATTGCATTGCGGGCTGCCGCAAATCAAACATCTTTGCCCAAGTCGATTGTCAACCGACCCAAATTACCTGCGGGACGCGCCACTTCACCAACTATGATTGACAATCTCCTTGCAGAATTGGATGGACATGCCAGACAATATGCAAACGACATACCTTCGATGACAAAGATGTTTGATAATCAACTCGAAATTAGCCTCGGACTCCGCCTCTTTCGGTCAATGCACATTACCGATGGCGGCCTCGGCCGACATGGCAAGGATTTGATGACTCTGCTGGAGGATGTGGATTGACATCGTACCGTGGCCCCGAAATTCTTGCTAAATTAGAAGCGAGAATCATCGAAAAAAAGGATGATTTGGAGGCCTGGTTCGCCGCAAAACGTGCCGAAATCAAAATGCCAATCTACGGCTCTGTCGACATCCGTGATGCCAATTGGAAGGTAGCGGTCGTCGATGCCAACCAGTATCCGGCCGGATTCAACAATCTCAACGATGGAGACATCGGTGCTCATCTGAGTGCAGCGATTGGCAATCTACGACACGTCCACATATGGCCCGAATCACATACAAGAAATCCTGCATATTCCAAGAATATCGATGCATTGTCGACAATTCTGGAAAACGAGGGTTATGCGGTCTCCCATGGAATTCTTGAGATAAAAAAAGGGGAACCGGTGTCATACAAAGGTGCGGTGCCTGATCTGATTCTACTCAACAATGATCTCACCGAGGGCCCCCTGCCCAATCTCGGTGTGCCGGTCCAGCCACCGCCGCAGATGGGGTGGTACCAACGTCGCAAATCGACTCATTTCAAGACAGTACAACCATTTCTGAATGAAGTCGCCGCATTATTGGAGATTGACCCTTGGTTGATATCTACTAATTGGATTATCTCAGAAGAAAAATGCTTGGAGAAAGAAACCTGTAGGACATTATTGGCCGCAGAAGTCGACGAGTTCCTCGCACACTTACAATCAAAATATGATCAGTTTGGCATTGACGGTAAACCAACACTCTTCGTCAAGAACGATGCGGGGACCTACGGACTCGGAATCTTAGAGATTACATCAGGCGAAGAACTGTTGAATCTATCAAATCGAAAGATGAACAAACTGACCTACGGAAAGGGCGGTGCCAATGCTGAAGATTTCCTCATCCAAGAAGGAGTTCCAAGCGCTCTTTCCTGGGACAACATGGTCATCGAACCGGTCGCATATTGTGCCAATGGGCGAGTGGGCGGGTGGTTCTATCGAGCCAATGAGAAAAAGGGGGAGATGTCCAATTTGAACAGCCCATCATCGACATTCATCGACCCGAGCCAAATTGAGGATTTCACAATTCAATCGAGACGGAATCACTGGCACATGCTAGTCGCCGAAATCGCCATGTTAGCAATGGCCGTTGAGGCCACGTCATTCGACTGAGTCCTCTTCTTCTAACTCGGGTGGTGTGTCCATCCCCATGATTTCGTAATTTGAAGGAAATAGTGCGACCAGAACACCGGCAATGCCGGTGACCAATGCCCACCAGAACATCTTGTAGGCAATAGCCATCTCTAACGCGATTGCAACCAGCAGTAAACCCCCCAGATTGGAGATCCACACTAATCGCTTGAAGGTCGCAAGGCCCACACCCTTGGTAGTCCCCGTCATTGAATCAGGTCCGAATTCCGCTCCGAATCGAACTGGGTCTTCATCCGCCATGTGCATACCCTCAGTTGTTGGTTTTCAATGGTTTTCACCGGTCAATCATGATGATAGCGTCGGTCGGACAGGCCAGAACACACAATCGACATCCGGTGCATGGGTCGCGCAGAATCTTGGCTTTGCGATTCACATCGATATTTAGAATTGGACTGGCCATTGGAGTATCGTAGATTTCAATCGCCGCATCATCACAGACCATGTTGCATTGGTCACAACCGATGCACAATTCTTCCTTCACAAAGGCGACCGTTCCAGGCCCACCCTTTACCTGCTCACGCACTTCCGTGCGCATCGAATTAAGGGCAAGGCGAATTCGTGCAGCCTCTCCCAGACGGCGGGCCTCCAACTCCTTGCGTGAAGTCATGGTTGCCCGGGGGCGGCACATCTTCTCAAGACTTCCCTATGCAAAGAAGCTCAACCAGAGTGGGTGAATGGACAAAAGAACGGCAATTGCAAAGCCACACAGCGTTCCCTTGGCCATGTTCGGCCGGTCATATCCCATGGCAATGAGGATTAGAAAAAATCCGATGATGAAATCGCAGACCATGCCAATCCATGCGGCCTTCCATGACAATCCTATTGCGACGGTTGCTGTAGCCAAAGGTCCGATGATGAACCCAGCAAACCAGTCGCGGTCAATGGTGACCAAATCCCTCACGCCTGCTTCTTCGCCTCAACTTGTCTGGCGAGGAACGAGACCACATCGAGAATCTCGAAGTCGTGTTTTGGATCCCCTTCAAACTTCAGGCATTCAAAGTGAGAGACACACTTTGGACAGGATGTGAGCATGATGTCTGCCCCAGTGGCTCGTACTTCATCGAATCTCTGAACGCGGAGAGCTCGACTGTCCTCATTGCAGGACATCATACTTGAGACACCACAGCAGAGGGCATCTTCCTTATTGTGTTCCATTTCGACCAAATCCACTCCATCGACAGCAGCCACCAATTCACGCGGCCCTTCATAAATCTCCATCTGTCGACCCAGTCGACAAGGGTCGTGATAGGTCACAGTAACCTCTTCATCGGCCTTTAGGTTCATGTCAAATCCATTCTCAGTGAGGAACTCAGTGGTGTGCATGACCTTAATTCCCTCAAGCTCGTAATCCTTGGCGAAGGTTCGGAAACACTCTGCACAACTGGATACCAAGGTATCGATTCCACTGGCCATGATTTTCTTCTGATTGTATGCCTTCAATTTCTCAAAGACCTCATCCATGCCCTGCCACTTCTGGTCATGACCACAGCACTTGAGGAAATCACGACCCAGATAGGCGACTTCCTGTTCCATTTCTTCGAACAGTGTGAAGGCCGATGTCGTTGCATCTCCAAGATTCATCTCGCCCTCATTGACGTGACTGAAAATCATCTCTTGATCTAGGTAATCGACACAACCTGGATAATATCCAACATTGGAATCAACGGGGTAATCTTCGACTGAGATGAAATCTGAATCCCTCTCGTCCTCTGCCTCTGCGGCGAGAACCGCCTGTAAGACTGTGTGGGGGATGTTGGATGCGGGTGGGCCACCTACGATGAGTGCTCTTCGCATATCCACATAGGAATCGTAGTCAACCAATTGTGGACAGGCATTAGTACAAGCAGAACAGGTCAAACAGGAGTACATTGGCACCCCATCATCCTCATTGTTCCATGTGTTGTAAATGATGTTCAATTTGTCACCGGCATTGAACAGTCGAACTGGACAGGCATCATCACAGAGATCACACCCGTAGCATTTGTTCATCTCGTACTCATAGCCACGAGCCATACTACGCATGAGCATGAATACGATTGCACCGACACCTAAGCAAGGAATGAACAGAGAATAGATGAGTTTCGCATCCAGACTCTTGGGATTTTTCTCAAAGGTCGGATTCTCAACAATATACTCGGAGAGGCTGGATATGTCAAGTCCGATATCTGCACGCGTGAGATTCTGGGGATCATTTCGATTCAATGCCTGTCCATTATCCCCCATCAACAAAGGCTGATAGGCGATTACATTCACACTGGCAAAGACTGTGTATGACGAGTTTACTCCCGTCCACAAGGTCGAAAAACTCACCATATAATCACCAGGGTCTAGTTTCAACATGCTGTTCTGGCAAATCCCTTCACTCATGAGGGCGCCGTCTGAATCGGTGACAGTAACCACGCCGGCCCCTTCGCCGATGCCCCATTCACTGGAACGTTCGGAACAAGCCAAGTCAACATAGACGGATTCTTGACCAAAATCTTCGATTTCCATTGGCCATATTCCAGAAATGGGAACCTCCCCGGTTGAATCATTTCCTGGCTTATCCCATGTTTCAGAAACACCATTTCTACCGATAGATGAATCTGTGTGGTGATTGGCACCACTGAAATCAATCAGATTCACCTGAGTAGGTTGAAAAATACCCCAATTCATGAAATGACTCGCTGTGACCATACAGAAATCCGAACGGCTATACGCATCTTCGCCCTCAAACTTAGGATCCTGCCACACTTCGTTTGCAATACTGTCTTCGTAAGTCAGGCAGTTTTCTTCTATGGACTCCCAATGGTGACCTTCGTTGATATCGACCAGAGTATCTACAGGTTGCCCTCGTAATTCTTCCAGTGTTTCGATATCATCCATCGCCCCCAGTCCACCTTGGTCCCAGAACCCATTGTCGTACACGGGCCATGTGACTGTGCATAGTAGAACAGTTACAATCAGTGCCCCGAGAGAGACTTGCTTGCCTAGTTGGGGTGTAGTTCTGGAACCTATTGATTTGACCAAGAACCAACGGATTCCCATGTACAAGGCAACCCATAAGAAAATCCCAGTTAAAATCCAAGGTACTGCGTTGAAGAGATCGGCAACCCAAGGTTCACGGGTCCCGCAATTCAGACCTGCATGTGAATTCAATTGACAGAAATCTGCACGATTTTTCGCATACAACTCAAGGAAGATATTGATGGAGAACACGCTGATGAACCAGACGTGTGCAAGATAGATTGCCCCCCCAGTTGCGAACCAAGGATCCTCGACACCGCGCTTTGAGCGACCTCCGAGGAACGGAGGGAGTGTGAGAATCATCACTGGAAGTCCAGTAATGGCTGCTCCCCACCATGCTGCATTCCAAGCAATTACTGGTTGGCCGAAGAATGCTCCAATTGGCCCAGCAGGAATGTCAAATTGAGGTAGATATTCACCCCATCGCAAGTAACCGTAACTGAACAGAACATACCAGTCTGGGAATACGAATCCAGCTTGAGCATAAGGGTCGGCTGCACTGTGTAGGGGGGGCGGAATCAGCCACGAATAGAAACAAAGTACGGCCATAACTGCCGCCAGAACAATTGCATCTCGTAGTACTTCATGCGGCCAGAACGCATGCCCGACGAATACTCGCCTACGTTCGCTATCTGCAGATTGCAAACTTTCCTTCTCTCGAACGTAAGTGTCAGCAATTCTACCAAGATTTTCAATTAGCCCCATTTTTCTCACCTCCGATCAATGTGGCTCCGCAATACCCTGTACCCAGACAATAAACAAGTGAACGATGATTAATGCCGTGACAATGACTGGCAAGATGAACACATGCAGGAAGTACATCCTAGTAACCGTCTGATAGGAAAGGCTGGTCCCTCCGAACATAGCGCTCGCGGCCCATTGACCAATCAACGGCGTACTGTTTGCCATGTTGATGCCAATGGTTGCCGCACCGAATGCCAGACTATCCCAGGGTAGTAGGTATCCCGAATATCCGAAGAAGATGGTGAAGAACATCAATCCAACACCAATGAGCCAATTCAGTTCGCGTGGGTTGCGGTAAGCACCTGTGAAGTAGACACGACACATGTGTAAGAAGACCGCTGCGACCATGAAGTGAGTCGCCCAATGATGGAGTGAGCGGATAATATACCCAAAGGGTAACTGTGTCATGATGAATTCCATGCTTGAGTAAGCAGGAGTCGGATCACCCTCTCCACCCGGCACATAGTAAATGCCGAGAATGGTGCCAGTAATCACAAGGATGATGAATGCAAGGAAGGAAATTCCACCCAGACAATACAATGGATACCAATACCATATGATTCGCAATTTGTACTTCTCTGCGTGAGTCAGCGGCATCTGACGATGCATGCTGTGGTACGCATCTCTCGACATCGCCCAATAATCCTGAACTCGGAAGCGAGTATCTAACCAAGAGAATACCCATAGGAATGTTTTCTCTACTAATCCGAGTTTACCTGATGATTCAACAGCTCGCAATATCTCCTTACGAGGCATCTCTTCATTCTCCTTTCGAAGCGTGAAGGCGACAATCACCGTAATTACGGCGATGAAGAGACCCAATAACCAAACTTGCAGCATCATTTTCACCTCAATCGCAGAATGTGTACCACTCCTGGTATGTGTCTAGCCCAACAATCACGTCATCTTCGACGGTAAAGGGGATGAGGGGGAGTCCAACAGGAGCCGGGCCACCAGTCAGGCGTACACCGAAGTAATCGAATGTTGAACCATCATTTCGATTCCGGTTCGAATTCTTCTCCAGCATCGTGGGGTCATATCGAGAGGAATGGCAGATACAGAACAGTTTGTTTCCACCTGCATCAACACCACCGGGCAGCCAAGTGTCAGAAGTGAAATCATTGGCCACCAATTGCCAGCCTGGAATACAGCACAAATGTGGGCAACGGCTGAAC
>JASMFB010000061.1 GCA_030751995.1 Candidatus Thalassarchaeaceae archaeon
TGATGGCACTCTAATCCATTCGGAAACCGGCTACAACAACTACTACGATGATTGGAGATCTCTGAGTAAATATGTCCAGGCCGGAGACCACACTCTGACCATCAAATTCACTCATGATGGTAGCACCTTCAGTTACTTTGATCGAGTATTCATTGATGCACTAAAGTGGCCATTGCCGACACCGGTTGTCAATTGGACTGAACCCACAGTCACCGATTTGGCTTGGAACATAGATTCAGCATGCGCTATTGCTGATTCAGATGTGTATTGTTGGGGCGAGAACCAATGGGCCGAATTGGGCAATGGAGATACTACCGATAGGCACCGGCCCACAAAGGTCGCTACACCAGCAGGAGTGAATTTCACTGCAGTTGATGTGGGAACACACAATGCTTGTGCCTTGGCGGACACAGGCTCAATGTGGTGTTGGGGGTACAATGGTAACTACCAACTTGGCATTGAGAACACCACTCAACAAAACACTCCGGTGCAAGTTGATTTCGGTACATACAATGTATCTGTTTCAAGTATCGATCTAGGATCTAATCACGTATGCGCTATTGGTACAGATGATGACACATCAAATACACAACTTTGGTGTTGGGGGCAAAACAGCCAGCAGCAAACTCGCATAGGAACAACTGCCAGTATTCCGCTGACTACGGGTGCTTACAATTCCCCAATCTATGAGTCCGCATCATCAGGTTCAATTCCGATCCATGTAGAGACAGATCATACTCAAACTTGCGTTTTGTTTAGCAATTCTACAGTGTACTGCATCGGCCTTCATTACTTACCCGGCATGATAGAGGATACTACGAATGATTGGTGGGAATTAGACGGCTATGGCCAAGATGTAACCTCGCTTTCTTCGGGCGGTTCCTCGACCAACGGTATGTGTGTAATGGTTGCAGATAACAAAGCCCTGAATTGCTGGGGGAACAATAACCAGGAGCAACTTGCACGAGGCTATACCAGCAGTTACGGAACTCCCGACGGCGTCTTTGGATTAATTGCAGGACGCGACAACGCAGTCTTGGCTCCCGGCTTGACCTTCAACAATTCAAATGGTATGATTTCGGGTGCACCCACCACTGAAAACACGGATTTCGTTGAACTGAATATCTATGCTTGTAACGGCCGGGGCTGTGATTCTGCTTCATTCAATTACTCAATTTGGGATCGTCCAGAAGTGGGACTCATCAATTTGGAGAGCGAGCATCTCAACCTTTCAAGGGCTCCGATTGAGATATACAAGGGACGTCCAGTTAACCTCAGTATCGATGTAACAAGTGAGCGAACAATTGCCGACTATACGTGGTATAGTGAGCACACGAACGGTCTGACTTATTCAGATATGTTCCCCAACTCACCTTCGATTGTAACTGATCAATTACCAGTAGGTATCCAAGTGCTTTGGTTTCACGCAACCGATGATATCGGCGGCACGTCCTCTCCCACCGAGGGATGGGTAATTATCAATGTACTCGAAGCTGATGATGATGGCGACCAAGTTCCAATATGGGATGATGATTGTCCAACTGAAAACGCTCTAGGCCACGATGACTACCATGGAAACGGTACATCAACTCCAGAATCGGATGGTTGTATTGACAATCGAGACAACGATTCATTTTACGACCCAGATGATGGCTGCCCAAATCAGCACGCTGCTCCAGAGTACGACTTGTACACTGGGGAAAGCACCACTGTTTCAAGTCCAGATGGGTGTATCGATGATACAGATCGAGATACGATTCTCGAAAACGTCGATTTGTGCTTAACAACACCATTTGCTGAGCGATTCTATGTCAATCCGGATGGCTGTGGTCCATCGGAGCGAGATACTGATGGTGACGGCTACAAAGACAACGTCGATGCCTGTCCCAACACCCCCACGGGTGAATCTGTAGACGAATTTGGTTGCGGCGAATCACAAGTTGATTCTGATGGTGATGGCGTCTACGACAACGCGGACATATGCCCAGAGTCCCCCTTGGGTGCTACTGTTGACATAGACGGCTGCGCAGCAGCAGAGAAGGACAGTGACGGCGACGAAGTCAACGACGAAGTCGACGTTTGCGACACAACACCGCCAGAATTGTGGAACCAGACCAATTTGGTTGGTTGCGCACCCGGCGATCTTGTTACAGACGATATTGACGAGGATGGCGTAGCTGACATCTTCGATAATTGCCCGCAGACGCCCATAGGCGATGTTGTCGACTACGGAGGCTGTGGCCTGACACAGAAAGATACCGATGGTGATGGTATTACTGATGATTTGGACCAGTGCCCAGATACACCAGGATATGATATCTCTACAGTTGATACAACTGGTTGTGGTTCAACACAACGCGATTCAGATAGCGATGGTGTCATTGATTCAGTAGACCAGTGTCTAAACACACCAACAAGTGTTGAAGTTGACACACTCGGTTGCCAAGCAGGACTTTCAGATTCAGATCTAGATTCGATTGTCGATATCATAGACGCTTGCCCAGGCACAACAGGTGACCAACCAGTCAATCTGAATGGGTGCGCCGCCTATCAGTTGGATTCGGATGGCGACGGAATTACCAATGATTTGGATGCATGTCCCACTACTCCAGCGGGTGAAGCAATCACCACCGATGGCTGTGCTGAAGATCCAGATGTTGTAGAATGGAGGCCAGAGGATGATGACGGCGACGGAATCTTCAACGATGACGACGAGTGTCCAGATACGCCATTGAACTCCAAGGTTATTGACAATCGAGGTTGTGCAGTTCAATCAGATGGTGACAACCAGAAAGTGGTATCCTCTACGACACTCGGAATAACTGGTGTCTTCTTGTTGTTAGTTCTTCTAATCACTCTAGCCTTCATGCGACGCAGCAGACAACATGATTCGATTTGGGTAGCCGATGGAGGCGACGCACTATTCGACTCCATGGACCTTGATGGAGACGGTGTGATTTCCGACGAAGAGTGGGAGATTTACAAGAAGGTACGAGATGCCAAGAAAGAGTCCAATATAGGGGACGATGACCTATTCGATTGAATGTAGAGTGAATCACTCTTCTTCTTCGCGGATAGCATCGATGATCTGGGCCTTTGTCCCACTATGGGACACCCCTTGCTCCTTAGCGAGGGCGACCAATTCCGCCTTCTTCATTCGATTGAGGGAAGACATGGATGGTTTGGATGCTGGCTTGGATGATTTGGAAGTAGGCCAACCAGAGGGTGTGCTTAGCGTGAATTCAGGATCATCCTTCTTGGGGTCCCCTTCAATCACCTCATCAACAGCCGCACTCAAATCTGATTCTTCGATGCGTTTTGTCCACATCTCTAGATAATGCTCTGGTTCGAATCGACCCTTTGCCACATTTCGCTCCATTCGAGTAACAGCTTCATTTGTAGTGAGGCCCAGAGCAACCGCTTTCAAAAACACCCGTGACAATTCTTTCTCAACATGATCCGATGCATCAACAACTCCCTCGTCAAACCCTTCACGACGAGAATTGATTTCCCCCTGAATTACATCATGTTGTAGTGAAGTAATGATTTTTGCCAAATACAAATCGGACGCCCGGGTGGAAACTTTACCCAGTTGGATAGGAGTTTCCGCAGATTCAATCATATCTCGGAGTTTTTGTTCAACTTCGCCCCGTCCTTGTCTAACATAGACAATGAAGCCAACCATGAAAAGGACAAGCAAGGGTATGAGTACAAACACCATTGTGATTGGATCACCTTGTAGAAACCTCTCGAGGAAAGGTGTGGATGGTTCGACAATCGCATCTATACAACCATCGTGATTACTGTCCGAGACGTTGTTGACAGCCACTAGGGGGCAATCGTCCAATGAGTCCTCTATTCCATCTCCATCATCGTCGGAATCTTCACTCACATCTCGACACCCGTCACCATCAGAATCGGTGAATCCATCCGAAATCCATCCAGTATCACCCAAAGGACAATCATCGTCCCCGTCATCGATTCCATCTCCATCATCGTCAGAATCTTCTAGAGAATCTTTACATCCATCACCATCAAGGTCATTGGTTGCATTTGAGGTCCACCCCCAATACATCCCTGTTGCACACAAATCATCGACATCATCGACACCATCTCCGTCATCGTCCAAGTCTTCATTCATGTCATAACAGCCATCGTTATCGTAGTCGTTGAAATTTGTTGGAGCCCAACCGAGGTCACCCAGCGGACAACTGTCTAATTCGTCGATACGCTGATCATTGTCATCATTATCATCACAGATATCTCCGTGGAGGTCTCCATCATGGTTTGCCTGGTCGGCATTGGCAATCGACGGACAATTGTCTAGCCAGTTTGCGATAGTATCTCCATCGTTGTCAAGGAGCGAATCACATCCATCAGGGATTCCATCTGAATCTACATCAACAGCATCATTGTGACCCGGGCAGAGATCGAACTCATCCGACCATCCATCATTATCTGAATCGATACCTGGCCAAGAATTCCATTGTTCTCCAATTTCAGCATCACCCTGAATGAGGGCGTAAATCTCGCTTTCATTTCCGGTTCCAAACCAATTTTGGTTGACTTGAATGGATGCCCCAGTCACCGACGGAACTTCAATGGCAGCAGAGTCGATTTGGGTGAACGAGTTTCCCTGAAAAGTGACTTGCTGGAGTGTATTTGGCATACTCTCTTCGATGATAATCGCCGCATCCATTCCAGACAGGTTGTTATCATCCACCGTAATATATCGGACATCTTCAACATAAATTCCCTGTGCTGAATGGATATTCTGTAGTACGTTTTCCCCAATGTACAGGGTACTGACATCTTTGACCGTAATCATTGGACTATTGTCATTGCTGGTTGAGTTCAAACCGCTGTTGGTGAATGAATTACCAGACACCTCCACTTGAGGGATAATTCCTGAAGATGGTGCAATATTGACTGAACTCTCAGAATCGATGATGGTGTTGTCGCTGAATTGCAAAGCAGAAATTTGACCTGCACCGGGGTCCAAACCATCTGGGGTAGAAGTGAATGCATAGGCGCCATCAAGGTCGTTGAAATGATTACCTTCGATGAGAATCACCCCTGCAAGACCCGAGGCGATAATTCCTGAGCGCTGATTTCCATTGGCGTTACTTCCATCCATGGTCATCTCCCGAATCGTCAAATCAGAGATTCCAGCCGACGCCTCTACGCTCATTGCAACATCCGTTGCTCCTTCCCCTTGGAGAGTGATACCTTCGATTGTGATGTTATTCATCATGTAATTACTCTGCAGAAGCAGACCACCCGTGAATGTAGGATTACTATCTTGCACTCTAGTAATCAGCATATTTCCTTGCATTGTTGTGGGTTGAATGACCAATGTTTCGTCAAACGTCCCATCTGACAATGTGATACTATGCCCCTCCATTTCTGATCCAAGCAACGTATTTCGCACAGCCAACGAAGGGCTAGCAAAGTAAGCGGTAGATTCACCAACATTGATTGGAGGTTGGATGGAGGTATTTTTTCCAACACTCTTTGCAAATGGTGCTAGATTCGACTCGTTCACAGAAGTTGTATGCCCCACGTTAATCAGGAAAACATCCACATTTTCGAAATCACCACTGTGTTCATCGAAAACAGCCGCATTTGAGATTTGTAGAGCTGCTCCAACTGTGACGTTAGCATATTCATTGTCTCGTAGGGAAATACCACTGAGGTAATCACCTGGATACATCGAGGTTTGCTCGTGGGTGAAGACCGCCATTCCTGGAACATCAATTCCAGCCGCCCCTGCCCATTTACCATCGTTGATGTTGGAAAACCGATTATTCTCAATCAGCGCACCTCCATCGACTTCAGAAGAGACCACCTCATGAATTGAAATGCCAAGTCCAATCGAATCATTGTATCCACCAATATCGTAGATATGATTTCCATGAATGTGCAAATCCTCGATTGTATGGAGAATCTGACCATTCTCTACCGCATCGGTTAGAATTCCCCAAGAAGTAGCACGAATCGAATCGATCTTCTTTGCCATCCCATGAATCAGATTATCTGAAATTTCTATGTTGGAGATATTGTTTGAACCACCGGCAACATAAATTCCGCATCTCGTATCTTCATCGCCATGGATATCAAAACCAGAAATAGACACATCGCTGCTCATAATGAGGATTTTATTGTTCGATCCACGAAAATCGATGACGCTCTCAGAGGAATCCCCCGAAGTCCTTTGCAGTGCACTGTTTCCATCCTGAGCACCAGTCACAGCCAGTGGGTGATTGATCTCGATTGATGACGTCATAACATACGTCCCATTCGCTACCTCAATCGTGTCACCAGAAGATGATGCCATGACTGCATCATTGATTGAGCAATAGGGATTTGAGTTGGTCCCATTGCCGGCGTTTGGACAGTTTGCAGCATCCACATAGAGCGTCGATTCACCCTCGGCAGAAACGCTTGGAAATAGGAAAATAGTCGGCGTCAAGAAGGCACAAATCATGGCTATCGCTAGGATTCGTCCGTACCTCTCTCCCCTAGCCGGCATATCGTCACCGAAGAGACCCCATCGTATAACGATGGGGAATAAACAGGGACCTTCATTGGCCCAAATCGGATGGGGTATTGACATTGCGGAAGCAGTAGTTGTCAGCGAAATCAATTATCTGATTGGGGACCGTTCGCAATGTGTTCTTCAGCGAGGCGCGGATGGACGCGCGATTCAGTGCACCAAGAGCCACTTCGACATCTACCAGTGAGAGCAATGGCTGCAGATGTTCACCCCTCGGCATAATCACTGCTCTCGAACCACCTTGCAACCGTTCAAACACCCGTGAGTCAATCCAGGGCATATCACACGGTGCCAGTTGGATGCGCTCAAGCCCTCTGTCAGAACATATCCGTAACGCAGACCGCAACCCAGATTTAGCACTCCGTTCAAGGTCATTATCTAGGATGTATTCTACATCTGTCAGATGTCTCAAAGCCCCCATAATTTCCTGACGTTGGTGACCGTCTCGCACTGCAACGAGAATCAAGCCACAACCAGCATCTCTCAGTGCATGGGCTACTCGAACAATCATCGGGTCCCCCTCGACAATCATTGTCGCCTTGTTCTTCCCCATTCGTTTTGAGGCCCCACCTGCGAGAATCAGAGCAGGGTACATGCCACCACCTATTCGAGTTGCTTGAGCTCATTCATTGCACTCTCAAGTTCAGCCATCAGGGACTGCGCTCGAGTCAATAGAGCCCGTTGGTCACGACGATTGGCGGCATTGGGCAACCACTCCAACAATTGTCGAATATCCGCTGCATCCCTCTCAACGGTCCACTTGAGGACCTGCTCAAGAACAGGATCATCCGCTTCTAGGAATCGCTCGACCATACAGCCCACGCAACGCGGACAAACCTTCAGTCTTCGCTTAGGAATCTAGCATCTGGTCACGAACACGACCCAACAGAGAATCTCCGTCAGGATATGGAATCGCGGCAAAACCCTCTCTCAGTGGGGATGACAGTGCAGGCCGCCCAGTTCGAACCCAGTTGGCATGATGGATGAGCAACGCCAGATGTGCATGTGCAGCACTCCCTGAACACCATTCCAGCAACTGTTCCTCACTAGGGACTTCGTGTTGCGCTCGCAGACACTCTTCAATCGAGAGCAGAAGCGCCTCCGCGGTCGAACTTGAACCTATCAAATCAGCCAATCGAACCCACACATCTCCTTGATTGGGCAAATTGGCCAGCAGCAGCGCAGCAAGAGCCACATCTTCACGCCCATTGCGTTCCCATAAGTCATGGATTAACTGCGACAAAACATCCGGTTGGCCATGGGTCAGCAACCAAGAACAGATTCTCCTGAGAGTATCATCAGGGGTCCCAAGATGGAATGCATACCTTCCCGATGAACCCAAGCGATCTGTCTGTGATTTGACAATAAACGCAGGTACTCCAATGGGATACGCTTCGCGAATGACATTCATCAGGCGTTTGGAACGAAGATGGATTTTCGCTGGCTGAGAGGATAACCAATCATCCAATGGGTCACTCTTCGTCACCCTTTGGCCCCCCTTCGGGCAAAATTGAACGAATACGATTAAACAGACCATCGACGACATCTTTCGCTTGATCGAATCCCTTCTCGACGACTTGGAATACGTTCTTTTCGACGTGCTCTTCCAATGCATCATGAATTCCATTCATCACTAATTCGTTTTCTTCCTCTGAGATATCGAATAAATATCGAAGATATGCGACGACTAGATATTCGTCCTCACTGATACTGGCGTTGAGATATGCAGTTTGGAACATCCCGGCATATACCCTGAGACGCTCTTCATTGCTGATTTCAGATCCACCTGCCAATTTTTCACCTGCTACAATCGCATCATATACACGCTTGGGCACATCTTCTTCCAAACCGAGTAAACTGGCCAATTTGATGACCAATCTCTTCTCTTCTCTGGTGATTTCCCCGTCTTTCAGGACGATGGAAACAACACCTTGGAAGGTACTGATGTCGGTAATCACTTCGGAGGGCACGAATCGGGAGACACACCCCCTCTTCATAGCGGTTCGCCCTCGATTACAACGCTTATTTTGCCCATTTTTTCATCCAATGCCTTCATGAAGGAGGGGTTGGTCGGCCAGTTCACAGGTATCCCCTGTCACGTTCCCAGGGCTTCGTGCCCTTTCCCGTGAATACGCGCGATGAAAACCCCCCCGAAAGGGACGGTTGAGCGCTCAGGAAAACCTGCGAAAGCAAAGAAAAAAAATAGGAAGTGAACAAAATGAGTGATCAGAAAGCCAAGTACATGATTCATGCTACAATCAAGGCGGAAGGGACCATCCAGAGAAAGGACGTTGTCGGCGCAATCTTCGGTCAAACCGAAGGTCTGCTCGGCGAGGAACTCCAGCTGCGCAAGTT
>JASMFB010000062.1 GCA_030751995.1 Candidatus Thalassarchaeaceae archaeon
AAGTACGACTACTGAGCTTGTCCTCGAACAATACTGATGTATCTCACATCTTCCATTTTACTGAGCATCCGATGCTTTCTGTGCGGGTCACAGACGGGTCTTCATGGGTCAACAACGAATCGATGGCGTCCGATAATTCACTGGTGGTGGCCAGATTCGGATCTCGAGGAGAGTCGTCAAGGCGGCCCCGATAAGTGACGATGCCATTTCCATCAAGGAGGTAGAATTCCGGTGTGCGTTCTGCCCCCCATGCATTTGCTACCTCTTGAGATGCGTCGTGTAGATAGGGATAGGTCATCACGATACCGCGCTTCTGCATGTGTTCCCAGTTGTCTGAAGGATAGTTGTCTGGATCGTTGGAATTGATACCGACAAACCCCATACCTTCCTCGCGCGCGCGAGAAGCAATCGATTCTATTCTTGATTCATTACCGACGACGTATGGACAGTGATTGCAGGTGAATACCACAACACATCCGATATCCGTCACCACATCTGACAAACTACAGCGTTCTGGGCCATCGGAATTTGCATTGGGTAAATCAAACGCCAAACCCGCATCTCCGGGCTCAAGTCCTCCGCTCATGAGCGATGAGGGTTGGATACTCTGCTTGAACTTCACGTTCAGAGCGTACCGAATCCAAATTCAAAATCCGGGGTGTCTTCGTCAGGTGCACCTTCGTCGTCATCTTCATCGTCGTTCTCGAAAGGAATCTCGACAGATTCTTCTTCAGTGGGCTCTTCTACAGCGGCCTCAACAGATCTAGATGTGGTCAGGACCTCTGCCTTCTTCTGCCTAGATTGGCCATCAATCGCATCTTGGATTCGGCGTCGTGCCACCCGATTTTCAGGTTCAACATTGAGCACATTTCTCCATGCCGCTTCTGCATCATCCCAATCCTCATTCTCATGGTGGATTGCAGCGATTCTCAATAGTGCGTTCATGTGATGGCGATTGAGTTTTGAAGCGGTCTCAAAGTCGGAGAGTGCGCCATCAAATTGGCCAAACGCGACGTAGAGAAGGCCACGCTGATACCAACCTTCAGCGGAGTCCCCGTCTAGGCGGATGGCTTCGTTCAACGGCTGTTCTGCTTCGGTGAGGCGCTCCTGTGCAACAAGGGATGCGCCGAGTTGAATCAATGCATGTGGGTTCTTCCCTCGTCGAGACAGGACGTCTCGGAAGTTCGATTCTGCTTCTTCCCATTCACCCAATGACAACATAATCTCTCCACGGCGAAGACGGGCAAGATCGAGTTCAGGGTGTGCTTCCAAGAGGAATTGGACATCGTCTAGGGCAGCGTGATGATCTTGATCAATCATCAGCGTCGTGCAGCGATTCAATCGTGCGCGTACGTGGTTTGGATCCTCCAACAATACGCTGTCAAAGAGTCGCTTGGCCTCAATCAAATCACCCCGTCTTGCTGCGACGACTCCTTTGACGTAATCGATAACCAGAGAGTCTCTTTCTAACACATGTGCTTCTGCAATCAAGCGAGAAGCAGCCTCAACATCGTTTCCATCGAGAGCGAGCAATGCCTCTTCCGCTGCAATTAATGGCTCATCGGGCAGAAGTCTTCGTGCGCGCGCTAGAGAAATCTGAGCTTCTGAATAATCTTTGAGCATCCTCTGAATACGGGCTTTTCCTAGCCATCCGACACCACTTTCACGGTCAACCCCCAAAGCGGCCTCAAACGCCAAATCTGCTTCTGAAAGTAATTCTCGGTCACGATCTCCTGTGCCATCTCGGTAACGATCCGCTTCGGCCAGAATCAAACGGCCCTTCTGTAGATGTAATGCAGGTCCCTCCCAAGCACCTGCTGGGGCTTCGGCCAGAATCTCAAACGCGGCCTCGGGATTTCCCGCCTGATGTTGGAGAAGGACTAGTTGCGCGCGAATTTCTGCATTGGCAGGTTCCTTTTCGAGGGCTTCGGACAACGAGGAGTGTGCTTCTTCAGAGCGTCCCAACTGTTCAAGCAGTTCTGCTTTGAGCAAATCTTGTGCCTCACCCAGAGCGACCGCGTGGACTACCGCCTTCAAGGCCTCTTCAAGGCGGCCGGGTTCGTTCTTCAACAACCGAGCGCGTACGGTCCAAGCGGGACCTGATTGACGATCAAGTGCAATGGCTTCGTCTATTGCCGTGATTCCCAAACCCCGCTCATTTCGTGCAAGATGGAGTTCGGCCTTACGCAACCAATCATCGTGATTGGGATCGCTTGCGAGTGCTTCTTCGATGGAAGACAATGCTACATCTGTATCTCCTGCTCTGGCAGCCAAACTAGCCATCATTGACTTGTCTTCTGCGGTTTCAACTCCCAGTGCCTCAAGGCGACGAAGGTCTTTTTCTGCACCCGCATCACCAGATTTAGTCAATAGGCGAGCGTGTTCACGCAACAGTGTTGGTTCATCTGGAGTGATGTCCAACAAACCTTCGAGATGCTGTCTCAGTTTCTCATCCTCACCAGATTCACGGGTGAGGCGGCACAGGCTACGAAGGGTTGCTGCCTGACCGGGGGCAATTGATGAGGCTGCGGTGTAACAAGCAGTGGCCCATTCTCGGTCGCCGGCAAGGAAAGAAATCTCTCCAAGGCGTCGGGCTTCAATCTCAGTCAACGTCAGGTCGTCGACGGTGAGTTCGAGTTGATCAAGAGTCTGTAGAACGCGAGTGAGTAGCGTCAGTAGGCCTGGGTCTGCTGGAATGGTATTCTCAAGATCGCCGTCCCCTTCACGGGTGGCAAGTAGTCCCTTGACTGCAGATAGGGTTGTAGTTGCGGCAGCTCGTGCTTCACCGGATTCCCCTGCACCTGCCAATGTGGATTGAAGACGATCGATGGTGCGGTGGGCATCGATAATTCCCGCCAACCCCGGATGGGCTCTTTGAAGTGCTAATGCACTATCTGCAAGTTCCTCTGTTCGAGCGTTCAGACTTGCTAGTACGTGGCTGGTTTCGGCGTGCGCGGTTTCCAAATCCTCGCGTAATCTTCGAATGCCAACTTCTGCTTGTACGAGCCACCAAATTACCGCACTTGTGGCCGCGGCGAAGAACAGCGTTAATCCAATTGTTACTGGGTCCATCGTACGGAGCGGACTTGCGCACCTTTTGAGTGGTTCGCACCCCTTAAGGGGTGATGTGGTGTTTTTGTGAGGCGTTTTCAACCGCCGTTATGCCGGAGGTTGAATAGCCGTAAGCCACCTCGATGCGCTGAGGCGGCCTTGTGGTAGATGGTGGGGGGCAATTCAAAACTCGCGTTGCAGCGTTACGCGAACGCGGTTTCGATGTTGAACATCCCACTGGAGATATGGCCAGTGAGCAAATGTTGCGACTAGAGGAACAAGCTGATTACGCCGCGAAAATTCGAACGAAGGTTCTCGACCTACCGGAACATCGTGATGCGGAGCGTCAGAAATTCTTGTCACAACTTGCAAATCCAATGGAGGCAGCGGCAGTTGAAATCGAACTAAGCGGCCTGTTGAGGCGGCATCGGCCCTGGGTAATCATCGCTGATCGTTCTAGGGTGAGATGGTCGGATGAGGGGCGGTCCGTCGAATTAACACATATTCTAGAGCGATTGGATGCAATTGATGATGGGATTGTATTGGGCTCACCTCGAATTCTATCGATGATTGAGGAAGCCAGTCCTATCCGAGATATTGAGCCCGTACTTGCAGAAATTGAACGACGGCAAGAGCGGCGATTCGGGGCATTACAAGGGATGATTGACATGCTCAGCCAACGAGGCTGGGAAGTGAGTGGTATTCAAACAGGCACGATTCATGATCAATTTACTGAAGCGGAAAGAATTCATTCATTGGATAGTCAATTGACTCAATGTCAACGCCAAATAGAGAATGAAATTCGACCTTTTGGACATAACATCGCTGAACTCCTTTGGGGTGCCGTTTCATTGGCACAGAAAGAAGCGAGTGAAGATGCGATGAACCAAGTAAAATCCGAAGTTCAGGGTGCTGCTGAGGACCTCGCACGGCGTCTTGTCCAAGTTGAGGGGCGCATTGCAACGTGGCAATCTGAGGGATTTGAAGTTCCTGCGAAACTCCCCCTGCTTGCTGGTGAAATGATTGCGTGGGAATCAAAACTTCCTAAAATTGCCGAGCAGATTGAATCGACCCATGGAATCTGGTCTCGGATGGAAACGCATCTTGAACAATGGCCAGAGTATCGCAAATTAGCAGAACGTACCCGCGGACACCTAGATGCAATACAAGCACTAGATGTGCTTCTACAGGGTTTGACGGCCAAAACCGAGGGGGCACATGCGGCCTGTACCTCACGATTGGAGACGTGGGCCTCACATGGAATCGATACCTCTCCTTGGTCTGCGTTGGTTGACAATGAGCCTCGCGCAATTCTCGAGGAATTGGATGCGCATCAGCCTTTCATCAACATCGTAATTCGTCTGATTGAGGGTTTACAGGCACTCGATACATCTGTCAGTGGTGCACCTGAAGTCGAGGATTGGTTGCTACAATTGCGTAGTGCTTCGGCTGGAATGGGGGTTGTTGAAATTGCACAAGATTGGTTGGATTTAGCAACCAAACGCTCTGCAAGACATCGTGAATACCTTGACCAGGCGCGATTGGACGTTGCAACACTGTGGCCCGGAGAACTTGATTCTAAAACACTGGATTTAGCGTTGTATGAAGAAACTGTATCCAACTTGGAAAGTGGATATGATTTACCATCATCACTTAATGTGCCCAAGAAGGCAGTTGAGGTTGATGAGCGGTTGGAGCAGGTGATGAGGGGACTTCAGGCTGAACTCGATGAATGGCGACACCTTGGATGGTCTGTGGAAGGATTACAGGAATTACTCGCACAAGATCCGATTCGACTTGGATTGGATCTCCCTGAAATCCGGCTGGCTATGGACTCGCATGATGCGCGATTGGCACGATTGGAACCATTGCCTTGGGCGCTGGATGTTGAGTTGGCGGAGCGTGTCCTCTCAGATTTGATGCGGCCAGAAAGATTGGTAGCATTGGATGCTGAATATCAGGAATTATTGCTCACATTATCAAATGCAGAAGGAGAGAGTGATGCCGAATTTGAATTCAAACCTTTCAGATCACAGATGCCGATGGCAAGAATCGAAGAAAAACGGGCAGTTCTCGTCCCTATCGTCGAAGAAGTTGTTGAGAACGTTGAAGAAGAAATCGCTGATGTAGATGTGAAGTCTGCAGTTGAAGAGGTTGTTGAGGACGTCAAAGATGAGATTGAGGAAGTCGTGATTCAGAATGAAATCCGACAAGGCGTTCGAGACCTGTTCGGCCTTGGTGATGAAGACCCATCACTCGATGTACTCCTGATGCCTCCATTGGATGTACGTGTGCAACGTCTGGCTCGCATTGCGATTATACTTGAACGTGGCAATTCAGGTCCTCATCGTGCTTTGCAGGCCCGTCTTCCCGGGATTGCGAAGAAGTTAGAGAATTGGACCACTGAACGACTGTCAAGAAGACATTCATCGAGTGGGGAAGGGCTATTGAAGGATGCAAAAGCACTAGGGGAACGATTGGCTGATATTCCAGGACCCGGAGCTGCAATGCCATTGGAAATGGATGGATTCAAACTTCCAGATACGCAGGACTTAGAGGGTTTAACGGCCGCAATCAAGCGCCTTGAGAAATCGGTCATGCTTCCAAGTGCAATGATGCAAATGCCCGAGCCGGTTGAATCCTAATCGTCGCCGAGATCTGTGAGGATATTCTGCTTTTCACCTTCAGTGAGTGATTCGTCTCGTGGAGCCGCTTGCATCGGAATCTCCGGGGCCGGAGTGATGACCTCTGTTGGCATGCCCATGTCTGGCGCCATCGAGATGGGTGGCAATGGGTTTGTTGCGCCGGCCGGAGGAGGCATCGGTGCCGGGGGTGGTGCGGTTGGTGCAGGGAGAGGGGCTGCTGCTGGTGCAAGTGGTGGTGCCGCTGGTGCAGGGAGAGGGGCTGCTGCTGGAGCCGGAGGCGGGTTCATCACAGGAGGAACAGGTGCGGGGAGTGGTGCCGCTGGAGCCGGTGCGGCAGCTACTGGTGGAGGGGCTGCTGGAGCCACGGCTGGAGTGGTGGCTGGGGGAATTGCGGCCGCCTGTTGTGCTTGCATTTGAGCCTGGGACATCGCTTGTGCCTGAGCCATTGCTGCCTGTTGTGCTTGCATTTCTGCTTGTGCCTGAGCCATTGCTGCCTGTTGTGCTTGCATTTCTGCTTGTGCCTGAGCCATTGCCTGAGCCTCGAGTTGTGCTGCTTGCTGGGCTGCTGCAGCTTCCTCTGCGGCTTTGCGTGCTTCTTCCAATTCTGCCTCGATTGAATCGGCAACTGCATTGAGGGCGGTTGGGTCGATCTGTTCACCACGGAGTGTATCACGCATGGCAGAATCAATGAGGTCCATGCTGGTGTTAGTCAATACTCGATTGGAGCCCATACGGTAGATGAGGGTTCGATGTTTACCAGTGTTGGTTTCGAATGTAATTAGTTCGGGGTCAGCGAATTGCATCATGGAGAAGATGGTGCCAACTGCGAATAGCAAGATGAACCAATTTGTATAGAAAATCAAGGAGATATCATCGTAGGCCATGTATGTGAGTACGAGGCCGGCAATCGCCATCACATTCCATAGGTATCGTGTATTGTCAAGCCAATCGAACCGCTCATGGGTGAAGCCGAGAAGGGCGTCGAGACGTGTCATGAACAAATCCTCACTGTGTGTTCCATCATCACCTCTGGTTGCTCTGGTTAGCCGGAATAAGTGGCCATCCTCGACAATCGAGAGGGTTTGGTTTCCTAGTGCGGTCTCTCGTAGGACGAATTCGCGGGCCTCTGAATCTGGGGCGAGTGAGCGTGCGCCAAGTCCAGGGGCTCTTCCGCTGCTCCCTGGTGTCGATGTGTTTCCGATGACGCTCGGCGCAGAAGTTCCGGCATACATGGAATATCCACCTGCACCAGCGGCTAGGGCGGTGCTGACAATCGTCATCCATGCGCTGGATCCCAAACTTGGGTCAGAACCTTCCGGGGGTTCTGGCATCATCAGGTACCAAGCAACAACGCCGATTAGAGTGATTCCTGCGCCGCCGAATGGGTAGAATTGTGAGAAGGGTAGTGTTGTTCCACGTGTTCCTAAGAATGTAGCAACTAGTGAAGCGATTAGGGCAATAATTCCTATTGAAATGAAGAGCATGCCTGTAAATCCAGCGCTTGCCATGTCGCCGGTTGTTCCACACATTTCTTCGATTGCTGAGGAATTTAGTTCAAGGTCGGAGGCAAGTGAGGTACAGTTGTCATATGTATCCGATAAGTCAGCGGCTACGGTGGTACATTCACCATTCGTACAAACTGTTGCAGACATATCATCTAGGCCAACGTTTGATTCAGTAGTTACTGTGATATTTCCAACCAGAGGCCCAAAGTCAGTGGTTGTGGATGTCTCTTCAACGCTCCAAGCATCGCCCATCACACCGAGGGATGCAAGAAGCAATGCTGCTAGAACCAAGCCTGTGTGCACCATCATGGTACGGTCGGGTCCACTGCTAGCCAATGGGGCTGTAGGCACCGCTACGGGTGCTGGTTGAATTGCTGGCGCTGGGGCTATCTGCTCAGGCTGCATACCACACCGGAATGTGGAGGGGGTTATCATTGGCACCCCGTAGGGGTGAGCCTCATTCGAGGTCGCTCATTGCGTAGGTAACGACGGTGTCGGAACCTGCTGTACCTGATGCGCTACCGAGCACACTTGGGATTGCTCCCAATTCTGCGATCTCAATCATGCGTGCGCTAATCTTGGCGTTGACAATCAAGCACTGAGCACCTTCAATCTCCTCAGCATATGCAGCGAGTTTGCTCGCACCGATGGGTTCGGATGGAGAACCGTCTTCGAGAATCAATAGTGCATGATTCTTCTTCAGTTCGCCCATGTGTGAAGACCATTCACGGATGTCATCAGGGACATCTCGTGAGCCATTACTCGCAGCAGATTTGCTAGGAGTGGCTCCCTTGTCATCTGCTTTGAGTTGGGCCTTAATGCGGGCCATGGCTTTGGTTGCTGTTTCTTTCTGATTCAGACACTTGGTCACGACCTTGCCTTCAAGGTGCTCGACTTCGCGAGATTCTGGGGCGATTGCTACGTGTGTGAGGGACTTGCCCAATGCTCCGGACAATTCCATCAGCAGCAACTTGCCGCCACGATCTCCGTCACAGAACGCTGTGACGTTGTTCTTGGTCTTCGCGAGTTCAACAAGTTCATCCTTGACGTTGGCACCCATGGTTGCAATTGCATTCTTGATGCCAAACTTCAACAGATTTCGCACATCATTGCGGCCTTCTACAATGATGAGCGCTTCGCTCGCCTTTGCATTGGGTCCGCAAGTCATGCCTGCAATGTCGGTCTCGGTGCCCAGCGTGAGAACGCTGCGAACCTCATCCAAGATGCTCTTGCTGTCGTTTGTTCCTTCGTTCACAATGCTCAGGAGCAAGTCCTTCGCACGGCCAATGACTGTGTCACGTTTGACGCTGTGAATATTTTCGATTCTGGCTACTTTTATTGTTGCCTTACATGGTCCAATTCGCTCAATGGTCTCAAGGGCGGCACCGATAACGGCTGTTGATACCTGGTCCAGACTGCTGGGTAGCAGAATTTCGCCGGATACTTTGCCCTTGTTCGAGTTGAGATCTACATCCACGTGGCCAATTCGGCCAGTTCGCT
>JASMFB010000063.1 GCA_030751995.1 Candidatus Thalassarchaeaceae archaeon
TCGATGTCGATGTCTCTGAGAGCGCCCCTGTGTTGGTTCTGACCAGTCCAATTCCTGGCATTGAAGTAGATAGCGACGCACCCGTCCTGTTTGATTTCAGAGGTTCATTCGATGCTGATGGAGACGAGTTCTGGGTCAACATCTCCAGTGATCTATTGGAAGGCCTAATCATTGAGAATGGGACCACAGATTATTGGTACAATGACGAGCTACCCTCGGGTGTCCACAACCTAACATTCAACCTGACCGATTCTACTGGAAAAACTCGAATCCACAACCAGATTCTACACGTGAATCCAACCGCTCCGCACGCTATCATCTCCTCGCTCACCGAAGGTCTGTACATCTCACCCGGCGAATCGATTGTCTTCGATGGCTCACAATCTTGGGATGCTGATGATGACATCATCCAGTACATCTGGCATCAAGTGACTTCCAGTGGCTCAAACGAAGTGGCCAACGATATCAATTTCACCGCGTGGTTCCCGCCCGGACAACACACCTTCACGCTCACTGTTCGCGATTCTCGCGGCGTCATGGATGTGGCGTGGATCAACATCACCGTGGGTGCATCCAATCCAGTGCTATCTCAACTTACTGTCAATCTAAATGAACTGGAAGCCGATGTAAAGAACACTCTCGTTGTCAGTGTTTTATTGCAGGATGCGGATGGAACAACACAGATGGAAGGTAGCGTTCAAGGCCGAGTATCATTCGGTTCCAACAGTGATGAATTCACTATGTATGATGATGGCGCTGGAAGTGATGTTGTCGCAGGTGATGGCATCTACACAGGCATCATGTCCACCAATCCCGGAACAGAAGAATGGGCGAGTGTCGAAGTCTGGGCTCTAGACGGGGACATGTCTTCCAACGTGGTCAAAGAGCAATTGGCTATCCATCAAGCAGCCGGAATCTCTGGCGTCTTCGGTCTCTTGGGCTCAAACGGAATTGTCGCTTTGGTTGCAATTCTCCTCATCTTCGCACTAATGGGTGGCCTGTATGTCCTGCGCAGCAAGAGACAATTGGCCGCAGATCTCGAATTAATCGAGTCATGGGGAGGTGGCCTTGGTGCTGAGCAAGGATTCGAACTAGGTGAACAAGAAACCGCACCCGCCCAACCAGACCTAGAAGCAGAAGCTCCGCCGCCGATGAGCGATTTCGGTGAACCCTAACCCTTCGTTGCGTAATACTCTGCATATCGTTCGGCATTGAGGGCATAGGTGTACTCATCGAGTACGCGCCGACGACCGTTTGCAGCCATCACTTCTCTCTGTTCGTGGTTGTTTAGAAGTTCATTGATGGCTGCCGACAACGTTTCAGGATGATCGATGTCGAACAAACCCCCGACCGTTTCATCGACCATTTCGGGCAGAGGGCCATCGTTCACAGTGACAACTGGTGTTCCGCTTGCCATTGCCTCTAGAGGAATCAGCCCCTGCCCTTCGTAATAGGAGGGATAAGCGACCAAATTTGCACTTCGGAACAGTTGCGCTAGTTCTTCGAATGGTAGACTGGATTCAATGGTCAAGGACTCGGAAACACCTAGTTTCTTGGCCTGACGCTCCAGTGTGCGCTTCATGTGACCGCGTCCTACGATGACGAGATGTGCCCCGGGAAATACCTCCAGAACCGCTGGCATGGCCTTGAGAAGCGTCCTGTATCCTTTGCGTGCAACCAGCCGACCCACCGCCAAAATCAGTGGCGTTTCAGTCTCCGCTAGGCCGGCGAGTGCGTTTTCGTCAGGTTCGCCGTATCTCTTTCGCATTTCTTCGTGCGCGAGCATCGTGTCTTCATGGTCGCAATCTAGGGGCAAGAACATGTTCGTATCAACACCCCAGCGAACCACTTCACAACGCCAATTCTCCGGTGGATTGTATCGTGCTTGAAAATCCGCCTTGGTAGCCTCTGAGTTGGCCACGCAGAGGGTCGAAGCACGAACGGCTGCTCGCTCGTATTTCGCATAGTGCTTGGCGGTAAGGAGAATGGCGAGATCGTTGGGATTTTTCCACACAGCAGACTCCCCGTGTTTGGCCGCGCGCGTCATCCCATCACGCTCGCCCAGCCAAGATCCATGCAAACTGGTAACCACGGGCCCAACCTTCTCCCGTACCAGCTGATACTGCTTCTCTTTCCACGAAATCATCGGTGCGTGTACGTGAACAGCATCGAACGGGTCCTTGCGGTGGATTCGCAGAAGTTCTCGTAGCGCCCATTTTCCGTAGGATACTGTGAAGGCCATGGGGAGTGGGGCCCATTTCACTGATAGAACGGAAACACCCTCTTGTTGGGGAATTCTCCGTGGATTGCGTTCTACACTCTTGTCACGGCGCGTAATCACCGTGACTCGATGTCCTTGTTTGACCAGTGCCCCGGCCAGATGGAACACTGTTGAGCCCATTCCACCCCAGCGAGGAGGATATTCACCCGATAACATCGCGATATGCAGGATACACCCTCCAATGGGGCCTGTAAGGCCCCCCGTTTTGAATGAATCCGGTTTAAGTCGGGAACGGTTGCATTCAAATCGGTAATCTTAGTCCGAGAGTCCGGGGATGTCATGGCCGATACTCTACCTGTCCATGTGACTGTCGTAATTCCGACGCGTAATGAAGAAGAGGCAATTGTCGATACAATTCGTTCAATTCCGAATGATGGTTGGTGCGAAAAACTCGATTTTCTAATTGTTGATGGCAATTCCACCGATCGAACTCGAGAGTTGGCTGCCGAAGAGGGGGCATGGGTCGTTATGGAGCCACGAAAGGGCTACGGTCGTGCATACAGGACCGGATTTGCACTGGCACCGGGCGATATCATTGTGACTCTCGATGCCGATTGTACATACCCAGGGGAAGAAGTTCCAGGATTGGTTCGCAAACTCGTTGAAGATGATTTGAAATTCATCACTTGCGATCGCCTTCGTCGTGCTGAAGATGGCGCAATGTCGGGACTGCATGGTTTTGGCAATTGGGGACTTTCGGCAACAGCTCGTATGCTCTTCTGGTATGGGGTACACGACTCGCAGAGTGGAATGTGGGTTTTCTGGAAGAATATCATGGAGAATGAGAAGATGCGACCCACTCACGATGGCATGCCATTGTCTGAGGAGATGAAGATTAATGCTCGCCGTGTTTTTGGCCGCAAGAAGGCTGTAGAAATCAGCGTCCCATACCGTGTTCGCGTCGGCGATGCTGAAATCAATACATGGGGCGATGGCTGGCTCAATTTCCGCTTCCTCTTCGCCAAGCGATTTGGCATCAACCGCACTCGTTCAGAGTGGGGCCCCGACGAAAAAACCCAACTTTGATTCTGAATCGTTGGCATTTCAGGGATTTTGTGGAGGGGCAACAGCCTTACGTGTGCGGGTGCCTCCGGCACCCGATGACAACCTCTGGTTCGATTCCGAAGCGTTCTCTCGCCGCGCTTGTGATTCTCAGTATGTTGCTTTCATGCATCCCTTATGCAGTTGCAGATGACGACATGGCTTCAGCAAATGTTGCAGTTCCCGGCACATCCTATACCGAATGGGTTTGCAACGGTGATGGTTGCTCTCATGGTGGAGATACCCGTGATTGGTGGAAAGTTGATGCGATTAATGGAGACATTGTAGAGGTCACAGTATCGGGTCAAATGAGTAACCCAGACAATGGAATTTGTACATTGTTTGGTGCTTTCACAGATGGTTGGGAGGGCGATGTTCGTCTCAAGGATTCAGCCGGTAACGAAATCAGCCATTCTGGTTTTGACAACGATGGGCCAACTTCCGTAAATCTCCAAACACCAGCGAGCAGTACAGACAGTTTCTTTGTTGAGATTACAGGTGATGACACAAATTGCAATGATGAAATCGAGTATCAAATCACATTCACCCTTGACGAGTATGACCGTGACACCGATGACGATGGCTTCCCTGATCGTGAAGATGATTGCGATGACACCTTCGGAACTTCTACTCAAGACAAGGTCGGGTGCCCAGATAATGACGGAGATGGTTGGTCTGATACGGGGGATTTGTTCCCCGATGAACCCAGCCAGCATGCGGATTTTGACCATGATGGCTATGGAGACAACCCCAACGGAGTAGATGGAGATCAATGCGCAACAGAATGGGGGGATTCCTTCGAGGACCGCACTGGTTGCCCTGATCGAGACAATGATGGCTGGTCTGACCCCGATGATTGGGGAGAATGGGGCCCTGTGTGGACTACTGCTGATGGTGGTGACGCATTCTGGGAAGATGCAACACAGTGGTCCGATTACGATGTCGATGGCTACGGTGACAACTGGGCCGATTCGGAATGGAACGATTCACACGAAGAGATGGGAGTCGGCGAATATGTCGACAACGCAACTACACCCGATTATTGTCCATTAGATACTGGATTTTCTTCACAAGATCGCATGGGTTGTCCGGATACTGATGGCGACGGCTGGTCCGATCCCAGCGGAAATTGGACGTGGCAATTTGATGATGCAGACGCATTCATTGGAGACCCAACTCAACATGCTGACCGTGACAGCGATGGCTTTGGCGACAATGCATCTGGAAACAATGCCGATGCATTCCCTGACAATCCAACACAATGGTGGGACACCGATGGTGATGGTTATGGGGACAATCACGGAGATGGTGATTGGCAAGCTGATAATTTCAGCGACGATGCCACGCAGTGGGAGGATTATGACCGCGATGGCTTTGGCGACAATTCCAGCGGGAACGAACCTGATGCATGTGTCAGTCGCCCCGGTTCCTCGATGTATGACCGCTACGGTTGTCCTGATTCTGATGGCGACGGATATTCGAATCCAGACCTAGATTGGCCCTCTCATCCCGAAGGATTCGCCGATGCATTCCCTGGTGGACTCAATGCACAATGTGGTGAACTTTGTGCGACACAATGGCACGATGTAGACGGTGACGGGTATGGTGACAATCAAGGCGACGACGTTTGGCGCCCTGATGCATGCGTGACCACATCTGGTACCAGTACTCGGGACCGTTGGGGTTGCCCTGACAGAGATGCCGATGGATCCAGTGATCCGAATATCGAATTGGGTTGGTTACCACATCCAGCCGGTGCAGCCGATGCCTTCCCTGATGATCCATCACAATGGGAGGATGCCGATGGAGATGGCTTTGGTGATGAGCAGACAGGGTTTGAGGGAGACAGATGCCGAGATACACCCGGGACCAGCAACAGCGATCGACACGGTTGCACCGATACCGATGGTGATGGCTGGTCCGACCAAGGTGATCGATTCCCACATGATGCTACACAGTGGTTGGATGCAGACCGCGACGGCTTTGGAGATAATCCGGATGGACATCAGGCCGACAGTTGCCCCAACGAACTGATGAGTGCCGGGGTTTCTGTAATCGACCGATTGGGTTGCCCTGACACAGATGGTGATGGGTACTCCGACGCAGATGATGAATGGCTGGCTTCACCCGATGGACCAGCCGATGCTTTCCCCAAGAATCGCGTTCAGTGGGCTGACGCAGACCGCGACGGCTTTGGAGACAATGCTATCGGCGGCCTACGCGATGACTGTCCTCAAACTCCTGGAACATCCACAATCAACTTGCAGGGTTGCCCTGACAGCAATGGCGATGGTTACTCAGATTCCTACGGTGCAATTCGCAGCCAACTTGCCCTCATGGGCTCTAATCCCAGCGCCAGTCTACTGACCTTCGCATGGCCTCTTTTCGTCTTCCTTGTCACACTCTTTACCGTTCGAATGGGGCAGAAAGAAGATGGATTTGACAATCTTGAGGAAGACTTCCTCGACGATGGAGGTGAATTCTGATGCGCACTCGAATTCTAACTCTGTTCATGGTGGCGATGATGTTGCCAATGATGGCCACAGTGGTCACTGCCCAAGACGAGAGTTACATCGTCGTCAACGGCTCAGGCGCATTCGCTCTTGACGAGAATAATGATGGCGACCTCGATTTGGTTCGGGTCATCGCTTCAATCATCACAACTGCACCCACCGCGGGAGTCGGCGTCGAAGTAATTGCTGACAATGGCGATATGGCCATTTCGTTTTGGAACAATACAACTGTAGTTTACGAGGATTCATTCATTGCAAACACCACAGTCAAGGCATGGGAGGACGGCGAATACCAAATCACTCTCCGCGTATGGGACCTTGAATCTGGATTGATGATTCACGATGAAGATTTGGGAATCCACGAATTGATGGCGAGCCTAACTCCTCCACAACTGTCCATGGACCTAGAATCGGAAGAATGGATTTTCACCGGAGACACTTGTCTGATTCACCGTGTATCCACTGATCTCGTTGGTGAGTATTATGATGTGATGGGACTAGTTTCCATCCAAGGTGTTCCTTGGTTGGTGGGCGAATACGAGTCTCCGCTCGATTGCAGTCGCTGGCCAGCAGGAGATTACACAGTGACCGAACATTATCGAAACGGACTGGGGATGACAGCAACAGAGTCAATTTCTTTTGAAATCCACGTTCATCCTCCTCCAGCATTCATCGTCAATCAAACCGGCCTCAGTACAGAAGCTGGAACGCCCTGCAATCTGGAAATAGCCGCGACAGAAGACACCCTTTTGCCAGAGATGGCGATTATGTGGGAAGTGGCTGACCCCGCTCAGGAACTCATCTCGTACGACGACCTCGAGATTCTTGACTGCACAATGTGGAGTCCCGGTGTCCACAAGGTTCGTGTGACCTTGACCAGCCCACAGGGCCGACAAACCACCGTGGCCCTCAACGTGGTCCGCTTACCGCCCACACCAGATGCCAGTCTAGATGTCCTCAACGCAAGTGGCGATTCAGAACGCTGGCCCGCGACATCACAAGGTGATGAATACGCACCTACACCTCTGGTCATGAGCCTCTCAGCAACCATTGCTTTGGTCGGATCAGGCGGCTTCATTTTCGCCATCATCCTCGGCTTACTTGTCGCCAACATGATGAACAGTGAAGGCAAGAAGGAAGAGGGGACTTGGGACTCTGCTCCGGTTGCACCAGATAGTGAAGGCCTACCTTCCTTCGTCGATGAATCCGGTGTTCATTGGAGACAGCACCCAGAAGGCGGTGTAGATTGGTGGGACACCTCAGAGAATCAATGGATTTCCTATCAGCAGTAATCAATTTCCTGTATCACAGAAGGTGCGAGAGATGGATTGGAAAATCATCGTCGGCTTCGCCCTTGCAATCGTCTTACTGCTCATCAATTTCTGGTGGTTCGCAGTCGGTCAGAAGAAAGCTCGATTGCACCGTGATTGGTCGCCTGATTGTGCCCAACAGGCTCGCTTTGAGATAAATGGAGATTCTGTGACACTACACAATCGCCGCGACTTCACTTGGAGGACCACTCGGGATTTCGATGAGAACTGGGATTCTTGGTCATTCGACATGAAGGATTTGAAGGACATCTGGTATGTTGTCGATTATTTCCACAAAATCAGAGGCATGGCGCACACGATGGTCGGCTTCGAATTCAGTGATAACCGCTTCCTCATGGCCTCGTTTGAGGTTCGCCGACAGAAGGGTCAGAAATTCCATCCTTGGGCCGGTATGTGGAACGAGTTTGAACTCATCCTGATTTGGGCCACGGAGCGCGATTTACTCGGTGTCCGAACCAATGGCAGAGGCAACGATGTCTACCTCTATCCATGCGATGTAGTGCCTGAAAAGCAGCAAGCCCTACTTCAAGCAATGATGCAGCGAACCAATCAATTGGCTGAGGAACCAGAGTGGTACAACACCATGACTGCAACATGCACGACCTCGATCACTCAGATTGTCAATCGAGTCACACCTGGGCGCGTTCCATTCACATGGCGAGCCTACCTTCCCGGTTACTCCCCTTGGACAGCATGGAAGCGCGGAATCATCTCACAACGTGGGACGTTCAAAGAGACCGTAGCCGCGGCTGCAATTAGCGAGAAGGCAAAGGCGGGTGGCTTGGGTGAACCCGGTACGCACGATTATTCAATCAATGTCCGGAAATAACCACGACCAGAGCACCATCACTTTGGATGTGAATCGGTCCACCAAGAGCCACATTGTGCAACCCTCTGGTGGAGAACGCAAGTGGTTCGCAGTCTAGCGGAAATTCAACACCCGAGATACTGACATTCGCACATGCTGTGAAGGCAAACAGACTCAATTTTGTACCTTCATCTAGAACCAGTTCCAAGTCGTCCAGACAGCGCATCACAATGTGCTCTGACATGTGCATGTAAATTTCCAATTGTTCAGGTGCTTCAACAAGTGCTGCAAACGCGGCGAGTTGGTGATCGATTTCCCCACCTTCAACACCGACTATTTCCACAGTTTCGGCTCCATTCTCAGCCGCATATTTCAGGGTCTTTTCCAAGTCGGATGAATTCTGGTCTGCGAGTGCGATCCTGTCGACCTCTGTATCGGCAATCGAATCAAAGTCTCCAGTGGCCAAATTTATAGCAATATTTC
>JASMFB010000064.1 GCA_030751995.1 Candidatus Thalassarchaeaceae archaeon
CTATTCGTGGAATTCGTGCTGTGATTGGTTGGATAAGACGCAGTGAACGCTATGCTGCAGGCGAAAGCAGGACCATGCACAACATTCGCAAATATCGACAAGAAAACGCCGAAGATCGCAAGGCATTGCTACGAAAATTCGGTACCAGAATTTACCGTCCACAACGCCAGGGAGAGGCATGGTGCCGCCTGACAGCCCTCGGCTCTTACCGGGAAGTAGGGAGGGCAATGCATCTTGTTACTACCAACGAATCCAAAGTTGTCGTAGATGTGGGTGCCAAACCGACAAACAATCTCAGTGAAGTTGCTCCGTTCTTCAATGCACCAGAATTATTGCCATTTGAGAATCTCGATGCAATCGTCATAACCCACGCACACATTGACCACATCGGTCAACTACCTGTCATGTACAAGTATGGATATCGCGGACCTATCTACTGCACACCTCCTACCCGAGATTTGATGGTTCTTTTACAAAGTGATTACATCAAGGTCGCCGCTGCTGAAGGCAACCCCCCTCCATATGGGTTGGGCGATGTCCAAGAGATGATCAAACACATCGTTGACGTTGAATGGGGAAAGACTCTCGACATCGCCCCGGATATCAAACTCACCATGTACAATGCAGGACATATTCTCGGTTCTTCTTCCCTACATATGCACATAGGCGAAGGCAAGCACAACATCGTATTCAGTGGTGATATCAAGTACGAAAAATCGTGGTTGTATGATGCTGCTGCCGTGCGATTTCCTCGTGTTGAGACACTAATCCTAGAATCGACGTATGGTGGGGCTAAGGATTTCCAACCGACTCGTCAAGAGGCTACACAAGAATTGCAAGATTTGATTCAGAGGGCTTTGGCACGAAAGGGCAAGATTTTCTGCCCAGTATTTGCTGTTGGTCGTTCCCAAGAAGTGATGATAGCAATTGACCAACTCTTCAAATCAGGAGAATGTGATCCGGTAACCGTCTGGGTCGACGGCATGATTACTGAAGCGACGGCCATCCACGCAAGCCATCCTGAAGCCCTCAACCGTGAACTCCGAAAGAAGGTGCTCAAAGGTGGCGAAGAGAACCCATTCAATTCTACGTGGTTCCGCGAGGTTAGTGGTCGCGAACAACGCGAGAGTATCTTGCTCGACCCGAATCCCTGTATTGTGTTGGCCACATCTGGAATGATGACTGGCGGCCCCATTGTCGAGTACTTCAAAAACTGGGCCCCTGAACCAAATAACACACTGTGCTTTGTTGGATATCAGGCAGATGGGACATTGGGGCGACGCCTACAGAAAGGATTCCCCGAAGTTCCAATCAATGATGGCGGGCAGACACACATGGTCTCCATTGGATGCGATGTGGTGACCATCGATGGTTTCAGTGGACATAGCGATCGTCGACAATTGATGGACTACGTCAAGGCGATGAACCCGAAACCTCGAACCATCATCTGCCACCATGGTGATGCTCACACTTGTGCTGAATTCCGCAAGGATCTCGCCAGTACCTATCGCATCCGCACATATGCCCCGAAGAATCTGGAAACAATTCGTTTGATTTAGAGTACGGGAACATCAAATCCGACTTCAGCAGGGTCTGGTAATGTCTGTGCTTCAGTCTGCTGTTCGTGAATCTGTTGATTGGCCCCACTTCCTGGATGAGAAGAAAATTCCTCTTGCTGGAAGAATGCCATGACAGCACCGGCTGCAAAAACGCCGGACAGCGCCAACAATGCCCAGGCATTGGCCCCCACGGTTCCCTCATTCACAATAAGCAATATTGAGGCAAATGCAAGCATAGCAAACGTGAGACCGAGAACCTTGGCCCGCGGGTTCCCCATGCAACCCCGTCTACCCTGCCTTTGATGAACTGAACGCTCCTCCGCGCGCCATGGACTTCAACATCGGGACATCCTCGGGCTCGCGCAATCGACCCAAGCCAGCAACCCCTCGTGGAGGAGGTGGTTTTGCTGGATGGCTGATGACCGCCGTGGCTCCTTTCGGTGAAAACGAGGAACACGCGATGGATCAAGCACTGGTTGAATTGGGTCTAGGGGATGCCCGATTGATTCGCGGAGAAGGTGCAATGCTACCGATGGGATTTGAACCAGGTTCCCCCCAAGATCTACCGATGGGCACTCTAGTCGAGTGCCACTTATCCAAAGCCACAGTTGACGGCACAGGTATCGCATCTGCCGGTGTTGCATGGGCACTTTGTACTACGCCAGAGGGTGATGAGTGTGCGATTGTCACTACGATGTCTCATCAAGGTCCGATGGAAGAATGTGAGGCGGAACTTCGTCGTAACCTTCAGCGAAAACTCAGCAACCGAGACTTAGAATTGCGCAAAGATGACGACGGCCGCGCCTTGTTCGAATGTGCGGTCGATGAGATTGAGGCACAGGAAGGAGTCCACGGGGTCGTTCTGGCTGCCTTGATTCTCCCCAACAGTCTCAATCTCGGTGGTTCAAGTGGTCCGACCCGATCCAGAAATTCGGGTGTATCTAGCATCGGTGGAAGCCTCGGGGGTCCAACCGGGTTGAGTGGAAGTGGAAAGAGCGATTTTGGATTTTGAACGCAGTATTCAACAACCGCCGCATTCTGAGTACATTCATGGAACCATCTTGGCTCGTGTTGATGTGCCAATCCTGTGAACAGGCATTCGGTAAACCAAGACGTGGGACTGATTTGCGTTGTCCTCATTGTAATCATCCAGAATCTAAGATTTTATCTCGCCACATGGATGCTAGCGAAGCAAGCGATGCTGTTTCATTGGCCAACGTTCCCACTGAGATTCGCGACCAACTGGCGAACTGGATACAAAAACAACCTCGAGATATCTCGGAATCCGAACCGGTTGATGGTTACACCATTCTTTCCCATGCAATTGATGAAGACGGATTCATCACCCTAGAATCTCTGAAGAAGGCTCTGAGTGCACTGAATTCCCCCATCGATGCTGAGGCCTTCGCCGAGGAAGCATCTGCAGAGGGTGAACTGCTCAGAGTGGATTCGAATCGTTGGAAACGCACATGATAATGTTCATGTCATTTGAGTGACGCGACAGCATTACTGGACCCGTGGGTTAGCTTGGCTATGCTCGATGCTTTGGGAGCATCAGACCTCGGTTCAAATCCGAGCGGGTCCACTTAATCTCCGATAGTATCGTTGAGAAATCCCTTCGCCCGTTCTAGAGAATCAGCACGGGCTGCGGGATTCCCCTCCACATGCGCCCCTCTGTTTCGTAAAATTCTGATAATCCATCTACGCTGCCAGCGCTCGTTCAGAGGCAATCGAATACCAAGAAACAATTTACCAGACATGTATCCATTCTTGTCTATTCTAGCCGTTCGTTTCCTCAACCGAACTGCCTTGGGAAGAAAAGTCAACTCTTTCTCACTGTCAAAGGAGTGGTGCGCCCCTGGATAAACCTGCAAAGTAGCATCAGGGAGTTGGGGCATTAATGCTTCAACTAGATGAAGAGGCGTCCAATCATCAGCATCTCCGTGCAGAATCAAAATTGGTGAGTCTGACCATTTTTGGATATCTGGTCGAATGTGAGCAGCTGGATAGAATGGTAAATGAGCATCGAATGGGGCTCCGAGGATTTCGATGATTGGAGACCATGCAGAGTACAGAGCAACAGTTCCACCAAGGCTCCAGCCTGCGATTGCAATCTTGTCAATCCTAGGGTCTTGTGCCAACGCAGAACGTGTGCTAAAGGCGTCAACAAGCATCATTGCATGAGTTACAGAGAGTTGATCGTCAACCGTCGAATCAATTTCTCTTGAGGTGAATGAATTCACTTTGCAAACTGCGAGCCCAGCATCGAGCCAGCCATCGATGTGATCTTGATGGTGGTCCGACCAACCTTTGCTACCGTGAAGGGCAACCACACATCCAAACGGTCCTTCGCCTTGCGGAAGAAACAATTCAGTCTCAATCATAGTTTCAGGTGATTTTTCCAAACCGGTTAGGATGTGGTGGATTTCAAATGGGCTTGCAGATGTATGCCAATTTATCTCCGAAATCATCCTTTCATCTCCAAAATGCAGATTCTTCCCAGGGCAATCCAACCGCAATCCCCAACAGTTCCAAAATCACATAATTCCAAATGAAATAGATTGCAAATGTTGCAATCAGCGCAAGCATCGTTGTATTTACGATTCTTCTCTGTTCCCGCTTTGCCTGATCAATGGTACAAATCCCTTGATTGTTGAAGTGACGATAAAGGCCAATAGACAACAACACAATAGTCAATCCATACAATATCCATCGTGCTGAACCAAAGTAGAGGTCATTGGATAGTGCATCTCCTGCACCCACCGTCATCAACCCTAATCCAACCAATAGCACGCTGGGGAAGCAGCACATACTCGCCAAAAATGCCGAACTGAACACCCATCGCCACATGGAGCGAACCTCTTGTTCGGCACTCATGAAGTAACGTACCCCCTTCTTCGTTTTGATTCCTTGTAATCTAGGCCGGCCAAAATCATGAACGCAATGGGTGACGCCACTAGCAATGCAGGTTGCTGAAGAGAGAACAAGAGCGCCACCCATCCGCCAAACCACAGTGAGGTCGCGACCAATCTGAGCAGTGGATGTGTATCTTTGCCGACGATGTACCAATCGATACCCCTTCTCCAGACTCCCTTCCAAAGCATCCAACTTACACTACCGAGAAATCTTGAGATTCGGATTCCAGATGTTTCATTGGCATAAATCGATTTGACGGCCACTTCTTCAATCCGAAATCCTCTGCGCCCGGACTCCATCAGCCACCAATTCGGATATCCATATCCTTGCCAGGTTCGCGACCAATCCCAATCCGCAAGCATGGTACCTGATGTCGCAGTGTATCCGCATTGCGAATCTCGGATGCGAACCCCAGAAGCCAGAGAGGTCAATCTGGATAGCCACCATGTCCCCAATCGTCGGATGAAGGGCATGCCTTTTGCCCCATCTGGATGCATCCATCGATTTCCTTTGACATGATCCGCCTTTCCTTCTAGAATAGGTTGAATGATTGCCGGCAAATCAACTGGATCCATTTGACCATCGCCTGCCATGACAACTACGACACAATTTCGACCAAAACGAGTGAGTGCCTGTTTACTTCCAACTTCGATGGCACCACCAACACCCAATCCTTTCGTCGGCACGACTTCGCCACGTTCACCCAAAGCCCCACGGGATAACTCTCTCGTATTGTCTGTCGAACCATCATCGATTACTACAATCCAATCGACATTATCTGGAATGGAAGCAATGCTCTGTGAAATGTGCTCCTGTTCGTTGCGCGCAGGCATGACAACTACCACGTGCATACCTGTGCGCTGTGAGACCGGTCCTTCAAGGCACGGTTTGACCGAATCATTCATCGACACGAGGCCCAAACGACAATCGATGAGGATTGTATTGGTGGTTCGCAACCAAGCATTGCGTATCGCTTCCGCCGTTGTTCGAGCCCTTGATTTCGCAGAACGCGTTACAATCCTCAATCTCGAAGAAGATGAGGAAACTTCTGTACTCGCTGAAAGCGCCGGTGCTGAGGTGATCCCACATAACGGTCATACCGATGCCCCCACAATTGCCAAAACCCTCATATCTTCAACAGAAGAAGAAGAGCGCACTGTCATCATATCTCTCGATGATGATTGGAAGTTGTCGGATATGGCACGCACCATCGGTCTTTCACGCCAAGGTCATGACGTTTTTATCGCATTCAAACACAGAACGATGAATCGCCGGGTACCCGAAAATCGACCCGATGCTCCCGTGGATTCAGACACCTACACATATGCAGATGCTGATATCCAATTTGCATACTGCTCATTTTCAGGATTGCAGGCCGTTGCCAGTCAATCTGAAGATTCTGTTCCGGCCAAGCTAGACAGTGAAATCGATGTCCGTGTCGTAGAACTTGACCCTCCCTCTGGCCCACCTAGGCGCGAATCATTGGCCAGTGCAAGTCGTTTCGCGCAATTCTTCTATTGGATGCTTGAAAGCAAACACCCACTCATTTTATTCGGCATCCCGGGCATTGTTTTCTTCTGGGTTGGATTTGAAATGGCCAATGAATTAATCAATTTCCAAGGCCCACATGACAGCGTTTCACTTGGCGTTGCACTTGCAGCCTTTGCCGCCACACTGGTGGGCGTATTTTCATTGACAACCAGCTTGATTCTCTATGTACTGGGGAAGCAAGTCAATCGGATGCCCAATCGTGCCCCCTTCAAATGAGAAACCATAGCCCCAACAACATGGCACTCAGAATGAACAAGAATCCCGCTTCAACACCTTTCCAGCGCTCTGACCACGATTCCGCATCACGGAGCTTCGCAGCTTTCCAAATTTCATATTCTTCATCAGTTAATTCTCGTTCCATCTGCAACCATTCAGAAGAGACCTTCCATCGTTGCCAGACCAGCAGTAAGAGCATCACAATGAGGGCCGTGATGGCAATCTGAACCCACATGCCAAGCCTCAGGGTGTAACGCGACGACTGTCTCGAGGGAATGGGATGACTTCGCGAATGTGGTCGGCCCCAGACAACCAACTACAAACTCGATCGACACCTAGTCCAAATCCACCGTGAGGAACCCCTCCATATTTTCTCACATCAATGTAAAATTCGTAAGGTTCTCTGGGCGTACCCTCCTCTTCGATTCTCTCGATTATCTCACGCTCGGACCATGTCCTTTCTCCTCCGCCAATAATCTCGCCGTAACCTTCGGGGGCGAGCAGGTCATGACAGAGGACATACTTCGGGTCATCCGGATCTGGTCGGTGATAGAACGGCTTGGCTATTCGGGGATAGTGCGTAAGGAAATGAGGTACATCGAAATCTTGCGTTAGCACCTTTTCTTTTGAATAATCCAAATCTTGCCCCCATTCGATGTCTACACCCATTCCCTGAAGGGTTTCAACCGCCTCATCATAACGAATGCGCGGGTATGGATTGTCGGCATACCGGGCTACAAGTTCAAGATCACGGCCTAGTGCGGCCAATTCATCTGAGCGTTCATCAAGAAGCGTTCTAGCAATATGGCGAACCACTCCTTCTCCGTGAACCATGACATCTTCATTTCCAGCCCATGCAATTTCCATTTCAGCGTGCCAGAATTCAGTCAAGTGTCTGCGAGTCCGACTCTTTTCAGCGCGGAATGAAGGTGCGACTGTGTACAATCTTTCAAGCGCAGGCATGGCGGCTTCGGCATAGAGTTGCCACGATTGTGTAAGGTATGCCTTCCTTCCAAAGTAAGGGACTTCAAACAAGGTTGAGCCACCTTCTACAGCACCTGCAACAAAGTTCGGAGCTTGATATTCCGTGAATTCCCGATCTCTAAAATAACCATGAATTGCACCGAACACGGAAGATCGAATCTTGAGCATCTGTGTCATTCGAGCAGTGCGGAGATAGAGGTGACGATTGTCTAGTAAGAACTCAGTTTCCCCTCCATCTGCGTTGGCCATTGCACTTTCAGTGATGGGGAATGGATTTTCAGGATTGACGGGGCCAACAACGGTCGCTGAATTTACAACCAGCTCATGGCCACCTTCGCTTCTTTCGTCGACATTCACCGTTCCATTGATGATGACGCTCGATTCAATCAATGCAGCCTTGAGTGCCTCAAATGTCTCATCCCCCACATCTTCTCGTTTAGCCACACACTGAATGCGACCCGTACTGTCTCGGAGAACAACGAACCAGATTTTGTTAGAACCCCGGGCACGGTTTACCCAACCCTTCAACTCAATCTGTTGGCCATCGTGGCCACCGGATTGAACATCGCCGATGAAGATGTCCTTCTGCATGACCGACCCGCCTAGCGGGTCGAGACAGACCCAGCATTTCAATGCCTCCGGTGCCTATGACCGTTGGACTAGATATCCTACACCATTCGATATTGGCGGGCGCTAGGGGGTTCGAACCCCTGGCCTACGGGTTAAGAGCCCGTCGCTCTACCTAGCTAAGCTAAGCGCCCAACCCGTCCACCGACCATCCCTCTATGAGGATAGCGCTTGCTGGATGTGTCACAGTCGCGCAGTCGGCTTGCGAATCAACTCACATCCACCGGGCGCAGCAAGCACCACAACATCTGCTGTATTCGTGAATAAACCGACTTCAACTACTCCGGCAATTGCACGAAGATCTGCTTCCATTTGTACTGGGTCTGAAATGTTTGGTCCAAAGTTAGCATCAAGAATCGGATTTCCATTGTCTGTCAGATAATCCGGACCACGAAGTTCAACTGGACCAGAACAAAGAGATTCAATTCGACGCTTGGTCTGTTCCCAACCGTAAGGATTCACTTCGATGGGAAGTGGGAACGCACCTAACACTTCTACGCGTTTACTGGCGTCGGCAACAACAATCATTCCACCACTCGATTCTGCCACAATCTTCTCGCGTAATAGAGCACCTCCGCCACCTTTGA
>JASMFB010000065.1 GCA_030751995.1 Candidatus Thalassarchaeaceae archaeon
ACGGCGCGATATCGAGTTGCTTCCCAACCTCCGGTCAATCGAATCCTGGATTCTCTGTAGAGGATGGCGCCAACCGCCATCAATCCCAACCCCCCAATCAATGGTCCGAGGGAATCATTGAGTGTCCAACAACCGATGACCATCAAGGGTAGCCACATGACTGAGGCTGCAGCCCCGATTCGGGAATTAGCAACGGGACCGTCGTCAATCAGGTCCTGCAAGAAAAAGACCCATGCCAGCATCAGTAGCGCAGGTCCCAGTTCTGGAAGTAGAGGGTCGCTGCCCACCATCGATGCTTCTAGATCAGGAATCATCATCCAGATCATTGCTAACATCAACAGTCCGACACAAGCAGTGACCAGTTTCTCCAGACGTGCTCGGCGTTCGGTGATGATTGCACTCAGGCGTTCTTCAAATGAGACTGGATCAGTCATCATGATGGACATCGGAGAGCCGAGCAGGGATGATGCTTGCGACATGATACTTCCTCGTTCAGTCCAGTTCAAGCACCAAGCGTACTCTTGGATCTTCAAGATTGATGCTTGCTGGCAAGCCCATATCGACAGGCATCCCGTTGACGTTCGCTATCAGTCCCGACAGCAGCATGTGGTTCCCGACTGGGTTGTCCAAGATAGTTGGCCAACCAGCAGCCTTGGACCATATCTTCGGTTTCACTGCGCTTGGATGTATTCCCACCTTCTTCGATGCATTATACATCAGCCATGAATTTCCTTCCATCATGTGGGTTCCGCAGGTATCGTCATATTCTCCTTCGAATGGAATCAGGTTGTATCTAGTCAGCCATTCCATCTGTAGTTCAATTGGCTTGTGCGTGCCATCATTCACTGGCCAATCAAAGATTGAGCCATCTGATTGTTCCAAAGGTTGGTCATCAATCCCATGTTTCAGTAGATGGGCCTGTAGGGCTCTTACTCCAGGATGGCGTGCATGTTTCTCGGTCAATTCTCGCCGGATGTTGCGAGCCGATAATGGCATTCCAACGTCCATCATCAACAAAGCTCTAGTAACATCTCCCATTACCCAATCTACAACCTGATTCTTGTGAATCCAGAACTCAAATTTATCGAGAGCCTCTTGTGAACGCCCAGCAACTCGCATACGAGCGACATCACCGAGCAGGAATTTTCGGCCTACGCCATCATTTCGATGCTCAAGTTCTGACCATGGCTCCCATTGTGACCACCTCTGTAGCAGGTCCTTGTTCAATCGAGCCAAGGGGTCGAGGGCCAGCATTGGTAGCATCGCTTCTTCAAATTCTACGGTTTCTGGATCGATGATTTCGCAAATCCATTCCAGATGCATCCCCTGTTGAGATTTACCGCGCAGCATATTCAGTCGTGGTTTCGCTTCTTGGAAATCTCGTTGAGCAATCGATGCTGCAGCCAGTATGATTCTTGCTTCCTTGGCGACTCCTCCTTTGAGAGCCAGAACAGACAATGCCAACTGCTCGGCTTCATCCCAGTTGCCAATTGCCGCATTCAGCATCATCTCATCCTGCGCTCTTCTGACGGTGGTCAACCCTCCGGGTCCACTGGTATGTGCTTCCCATCGCTTGATGATTGAATCCCAATCATCATTCGCCAACAATGTCGTCAAAGGTGTCTGCTGAAGGAATATGACATCTTCCCAGACTGACATCTCGGTTCTTTCTGAATCGACGTTTGCATCGAAATGTGTCTTGTTGAAATTCTCCCTCATGCTACGGCTCATCAACCAGACGACCAGAAATGCCAACTGCCCTCCCGCCGCCAGCATCCATGTCAATTGCTCCATCGCATCTTTTTCGAGGATGGTGCAAAGGTTTCCTTCCCAAGGTCCACAACCTGCGCCTTGTGGGAGGAAGGATGAATCCCAGAATGTGATCATCGCTAGGAACAACAGGAAGATTGATTGTCCAGCGAATGCGGAGAAACAGAAATTCAGCACACGTGCTTGCTGTCGTTTCTCAGAGCGTAGTAATCTGCTTTCTGCTACTCTGATGCCACCCTTGCCGCCAACATCAGAGATACCGAGGAAGAGGATGCGGGCGACATCATAGACGAATGCGACGCCAATCAGTGCGATATTGAGCAACAGGAACAATAGTATCGAAGTCACCAATGGCATTCGAATCTCTTCAATCGGTATGAACGAAAACAGTTCAATGGCAGCGAATCCAATCAACCCGCCTTCTTCCATCACAATCGCTTGTTGGGTGTATTCAGGCAAGCCCAGCACCCTATCAGAATGTGTGAATAAGTTTGGAAATACAATCACCAGCAGCAGGGTCACCAATGTGTTGATGGCAGTCACAGGCATTGTCACAGCGGTTATCGCCACAAGGAAAGCAATCGTCTGTTTGCCAGGAGATGGTTTGCCAGGATGTAATTGGCTTGGTTCTCCTTTGGACAATTTCCAGTTGGAACGGAACAAAGGCAGCCAACTTGAGCCTAGAACTCGGCCATATGCGATGACAGCAGGCAAAAGGAGGCAGAACAAGACGACTGATGTGATGTTCTTCTGCGAGAGTCCGACCATCTTGTCGAGTATCAACTCTAGAATAGCGATGACCAGTATCCATAGAATGGCAATGACTGCAATCAGACCTCGGCGTTTCGTGGTACCATCCTGTAGTGTTGCTCTGGTCGCTGCTTTTGGCGGAGATATCTGTGCGGTCAATGCAAATGCTGCCGAGACCACAGCGGGAATGAAGATGAACAATAGAGCAATGACCAGATTGGCTGAGATCAAACCGTCGTAGAAGCCGATGTAGGCAAGACAGAACTCAAGCATCATGATGAAGACGCCGACCAATGACATGATGTAGAGAAAGGCACCCACTCGTGCTCTTGGATGTTCGAGCAGTGAGTGGGCATCGTCAATGGTTCGAGTCACTGAATGAACCTCAAATTCGTGTTCGTCGGTTCGGAAAGCAACCTGTAGATCGACCAGTGAACGGGGAATCCAGACCTTCCATAGAATCCATGCAATCACCCCTGCGATGATGGGTGAAGCAAGAGCGACAAGCGGGTATCCTGCGATGATACCGATGTCCGCCATGAAGGGCCGTAGGCCCTTCGGGGTTCAAGGCTGTTGCCCACGTTTTATTGCAATAATTCATGAAAAAAATTGAAATAGAGTATTTTCACATCATACCCCATGGGAATTGACAAATTGATTGATCCTGGTGAAGTTTACGTCATTGGTCAATATGAAATCGGCACAAGCAATCCGACCACCTATTACAAAATTGGAATTGTTCAAAACGACCGCAATACCGCTAAACGTGTCAACGAACATCAAACTGGAAACCCAAACCGGCTTTTTGTTGTCGCAATAATCCCTGCAGAGGCATCATACATTGTCGAACAGCAAATGCATCGAATTTGGAATGGGGTTCGCATCGGTAAAGAATGGTTTAACCTGTCAGGTTCAAGCGATATTCCGACCGTTATCAGACAGATTAACGATCTCGAAGCACAATACGGCCCCCAAATTCAACAACTACGCGGCGTGTACTATACCACTCCAACCCCTGGGCACAACACTACACTTACATCAGCACAAATTACACAAGCTGAACAACATCGCGATGACGTCTTGGTTCGATTAGACCAAATGGCTCTGCTCAAGTATCAATACGAAACATATGCGTTTCAACTCCGAACAGCAAATGGTCTTCAACCAGGCATGGATTCCATCACTAATTTCACCATTCATCCACCTGAAACAAAGTTCAAAGAATCTCTCCTTCCAGCCGCTCTTAAAGCGAGGTACATGACAAAAGTCCGGAAAAATAAGAATGATTTCAGATTTAATTTCCCTGGAATTACTGCAAATATTGGTGATTTGAAACTTGATGCTGCACACTGGAGAGTAAAATACAGTGCAGAACATGCTCTTTGGGAGCAAGAAAAAGTGGCATGGAATGCAATGAAAATAACCATCACGCCAGGATCTGTAAATGCCGCTCTTCGTCCTCGCACAGCCAGTGCAGAAGCATTGCATACACTTCATACAGATGCTTTAAACGAATTCAACCGATTGAAAGCGGAAACAAAAATGCTTGAACTTGAATGCCGAATTTTGTGCAACGGATATGAAATGATTAACAATGTCTGTACTTGGAAGCGTGCATCTCAAACAAATGGATTTAATCATCTAGAATTCAAAGTGAACGAAATTGCTGCATTCATCGACCCTGTGCATAATCCTACCTCAGTTGAGAGGATTAGTGTGAATACGAATCCATACAAAACCTATCCTTGATGGTTAGAACTCCCAGTTTCAGAGACTTCCAATCTAAGAAGGCTCATTCAGACATCAGAGTGTCCAGTCCAAAAGGTGTATGGCCATGTGTGCATTTACCAATACTTTGTCTTCGCTAGAGATGACCATTGCCGCCTTGGTGGCTGATCCTCAACGAATCTGGCGTGCATCGTTTGCATCTGAGTGGACCACTGCGCCAGTGATGGTGATGATGGTATAGGTATCCATCCAACACGCTTCAACCAGCAGCTTCCATTGAGTGAAATCACCGAATGTCGGCATCAGAAAGGGAGCGGTTCTTTGATGACCTCTTCATCCCTCCCCGATATCAGGTGGGCAAGTGTCGGAGAAGGTAATCAATGACACCATCCATGGTTCCTTCCATGTCGATGATGTACGTTCACAACTGCTCAAGACTCCTGAATTCAACAAACTCTCTCACATCAAGCAATTGGGTCTTGCTCATCTTGTCTTCCCCGGTGCTCATCATACTCGCTTTGAACATAGCCTTGGTGTGAGTCACGTTGGTGGACTGATGTCAGACTCTTTGAAACTGGATGCAGACGAGAAGCAACTTGTTCAGGTCGCTGGCATGCTGCACGATGTGGGCCATGGCCCTTACAGCCACACTCTCGAACACATCCTACACGAAAGGGGTGGAGTCGATCACATGTCGGTGACAATGGGAATCATCACCGGCGACCACGATGTTCTACGCGCCGGTGAACAATCGGTTTTCAGCGAGCGAGAACGGGTGCCGGACATCCTTGAAAAACATGGTATCGAACCAGAGCAGATTGCCAGCCTGATTCGTGGAACCGATGCGATGGGAACTGAGCGGAATCTGTTCTGGAACGAGGGCCAAGATGTGTTTAGCGATGATGACCATACCTTGGCGAATATTGTACATGGGCCAGTGGATTGCGACCAGATCGACTATCTGTTGCGAGATGCTCACTTCACCGGTGTCAGGCATGGGATCATTGACCATCGACATCTCATTCATAATCTGCATCGGCACGCTGGAAACATCGCCATCGATGAGAGTGGGCTACCTGCGCTCGAAGGAATGTTGACTGCTAGGGCATTGATGTACAGTGCAGTATATTTCCATCGGGTCACTCGAATCACTGAGATGATGCTCTCATCAGCGGTCGAGCGTATGGACATCGAGAATTCTGACCCTATTGATATGCAGCGTATGGTTGATGCTGAAATCTGGCAGGTGCTGGATGAGCAGGGTGACTATCAGCGCGACATCATTCGGCGAATCAAATATCGACAGTTGTTCAAGGTGGCATTGACCCGTCGTCGTTCCGACTTGGATGAGGAACAGGTCAAGGCATTGCTTCAGATAGCCACCGATAGTCAACGCCGACGTGCTCTTGAAGACGAAATTGCATCTCGTGCCAAGGTTCCCGAGGGATATGTCTGCATCGATGTGCCTTCAGTCAAATTATTGCTGTCTGAGCCACGGATGGCAGATGTAGATATTCGAGTTCGAGGCGAGGATGGTCGCTATCGCTGGTTCAAGGAACACACACCTATGGCCGATGCTCTGCGAACCCGACAGGTGAGTCAGGCGGCACTCTATGTCACTACCATGTCGTCAGCGACTGATGCGGTTGCCAAGATAGCGGAGCGATTGCTCTTCGCTTGAATCACTCACTGACTATTGAGGGAGCAGCAGTCTTCTCATTGATCTCGTTCTGTATGGCCGAGATGAAATCAGCCAGTGGCACACCGTTCTGTTGAGCGCCTGACCTTGCGCGAATGCTTACTGTACCATTCGATTCTTCCTCTTCTCCAAGGATGAGCATGTAGGCAGGTTGCATCTTGCGATGAGTGCGGATCTTCTTGCCGATGGTGTTGTCAGAAGAATCCACTTCAATCCTGATTCCTGCTGCTTTGAGTTCACCAGCAATCTTGGTGGCATATTCTATCTGCTTCTCACTGATGGTGATGAGGTGGACTTGAGTAGGAGCCAGCCAAGTAGGGAACTTGCCTGCAAAATGTTCGATGAGGACGCCAACGAATCTCTCCATGCTACCGAAGGGAGCACGGTGAATCATGACTGGGCGATGGGCTGAGCCATCTGCACCTTGGTAAGTCAAATCGAATCTCTCAGGCAGGTTGTAGTCGACCTGAACGGTTCCCAGTTGCCATTCACGACCGATGACATCGCGGACGATGAAATCGACCTTTGGACCATAGAAGGCGGCTTCTCCTTCTTCTTCGATGAAGGGTACGCCAAGCGATTTTGCTGCCTGTCTACAGGCTTCCTCAGCCAGGTCCCAAGCCTCGCTTGAGCCGACATATTTGCTTGAATCAGGGTCTCTCTTTCCAACTCTGACTCGGTAATCATCCATGCCGAGGGTGCCGAAGATTATCTGCACCAATTCGATGCATCCGAGTACTTCCTCGGCAATCTGTTCCTCTGTGACGAATAGGTGAGCATCATCCTGAGTGAATCCTCTGACTCGGGTCATTCCAGATATTTCTCCGGATTGCTCCCAGCGATAGACGGTTCCGAATTCGGCCAGGCGTAGTGGAAGGTCACGGTAAGAGCGTGGTTGTGAGGCATAGATCTGAGTGTGGTGTGGACAGTTCATCGGTTTCAGCAGATAGCCATCGATGTCGCCTTCATTCATCAGATTGGATAAATCAGAACAGGAGCAGCCCTCATCGGCAAGTTTCTTCATCAAGTCGCGCTCGACCAGTGGGGGATATTGCGACTCCTGATAGTAGGGGAAATGGCCACTGGTGCGATAGAGGTCCAACTTTCCGATATGGGGGGTGAAGACCTGACTGTAACCCTGTCTCTTGAGTTCTTGAGCGATGAAATCCTGTAATTCTTGCCTGATGATGGAGCCTCTTGGGGTCCAGAGGATGAGGCCTTGTCCTACCTTCTCTGAGATGTGGAACAACTGCAGGTCCTTGCCCAGTTTACGGTGGTCCCGCTTCTTTGCTTCGTCCATTCGCTGTAGATATTCCTTGAGCATGTGTTTGTCAGGGAAGACAGTTCCATAGATGCGGACCAGAGATTCCCTGTCCTGGTCTCCTCTCCAGTAGGCTGTGGATACCGAGAGCAATCTGCTGTGCATCAATTTGGCAGTGCTTGGAACGTGGGGGCCGAGGCAGAGGTCGTACCAGTCGCCTTGGCGGTAGATGGTCGAGGCATCTCCATCCTCAAGTTTGTCGTTGATGATTTCAAGTTTGTACTCGTTTGTCTTGAAGAGGTCGAGCAACTCTTCATCGGTGTATTCCTCTCTCAATACTGGTAGATTCTGTCTCGCCAATAGCTGCATCTTCTTCTCGATGGCTTTGAGGTCCTCTTCCCCGATGGGCTCCATGGCGAAGTCGTAGTAGAAACCGTTCTCGATGGCAGGGCCGATGGTTGGCTTTGCTCCAGGGTAGAGTTCGCATACTGCCTGGGCCAATAGGTGGGCGCATGAGTGGCGCATGATGTGTAGTCCAGCCTCCGAGTTGGCGAGGATTCCTTCGACAGCACAATCCTCGTGCAGTTCGGCTCCAAGGTCCTTCTCTGAGCCGTCGATGAGGGCTGCGACACAGCCGTGTTTGCGGCCGAGGATGTCGGTCACGACTTCGCCTGCAGTAATGCCAGCGACATACTCGTTGACCGAGGCGTCGGGGAGAGTGACAGAGATTTGCGACATCTGAACAGTTTTGCCGAATCGATGCAGGCAAATGACCTTGACGCATTCTCAGGGCTGTTTGTTAACTAGCCCGTAGTCACTGTGCATACACAATGTGCACCCAGTCTACCCTTTCAGAACCCATTGTAAAAGTAGTACTCAAAAGGCAGTTTTTACCCCAAATGGGGCCAATTCTCTAGCAAGATATGCATCTAAATTGTCGAGGTGTTTTGGAGAGACCTGGACCAATATCAAATCATATTTTTCATACAAAGCAATTTTTTCAGCCTTGCGAGAATCGTAACCTTGTTTTCCTTCCATACCCCAAAATTCAATGTATACATTGCCACTAGGAGTTCGTGCAATAAAATCTGGA
>JASMFB010000066.1 GCA_030751995.1 Candidatus Thalassarchaeaceae archaeon
TAAAGATTTATCACAACCAGCAACACCAACTAAAGCATCATAACAATGTCCTCTAACAGTTAATTCCGTGGAATCTGCTATTACATCTCTTGAGATTAATGAAGATTTCATACCTTCGTGACCCATTGCTATTCCATCGGTAACAGTAATTGTGACAATTTGAATTCCGGTTTGTGGGGGGTTCAATTCGATACTACCAGCTGAGAATACAGCCCAACTGGGTGTGATTTGGATGTCCAGCAGATTGGATGGTGTATCTCGGTCCCAATATGTGAACGGGATTGTAAGTTGTTCATTGAGTTCCATAGTGAATTCTACTGGTAGTGGGTCCATTTCAGGGGGGTCATCGACGGCCGTGATTATTACTGAAATCTCATCTGACCACAAATTTTGTCGTTCATCCAACACAGTGATTGTGGCTGTGGTCTGCCCATGAGCATCTGCCATCGGTTGTAGACGGACTTGTCCGTTGACGTAATTGGCCTCTAGAATCGATGAATCCGCACTAGATACTGAGATATTCAAGTCACCATTTGAGGTGATGTCATCCGAACATGTGTATAGGAAATCAAGCAATCGTCCACCGCCATCCTCGTCAAAGACTTGATCTGGTTGTCCATCACAAATTGGATCTCGGTCCCATTCGATGAGAAAACCACCTTCGATGTTCATATCATCAGTTTGGATTACTATGTCTTCAGAACTACCATCACTTGACCAATGGAAACGTGCGGAAAGACCGATTTCAATGTCCCCACCCCCTGGCGTCAATAGATGTCCGACAGATACACTAACTGAAAATGGGCCTTCGGAGATATTGATGGATGTGACTTCATCCCCATTCATTGCGATTCGAAGTTTTGCGAACTCTGTAACCATTGAATGTACGTCGCCAACGACGGTGCCACTCACGTGGAGGGTGGGATCGTTGATGTCAACCATGGCACCCTGTATACACCCATCGAGTAATGTGGCATGGAAGCGAATGTAGGTGTCTGTTGATGGAATGAGGGTTGTGGCAATGATTGACTCGGGCTGAGACCATGAATCTCCATTGGAATCATTTGTCGATGATACCGACCATGATGCATTGCCGTCAACATTTGGATGGAATCTCCCCCATGTCTGATTATGTGGCAGAGCGAGAGGAGTAGATGTCCACATCCCAGGTGATGTTCCGGACCGTTCCAACCCACAGGGCGAAAGTACGAGGTCTTCTTGTGTCCCTGTAGTCAAATCAAGTGGGATGATGGGGAACTCATCGAAGGTGACTGACTGAGATGCCTGGGCCAATTCAAATGTACCCCAAGGCTGCATATGTTTGACAATTAATCCGGCGGCATCAACTTGCAGTTCACTATCATCAAACTCGCCAACGGAAACGTAATCCAACATTATTGTGAGACTCGATAATTCAGCCCATGTCCATGATTGAATGTTGTCCAGAGAGTATACCACTGAATTGTAATTCATGTGATTAACTTCCCCCATAGTGTGTGCATAGGTCTTGACGAGATGTTGTGTCCCCCCTGATTCAACAATGAATTGTACGCTGTCTTGCTGTAGGGAATCGGGGATGCGGAATGCGACGACAAGGGACACATTGACAATGGGATTTGGCGAACCTGCAGTGATGTCAAAATTCGATAGTTCGATTATGGGCCCTTTGGTCCATGCAAAGCCTCCGTCTGAATCACCGTCCAAATCATTGTCACACACCGGATCTGAGGTTGGCTTGAAACAATCAGGATATCCTATTGATAGATTGTCTTCTGAAGGAGATGTCAGTGCCCATGCGGTAATCTCGTTGTGATTAACCGGCCTGCTGTGTGTAAACGACAAACGGCCATCTGCCACCATTGAGGTAGAATACTCGGCCGCATCGTCACTGTAGGCCTTATTTGTCGACAGGGACCATTCTGAGGCATTGTCGAAGGTCCCTGCTGGCAATAACTCCACAGTTTCTGAACGAATGACTGTGTCACCATTGGCAGTGAGAGGCAGGGACGAGAAAGTGAGGACCAAAACCAGCAGAATCGAAAGGCTGCGGGTGTGCATATACCGCGGCTGTCGAGCAGCCCCTTGAATCCCTCGCCTGCGCGAGCGTGCGCATGTACACGTAACGAATCTCTGCGCTTGCTTGAAATACCGTGCGCAGGTCGCCGTTTTACATCGTGGCTGCGGTGGTCTAGTGGTTAGGACGGTAGATTGTGGCTCTGCCACCCCGGGTTCAACTCCCGGTCGCGGCCCCATTACTCAATTCCAAGCTCATGCTGAGAGATTTCGTGACCCATTCGTGTTGCCTTGGTTTCCATATATGCCCGATTTTCTTCATTCACGCCAACAACCAGTGACATCCTCTGGGAAACGGTGATGTTCAAATTCTGTAGAGCTGAGACCTTTTCGGGATTGTTTGTTAGTAGACAGACGTCGGTGATTCCGACTGCCCGAAGCATATCGGCAGCGATTCGATAGTCGCGAGCATCAGCAGGATGTCCGAGCATTAGATTGGCATCCAATGTATCGGCACCGCGATCCTGCAAATTATACGCTTGAATCTTAGCATGTAGTCCAATGCCCCTTCCCTCTTGACGCAAATAGAGAAGGCAACCCCAGCCATGTTCTTGGATGGCCTTTAGTGCCGAATCAAGTTGTGAGCCACAATCACATCTTTCTGAACTGAAGGCGTCACCCGTCAAACATTCAGAATGTAGTCGAACAAGAACAGAGTCGGGGCCATTCATATCACCCAATGTCAGTGCGACGTGATCAAAGCCTGTTTCCTTATCGTGGAATACTCTAATTCTGAACTCCCCGTGTTTTGTGGGCAACCGTGCATCTGCCGGAACATCGGTTTTCTCAACGATGGGCGTCATTGGGGGGCCTCCTTTCGAATGCGGTAGTGATACTCTCCCGCTTCCTCCTCTACACCCAGTAGTGTGTCGCCACTTCTATTCAAGAGTGCTGGAATGTCAATTTTGGTTTCTGGATCATCAGCCATTACCAAAATGATCTTGCCGGGTTCCATGGTTGCCAAAGCACGCTTTGTTTCATGGACAGGTACCGGGCAATGGAATCCGAGAACATCGAGGGTGACGTCGGCGTCTGCTTCGGCCATCGATTAGAGGGGGGTGCTTGCCTTTCTTCAATGCGACGGGGGTATTGAGGGGAGGGGTTGAAGCGAGAATGGGTGTTAGGGGGCCCGTGCGAGAGAAACGTCAAGCTCGTCCAAAGGATGACCTTTCGTGGCCCGAAGTGGGTGAAATGGCCTACGGTTATCTGCGAATTCCCCTCGCATTGGTATTTGTCGAAATCATCTATTGGTGGGCAACTGAACCCGATGCAAGTTTGGAACCATTGCAGGTAATCTTGGCATGGTTATGGTCTGGTGTCTCAAATCTACTCTGGCCGGGCTCTGCAGAATTGGTCTTCCACGGCCCATCTCAATCTTGGACGGGTGTGAATTTAATGGGATCTGGATTTTACAATGATGAAGTTCCATTGTATATCGATGCTGAATGTGCGGGTATTCACGAAATCATGTTCCTCGGTGCACTGATGCTATTGACACCTGGTGTAGAAAGAAGAATTCGCAATCGATCGTTGATAGGAATGGCAATTATTGTGCAATTCCTGAACTTCCTACGCTTGTTAGCCCTTTACCCCATTGGAATGAAATATGGCGAAGCGGAGATGAATGAAATGCATGAGTTCATCTCCCGACAAGGTTTCCTAATACTTTTGGTTGTATTTTGGTTCATCTGGTTCATAATGTTAGAACGAAATGGATTGAGGGATAAGAAGGCAAGGCCTGCTCTTACAGATTTACCGAAAATAGATCAAGTGCGCCTGCGTGACTCATTGCCACGCATTTCGGTAATCATACTCATACTTGCTGCTACACTAGCGATTTGGTCGACCTATGAAGTCACATTGAATGATGAAAATCTGAAATTTAAAGGTCAGGCTGAAGATTGCCATTTCGACGATGGAGATGGATGGATGGATAGCGATGGTGGACAATGCTACGAGGAAATGGAAATTTGGGAAAATGTTTCAGAGCGAACGATTCGGTATTGGATATTCTCGTGTATTCTTGTTCTATCTGCGATATTACGAATCGAGCCTGAAAATATCCCTGAAGAAGAATAGTCAATTAGCGATTTCGGGATTGACTTGGGTGCCATTGAATGATTTGTCTTTCAAAGCGTCAAGGGCGTGTTGGGCCTTTTCTCGATGTACTTCGACGATGGCTTGTGAGCCATCTGCCATAATCTGCCCAATTGCAAGATCTGGCAAGCGGGCTTCGCTGGTCACGAAATTGTGAATCTCTAATTTGGATGTGGCATCGATTGACAGTCGTAGAGGAACCATGCCGAAAACATCTGCACTCTCCCCCCAATCCATCTGCTTGCGAACGGGATCGCGGTCAACACCATCGGGCAGACTGGGGGCATCGACCTCTTTTACCACCATATTCCAAGTCGAGATGATTTTGGTCATGTTGGGGGCATCTTCACCCGATACAAATGACCATGCCTCACCTTTTCGGCCCATTCGTCCGGTTCGACCAATGCGGTGAACGTAAGATTCCGAATCATTGGGTATGTCGTAATTGACAACCATGGTGACGCCATCAACATCGAGGCCCCTGGCCGCAACATCGGTTGCAACAACCACGCGAGTCTTTCCATCGCGGAAATCCGTGATTATGCGCTCACGCTTGTTCTGAGCCATGTCGCCGTGCAATCCAGTTGCTGAAAATCGATGTCGGTCCAATCGCTCAACAAGTAAATCGACCATCCGCTTGGTGTTCGCGAAGATTAGAATTTGATCTTCCTTTGTGAGTCGAATCATGATGCGTCCGAGAACCCAGAGTTTGTTTGCACGGCCAACACGAACCATATACTGGTCGATTTCTGGGACTTCGACATCCAAATCATCGCTCATCACGTGTTCGGCATCAGAGATGAATTCATTGGCTGCTTCGAGAACTTCTTGTGGGAAGGTGGCTGAGAAGAGTAGGGTCTGCTCCCGGCTGGTCAATCGCTCAAGGCACCAGAGGATGTCGGGGAAGAAACCCATGTCCAGCATACGATCTGCTTCGTCAAGAGCAAAGTGAGTAATGTGCTCTAAATCAATGTGGCCACGCTTGCTCATATCGATGACACGGCCGGGTGTCCCGACGATGATATCGCATCCTGAATCCAAGACTTTGGCTTGTTTCTCAAGGTCGGTCCCACCATATACTGTGACAAATTTGAGGCCTTTGTCACCCTGTAACCATTGCAGTTCCTCGCTAACCTGTGTTGCAAGTTCGCGTGTTGGACAAAGGACAAGGGCCTGAGTTTGACCTGTTGGTTGTGAATTTTCGATAATCGGAATTCCGAAGGCTACTGTCTTCCCTGAACCCGTTCTAGCTTGCCCTACAATGTCCTTTCCAGACCTTGCCATTGGGATAGATTCTGCTTGAATCGGTGTGACATAATCCCAACCTTTCGCAGAAATAGCATTGGCGATGTTTGGCGAAAGATCCCAATCCGAAAATCGGACTGTTGAAAGTGCGTTGGCAGCAGACATATGTGTCAGCTCGTTCAGAAGGTCTCCGCTTCGTGCATTTCCTTCTGCAACTCGCCCATCCAATACTTCTCACAATTTTCTCGAGTCAAGGCCACCTTCTTCTGGCGGACGTGCTCACGGATGTATTGGCGGAACTTGAGAGCCTTGGTTCGGTTGACGCCTTTTGGCGTAATTCCGTCCCATAGATTGCTGAACTGCGCTCGCTTCGTGTCGAACTCTTCGTCACTCATGCGGATTCCTCGGCGTCGGCGACCTTCCGCCCCTCTTTAACCGTGCCGACTCCCCTTCGGGGAGAATAACCTCATACAAGGTCATCGTTGCCATCATCAAAATCATCACCATAGAAGATTTCATCTTGACTTGGTCTTCTAACTGTATCTGGGGTCTTGGACGAATCTTTGTGTTCATCTTTCTTTTCAACCGCGGGCATCAGTGGTGGTGGGATAGCTAACGAACCTTCGTCGATTTGCACTTTTTCCGCTGGAGCCAAGAAGGCATTTTTCTCTGTTTCAGTCCCTTCTAGAGATTCATCAATCATGAGTTCTTCTAGCATCGTTCGGATTTCGGAATCGGTTTCTTGCTCAATCAATTCCGTGGCGAGAATTCGCACCTCGGCATCTACCATGATGATGGGTAACATCTTGATGCAAGACATACGAATGTTTCGATCTGAATGACGAGTCCCATTGGTAATCAATCGCTGCATTCTGAATGAATTTGGATCAAGTTTCTTTGAAGCCTTTAGAGCGGAAAGTCGAACCTTTTCATCTTGGTCGAAGAATGCGATTTCAAGAGCGATTTGAGTTATCTTAGGGGCGTGATCAGCCAGTGGCACCAAGGCCCGGGCAGCGTGCCTCCTGACGACAACGGCCTCATCCTGTAGACACCAACCGATTAAATCCCAAAGTATGGCAGACTTATGCTTAGCTAGACGTGACAGAAGGGCCGCCGCCATACCCCTGAGTTCGCCTTCTTCCTCTCGAATCAGTTCATCGATGTGGAGTTCAGCAACTTCTGGCCAAGCGCCTGCAATCTGTTTGAGTGCTTCAAATGCTGAATTACGACGCACACGATCAGAGGCTCTCAATTCTCTCCGCATACTTTCTTCGGTGATTGAGGGGAAGACCGGGGCGACGATAACCAGGCACTCCTGGGCGGCTTTCTGTACATCAGAATCGACATCTTCCAGAAGTTCATGGAGATGTTCAAACAATTTTTCTGATTGCTGTAATGCACAGTAGGGTAGACTAGTCAGTCCTGCGATTCGTAATCTCGTGTCGAGTGATCCAAGAGCGTTTTCCAATGTTGTGTGGGCTTCTTGTTGATTCCGACCACGTATTCGGGGCAATGCCCGAATCCCATCTGCCTGGCGCATCAATCGTTCACGATTTTTCCATGTCACGGGGTGGACATCGATTTCACCACGTGCCAATGGAAGGACTCGATCAAGGGGGAGGAGGTCCCATGGGCCCTCACTTGGACGGTATGCTAGATCAACACCTTTGCGTCTTTTACGGCCGGTGCGCAAAGGTTTCCCCGTCTTTGGATCTTTAGCAATATATTCGCGCATATAATCACCCTCAGGGTACACTCCGACCTCTTCAAAGCCACCGGTCCGAGGCCGCGCAGCAGTCACTAGTGCATGACGTTTGGGTAGTGACGATGAAGAACTGAGTAAGCGGTCGTTCAATCGATACCATGGGTGAAACTACGGAAATCGCACCCGATATTGCGATTCTATTGGCTCAAACCTGGCGAACACAAATCGGCGAATCGATTGACCGGGACGCGATTTGTCGTATTTGGGCCTTTGATTTCGGTTGGTTCGATATGGAGACTGCATTGCGTATACGTGATAATTTGATTCGAACGGGATGGTTGGATGCTTCCGATGAAATAGTTCAATCCGGAGTAGCCCTAGGCGGAGTAGATGTCCCATTTGGATGGTTGCCCTCAATGCGAATACTGGAATCGCCCCCTCCTGTTCACAAGGTCGAGATGTCGACTGAAATAAAAAATGTCGAAATGGGAGAATCTTCGGTTCAGCGAACTGTCGATGATAGGGCAATAGATCCGGCAGTAACACACACTACCACATTATTGGACCAAATCGCAGAGGCTGCTGGCCTAGATCGAAAAGAAGTCATGCGAAGGGCCCAGCGTAAACGACGCGCTTTGGGTCCGGTCACACTGTGGATGGCGTTGTTATTGGTGGCCAGAGAACAGCAACTCCCGATGGGGAGATTTGTAAGAACGATTACTGCTTAATCGGAAGTCGCACCATTCTGAGTCTGTGAATCTAAGATTAAGAATACAGGGAGCAGGACAAGTGCTAGAATGAGGGAGAAGAAAACTGTGATCGCAGTCACCATACCGAAATCTTGGATGACTGGCATTTGAGAAAGCAGAAGAATGGAAAATCCACAAATTGTTGTTCCAGCGGAGAGCAATAGCGCGACGCCTGTGGATGCATACATTTCTTTCAATCCACCCCAATCGCCCCCCTCTTGAATCTTCATCGCCTCAAATCGTCGCCAAACATGAATCGAGTAATCTATTCCAAGGCCAATCGTCAATGCAGTAACCATGACTGTCATAACGTTCCAATTCAGATTCAGTATTGCCATGGCGCCTACCACCCAAGTGGCTGCAATGCCA
>JASMFB010000067.1 GCA_030751995.1 Candidatus Thalassarchaeaceae archaeon
GGTCGCATCCTCGTAGTCGTTGTTGCGCCAGAACCACCACCAGTCGTTGGCGGGCTCTGCGAGAACCATCATATCGCCACTCGCATATACCTCAACCCATGAAGATGCGATGTGGTCAACCTCACTGCTGAATTCCTCACTGAGAAGGTCCACGGTCATGATTGAGGTGAAGCCACGGCCCACGCCATCGGCAGAACCACTGAATTCGCTACAGTCACCACTTCCCGATGAATACGAGGAGATGGTGCCATCGGCATTGCGCTGGTGCATTTGAGGTGCGAAGTCGGCCAGAGTCAAGGTGTTGAGTACAGCAAGATTCTCATCGACTAAGTCCTCGACGGATGAATTCCAGAGGCTCATTCGATCTTCCCAATCTTCAGTGTCCCAGTAGTCGTTAGACAGAGAGGGGTAGGTCTGAATCCCCGGGATGTAGGACCACATGTGCGACACGCTGCGAACGGTTCCGTTGACCATTCGTGCGGTCTCATGGCTGCCCTCAATGAAAATCTCACGGCCGACGTTGGGGTCGCTTCGATTGGTAATGTCAATCACGGTGTACTTGACCAAATTTGAGGAACGCCAATTGCCATCAGAAGTCTGCATGATAGAGCGTAGTGGGTCATTTGAAGGGATGTTCCAACTGTTGATGGCGGAGATGATGACAAGGCTGTCACCCTCCTTCATCATCTGCAAGGGTTGGCCTTCCAATTCCATGTCCGATACGAGCGTGACATTGCCATGCTCGGGTACACCGATGATGACCAAGTGGTTGTTGTTGATCATGTAGAAATGATGGCCATCGAACTTGAGGAAGTCCGCCTCATCGACACCTGATTCCTGGTTGTTGGTCTCAGAATAAGTGCCAGAACGGTCCTCGCCACCACTGCTTGAAGGAGCTGTGCCGCCTGAATTCGCATCCGCAGATGCCTCAGGCATACCGCCATCCATTTCCATTGCCACATCATCTACCATTCCTCCGCCCATTAACCACATATTTGGGCTGGCCCAGTTCCAGTAGGCGTTCTGGTCAATCTCGACCAGTGTCTGTTCCCACAATGCGTCTTTGAGATCCTCTAGTAGAACCGCGCAGTCATCGTAAGTCTCGAGTGTTGGAGTGGTTCGGGTGCGTTCACCCAGACTCAACTGTGGCCAGTCGCCCTCGGGGGACCTCTCCCAGATGACGATATCGTCTATCTCATCGACTATGCCACTCAGACATCCGGGTAACAGTAGTAGTGCAACAAGAAGTGCGGGCACTCGTACGTTGGTTTTCATGCTCCCTCCAGCACTTTGTCCCTATTAGTGGACTCGGTCTTAGGTGTAAGAGAGCATGCCGGCATAGGATTCATGGGAGATGGCTGTAGTCCGCGCTATTGCGCGGACGGAGACAACCGAGATGGCACGAAAGAAAGGAGTCGATTCTGATGATGATGATGTCATCATTGAAGGTCTCGAGGAAGCACTGGATGCGGCTTCTGAGGAGGCGTTGGCTCGTGCTGCCGATACCGTTTGCAAGGAATGTATGCAGATTCACCGAAATGAGAATGTTCTGATTGTTACCGATCCACAAACCTCTACGATTGGGCAGGCACTTTACGAAGCGGCTGCCAGAATCTCGGACCGAGTCTTGTTGGTGATGATGCCGACCACACATCGCCATGGAGACGAACCCCCCGGGCCCGTTGCCGAACTAATGCGCAAGCAGGATGTTGTTCTAGCTCCCACACGGTATTCACTCACACACACGCGAGCGCGCATGCAGGCGTGTCGTGAGGGAACAAGAATTGCGACGATGCCAGGAATCACCATGCAGATGTTCATCGAAGGTGGAATGACTACTGATTTCAACGCCATGCAGTCAGCCATTGCGCAACTTGGCAAGTCGCTGAAACGTCAGCGCAAGGTCGAAGTGAAAACCGATTCGGGGACTGATATCAAATTCGAAATTGGTGGCAGATGGGAACTCGGAGACAATGGCATCTGCAATCGCCCAGGTCAAGTCACTAATCTTCCCGCGGGCAAAATTCTCGCCATGCCCAAAGAAGGAACAATGGAAGGCACAATCGTCATCGATGGAACATGGGATGCCGCGGTTGTCTCTGAACCTCTCAAAATCAAGGTCGAGGCAGGGATTGTCACGAAGATAACAGGGGAAGGGAGTGATGATGTCAAAGCGATGTTTGTCGAGGCCAGTAGAAAACTCAAACCTCAACAGCAATCCAATGTCTGGACTGTTGCTGAGTTCGGATTCGGAATGAATCCAAGGGCGCGTTTGGTAGGCAACGTGCTTGAGGATGAGAAGGTGCAAGGCACATGCTATTTCGCGTTTGGAGACAATACGAGTCTTGGTGGAAGTTCCTCTTGTGGCATCCATGTAACTGGTGTTCTCAAACAGCCAACTGTCAAGATTGGAGATGTTGATCTATTGGATGACGGAGATATCCGCATCTGATCAAATACTCGAGCCACAGACTGGGCAATGGCGCCAATGGTGTTCAACGCCAATATTACAGCCACCACAATAGATTCCAGTCTGTAGAACGTGATGAATTCCAGATACACCAGTTCGCTGTCGTCCAGCGGCGGAGGGTTGTGCCATGGCTTGGGGAATTGACTGAGGCATAGGCTGGGACACAGGCTGTGGAGTGGCCTGAACAGGTGTTCTCACCGGTTGAGCGACGGGGGCACGCTTTGGAGCGAGGAAGGGTGCATTCGTCTTCTCTTCGGCAGCGGCAGTAAATTCCTCATATTGGAGGACGTTGTCCTTGTTGATATCGATTCGTTCAAACATCTCATTTTGGACCGCCTCGGGAAGTTTTGCAATCACTGGTGATGAAGTGAATTCTTCTTGAGAAATGACGCCATCCTTGTTGATATCCATCTCATCGAAGGCCTCGCGAACCTCTTGTGTACTGAGGGGTGCATCGAAGGCTGAAGAGATGCTGACTTCGGGTGCTGCGGGTTCGGGCTCTGGTTCAGGTTCGGGCTCCGGTTCGATGACTGGGGCTGCAACAGGCATCGGCTCGGGCTCGATGACCGGGGCAGGAACGACCATGGGCTCTGGCTCTGGCTCTGGCTCTGGCTCTGGTTCTGGTTCAGATACGGGCTCAGGGGTAGGCGCGGGTTCGAGCTCAGGGATTGGCTCGACAGCCTGAACACCTTCGGGGGCTTCGACAGAGACTGTGGTGACTGGTCCACCGGTCAACGATGAGAGGCTAGAGGCATCTCCTCCCCCTTGGGTTTCACGCAAAACACTGTTCATCTGTTGATGTAAAGCCAAGAATCGAATCTTGTTGGCGGGCATATCCTGCATCCATGCTTCAAAATTCGCCAGGTATTGGTCGAGTTCCTGCAGACCGCCACACATGTGTCCGATTGCAAGCATCTTCAGCAATCGGAATGGATCATTGAATGCTTCAAGTGCATCTTTCTCGGTCGCTGCCAAATCCGGGTCGGGGCCCCCTGGATTGCCCATCGAATCCTCTTGGCCTAGAAACACTCGAATTGGATCAGTCCACGAAAGAATTCCAAAGGGCTCAGAAATCAACCAATAGATTTCGCCCCCTTCGACCTCTAGTCTGGTGGCAGCCATCTCAAAATCAAATGTCGCTTGCTTGAGAAGGAGGTCGCCAGTAATTGAAAGGAATTCGCCGAGGCCATTCAATCGGTCGGTTTCGGCGAGACGATTGATGAGATCGCTGGAATCCGTAATGCCGAAATATGCCGATGTTTCGTCGACCTCAATGCCTTCGGGGAGAGTGGCGCCTTCGAGTTCTTCATCATCAGCCATCGAGTGCCGCCTACACCAAGCGCAGCGAAGGCCATTCAATAGGTTGACGCCGTCGTAGACGGCGCCCCTGCGTACACGCGTTAGGGCCGAGCGTGTCCAAGGATGTGTTTGGATTGCTTGACATTCCAGCCCTCAGATTGCAATCGTGCTAGAACGCTCTGTTCTGAATCACCGACGATTAGTCGCTCCTTTGCAGCGGCAACGGATGCATCGAAATCGGCCTTCTCGTCCGGGCCGAATAAATCGTCGAAAGAACCACTGGACTTTCGGCGCCTTGATTGCTTGGCCGGAGTTGCTGTTCGACGGGTCTTGCGAGTTGGGGCAGCTGCTGCAGTGGCGGGGCTACGCGAGGTCTTGCGAGTCTTACGGACTGGGTGGTCGTCGGTTGCAGGTGTCGTTGTGGATGTTCGACGAGTTTTCCGAACAGGTTCCGTGGGCTCTTGGCTCACTTCTCTTGTTGGAGCGCTGGGTCGCGCACTTGGGCGGGCTTGGCGTGAAGGGGCAGATGATGGAGGTTGACTTCGAGTTGGAGGGCTTTCGCTGCGTGTTGGGGGGCCTCGGCTACTGCGAGTTGGAGGGGCTTGGCTGCGTGTTGGGGGGCCTCTGGACGAAGGTTCCCGCGAAGGTTCAGATGAGAATGATCTCATTGGTGCTGTGCCTGAACTGGTACTGAATGGGTCCCAGTCATCATCGTCATCATCATCGTGATAATCATCATCGTCATCATCTTCCTCGTCCCAATCAATTCGGTTTCCACGAATCCGTGAGATTACCATCATTAGGATGACAATAGCAAGGATTGCGCCAATTGCAATCACACCAAACTTCATCGGTCCATCCATAAATGATGATTCGGAATCTTCGGCTTCCTGCAACTGTGCCGGTGTGCAACCAGTCTCATCTACAAGGTCGCTCTCTCTCCAATCGGTATCAGCACACACATCATCGGCATCGCTCACACCATCTTCGTCAGTGTCGAGTTGAGAGTCTGCACAACCGTCAGAATTTCTTTCCTCATTCTCAGGTGTACCTTGGCACTGATCTAGATGATTCAAAACTCCATCATTATCCTCGTCGGGAGTTGGACAGCCATTTTCATGCACGCCCCCTTCACCATCAGCATCAGCAATTCCGGGTTGGCCAACACATTGGTCTCCATTGATACCAGATGAGTTGTCGCCGAAACCATCGTTATCGAGATCTTCCCATTGTGATGAGTCAAGATTGTCCCAATCAATTGAGTCTGCCCATCCATCACTATCGATATCAGGGCAGCCTAGAACAACCTCAGTTCCAGGGCTAGCTCCTGCTGAATTGTTGGATACGCCATAGTCTTGAGGGCAAGAATCAGGAGATGTAGCATTCGCAACCCATTGGCCTACAGTTCCTTCGCGCGATTCGTTCCACGAAGAATCGGCCCAATTGTCTCCAAATCCATCATCGTCGGAATCGGTCCACTGTGTCTCATCAGCCGGGAAATCATCGACCGCATCTTCAATTCCATCAGAGTCGGTGTCCGCACCGACAACGATGCAACCATCAGCGGTTACTGTTGCACCTAATGTGGTGCCAGGGCAGAGATCCAAATCATCGGTGACACCGTCTTCATCCGTGTCTAGTTGTGAGGGTGCACATCCGTTTGCATCGACCTCGTCGTAATCCGCGGGAATCGTGTTGGGGCACATGTCGAGTTGGTCCGCATTTTCATCAACGTCATTGACACCATCGCCATCGGTATCGATGTTCGTTTGTGTAGACGAACAGCCCACACTGTTGACTATCTCACCAAGAGGGGTGTTCGGACAAATATCGGCGTCGTCGGTGACTGAATCTCCATCTGTATCGATTTGAGAAGGTGAACAACCATCGATATTGGCACTCTCTCCTTCAGGTGTATCTGGACATAAATCTTCTTCGTCAGGAATATTGTCTCCATCCTCGTCGCCTACAGGCATCGGGCAACCAGGACCCGGGACACCGAGTAATGCACCGGGAATATCCGGGCAGCGATCCCAATCTCCGACTGGGTTCTCTCCGAATCCATCATCATCGCGATCACGCCATTGGTCTGGGTCATCAGGTAGTGCGTCTCCGAGTTCATTCTCACGAAGGCCGCTCTCAGAATTGATGTCGTAGGAGTAGATGTTGGAATGGCCATCACCATCCGTATCTGTGCAACCTTTCTTGTCGATTGTGGAATTGCCCCAGATGCTTGGACAGTCATCGGCATTGTTGCCACTGATATTGTCACCATATCCGTCCTCATCAGTATCTGCAAACTGGGTCCAGTCTTGAGGGAAGGCGTCTCGATTCCAAGCATCATGGGAGTTGTTGTCGCCATAGGTATCGCCATCGAGGTCGCCCCATTGGTGGTGACAAAGGGTGCCACAGAGGTTCTCAGGAGAGGTGTCATCAGGCGCCCAAGGGAATAAATCAGCACAATGTTCGCCGGCGGCATGTGAATTGCCTTCATCGTCAACCCAAGAGTTGTAGCAACGTGTTACGTTGTAAGTCCAACCGTACGGCTTTGATGACGTAGGGGGCGCAGGATCGGACCAGCCATCTCCGTCGCTGTCGAGGCATCCGCCGCGATCATAGATAGAGGAGCCATCGAACCCAGGACATTTGTCGCCCGTAGGAGCGCTTGAGTTGTCGCCCCAGCCATCACCATCTTCGTCAACCCACTGTTGGGGATCTAGTGGGAATTCATCGGATTCAGCATTCTGCCCACAGCAATCTGGTCCGTGGTTGTCGTATCTTCCGTCACCATCTGTGTCGATGGCTTGCATCCAATTTGTTGGATGTCGGTCGCCATTCCAACCAGCTGCGCCTGAAGGATCGGACCATCCGTCGCCGTCTGTGTCTGGACACCCAAGAGCGTCACGCCATGATTTTCCACTGTTTGAGCAATCGTCGACAGCATTGGCAAATCCGTCGCCGTCGACATCGCCACAACCATGGTGGCCATAGGCGCTGTAACCAACAATTGTCGGGCATTTGTCGACACTCGGTGCATCTGGGTTTTCACCATAACCGTCGCCATCGGAATCGGTCCACTGACCGCCGAATTCGGGGAGGTCGTCCATCATATCCGGGATGAAATCACGATCTGAGTCGGCCAACCCATGAAGAATCGATACAGTGCTGTATGTGGTCGCGAACAAGACGTGCCAAGTGCCGTTCGAATCAAGGGTTGCAGCGGGAGCAGAATCGGTCTGCCAAGGAATGGAGCCGAATTCAATGGGTTGGTGGCCCTCAAGTGTGTTGATTGTGACCGTGCCCGTCGGATTGGGACAGATGACCCAATCTTCTCCAGAAGTATCGATGAGCAATTCAATATCGTTGGTATAACGGCAATTTAGGTCTACTGTACGGGAACCTGTAGAATCGATGAGAACATGTGAGCCAGATGTGCCGGGAAGATTACCAGGAATTAGGAATCCATCTGAAGTGAATTCTGGTGAACCCATGAGTGATGTCCAACCCAATGAAGGCACACTCTGTTCGGTCACGGACCCAGACTCACTGAACTGGTGACGCCACTGTGAATTGTTGTCTTGCCAGACGACTTCAAGCGCAGCACCGGCGAGTTGAACGCTTGCCTCACCGTCTACCAGTGTCTCATTGCTTGAAAGAACCGTGCGTTCTGTCATTGACCAACTGTCAGCGACTCCTTCAGACCATTCGGTGATTAAGCCAGATGTGTCATGGCGGTACATCAAGCCGATGCTGCCGTTGTCGGCCATGACAGCACCAAATTGGCTACCATTTGCATCGGTTGCGAGGGTGTTTTCATCCCATGTCGAGCCGTTCTGTACCGTGATTAGGATTTCGTTCGTGTCAGCATTTCTCCACACGATATGAGGGGTATTGCTTGAATCTACCAGCAGTACGATGTCCTGCTCGATGGTCATGCCACTCTCGATAATCTCGGTGTCGATTGCACTACTCGTTTGATTGGCGAATACGAGGGAATCTGTACCCGAACTGAATTCAAACAGGAAGGAAGCCATGGAGTGATTGGGAGTCGGTGCAGCGATACTGCCAAGAGAAGCGGTACCCCCACTCAGTACCTCTTCCGAGACGAAAATGGTTCCAGCGGCCTGATTGAAATCAATCCCAGTGCCGTCTGATGTAATGATTGTTGGTTGACCGGCAGGACTCACGACCATGGCAGCACTTGGGAGGGTGCCAAAATCATTCATTCCCCAAGGGGCAATCGAAGTCAGAAGTTCATTCGCTCGCTCATAGTGATAGTATCCTTCATTGGTGTCCAAAAGCAATTGAGTGCGCCCTTGTGCATCTACAGCGAGGTCGAGATCACTGACAG